>CAYPDZ010000024.1:4610-17795 GCA_964409575.1 uncultured Muribaculaceae bacterium | reverse complement strand
ACGAAACTGCTGATATTAAAATGGCTGTTTCTTCAATTCTTATGTCAAAAACTTTCGACAACGGTATGATTTGTGCTTCTGAACAATCAGTTGTTGTTGTTGACAAAATTTATGAAGAAGTTAAAAAAGAATTCATCTACAGAGGCGCTTATTTATTAAACAAATCTGAAGAAAAGAAAATGATAGACCTTCCGTTTATTGACCCGAAACGTGGTACAGCTCATCCCGACATCGTTGGTCAAAGCGCTCACAGAATTGCAGAACTTTCAGGATTTGATGTTCCTGAAACTGCTAAAATTTTGTTAGCTGAAAGACCGTCAGTAGATTGGGAAGATCCGTTCTCAAGAGAAAAATTGTCACCGATTTTGACAATGTACAAAGCTAAAGATTTTGAAGAAGCTACTGAAATGACTTATGAACTTGTATCAAAAGGCGGTGCAGGTCACTCTGCAGACCTTTATACAGATACTCGTACACAAGAAAGAGTAAACAAATTCGCTGAAAAAATGCCGGCTTGCCGTGTATTGATTAACTCACCATCAGCTCAAGGTGGTATCGGTGATTTGTACAACTTCAAACTTGAACCGTCACTTTCATTAGGATGCGGTTCTTGGGGTAAAAACGCCGTTTCTGGTAACATCGGTGTTGAAAACTTATTGAACTACAAGACAGTTGCTGAAAGGAGAGAAAATATGCTCTGGTTTAAAGTTCCGCCAAAAGTTTACTTCAAAAGAGGTGCTGTTGATCTTGCTTTACGTGAACTTCAAGGCAAAAAACGTGCATTTATCGTTACTGACAGATTTTTATTCAACTCCGGCGCTGTTGACAGCATCGTAAACGTTTTGGATGAAATCGGTATTGATCACCAAATCTTCTTTGATGTAAAACCTGATCCGACATTATCTACAATTAATCAGGCAATGGAAATCATTAGACCTTATGAACCTGACGTAATCATTTCATTAGGTGGCGGTTCTCCGATGGATGCTGCTAAGATTATGTGGTTATTGTACGAACAACCTGATACAGTGTTCGAAGATATAGCAATGAGATTTATGGATATCAGAAAGAGAATTTGTTCTATTCCTGATTTGGGTAAAAAAGCTACTATGGTTGCTATCCCGACAACATCAGGTACAGGTTCTGAAGTAACTCCGTTTGCAATCATTACTGATGACGAAACTCACGTAAAATATGCAATCGCTGATTACGCATTAACACCGAATATGGCAATTATCGATCCGAACTTTGTTGACGGTATGCCAAAAGGTTTGACTGCAGCATCAGGTATTGACGCTTTAGTTCACGCTGTTGAAGCTTACGTATCAGCTTTGGGTACAAACTTTACAAATTCAAATGCTTTGGAAGCTACAAAACTTGTATTCAGATATTTGGAAAGATCTTGGTCAGAAGGTGCAAACGATCCTATCGCAAGAGAAAAAATGCACTATGCCGCAACTATTGCCGGTATGGCATTTGCAAACTCTTTCTTGGGATTGTGCCACTCAATGGCTCACAAACTTGGTGCAATGTTCAGCGTACCTCACGGTGTTGCTAACGCATTGTTAATCAGACAGATAATCAAATACAACGCTGTTGATTGTCCTGCTAAACAATGTATCTTCCCGCAATACAAGTTCCCTAACGCAAAAGCTAAATACGGTCAGATTGCTGATGAACTTGGCTTAGGTGGAAAGAATGATGACGAAAAAGTTGAATTGTTGATTTCTGAAATCGATAGATTGATGAAAGCAATCAACTTGCCAAATTCAATCAAAGACTTTGGTGTAAGTGAAGCTGATTTCAACGCTAAGTTAGACGAAATGGTAGAACTTGCATTCGACGACCAATGTACAGGTGCAAACCCTGCATATCCGTTGATGAAAGATATCAAAGCAATTTACGAAGATGCTTATAAAGGTATCGTAAGAGATTACTATCCGACAACAAAATAACGGATTGACAAAATTAAAAGAACCGCTTTTAAAAGCGGTTCTTTTGTATATATTTACAACAATAGTTATTTACATTTGTGTTTTCCACTCCAACTTAAATCATTACAATGCAGGTAATCCATGTTTTCGTTTAACAAAACCCATTGCGTGCAAGCAAATCCTCGTTTATAACATTCTGATAAGTCGCTACTTACTCCGGCGGGGACAATACTATCTTTTGTTACATGAAACAAAAAAATATCTCTGCCGACGGTCCTCTTTGGGTAATCTTTCCATTCGGGCTTACTAAGACTTTTGGGATTTGGGTACAAATCAACAAAAATCTCACCACATATAGGTATATTATCCGCCATAGCTCCGAAAGAACTTGTACAATTATTGGGTACCAGACTAAATATATATGCCGTGTCACTATTATCCAAAAATGTTGCAAAAGTATTACAATCTCTTGCATAAATCCAAGATGTACCGGAAATATAGTTCCATTCAGCAGCATAAGCCGTTGCATTACTGTAATCTCCTTCACGAATAACTTTAAAATAAGTCATAAAATAATTTCTAAAAGCTACGTGAGAATTCGGCTCATACATCCCTGGATATTTGGCAAGACGGTCTTTAATAAACCCTTTTTCGTTTGTTGCTCTGTCGTATACTTCAGACAATTGAGCATAAACTTTTTTTAACTTAACAACTTTTTTTCGTTCTCTTGCATTATTAATAGCATTAGGAATTGTCAAAGCCGCCACAACGCCGATGATGCCGAGAGTTATTAAGACCTCGGCGAGGGTGAAAGCTGAGCGTTTAGAAGGCACTAGGGCACTAAGATACTGAAGCACTAAGGGCGTTTCGTCATTGCGGACGAGCGTAGCGCGATCCGCAATTGCTGGGTCTTTATCCTCACTCGCATTTGGCGCCTGTTTTGCTTGCACGACTACTTCCTCATAGTCACACAAAATTTTCTTAGTTAAAACTTTTTCCATATAACCTCCAAAAAATATTAACCTCTTTACTGGATATTATCCAGTAACATTATGTTACTATATCCAGTAAAATTGTCAAATGGACGAAGTTGAAATATATAAATCGCTAGGAAAACGCATTAAAATTTTGAGAGAAAACGCTTATTTGACTCAAGAAAAACTTGCCGAAAAATCTGGGATAAGTTTGGATTATTTGGGGAAAATAGAGGTTAATATTAATAAACCCGGATTGAAAACTTTAATAAGAATTTCGAATGCTCTTGATGTACCGATAAAATCTTTATTTGATTTTTAACAAAAAAAGACTCGCAAATCGCGAGTCTTTTTGATTAATAATTCATTTCCCAGCCGTCGTTTAATATTTTACCAAAACAACCGACTGCGTATGTGCCGGAGTTTTTACATTGGGCATAGGCATCTTCGCGCAATTGTGCAACATCTCCTGATCTGTAATTTCCATTGATATCTGATATAAAGTACTCATCTAAAGTACCATCTTTTACCCAACCCATGTAAAAAAGATCTCTGCCCGCTATATTTGGTTCTGCAGTTCCGTTTATGTCAACATTGATTTGTCCAATGTTACCCGATGAAAAACATATAGTTGCTCCACTTGCAAGCACGTAAGCTTTGAAACAGTCGGATTCACTTGCCACATCGCCTTCATTACCTTCAAGGTCGCTATACTCAGAGGCAAAACAAGGTAACAATTCATCATCTACACTGCAAGTTTTAACGACTTTAAAGTATTTGTTTACGAAAGCATCAATTTTGCTTTCTGATGTAAAGCCCGCTTCCAAAAGGTTTACGGCATTTCTATCGTTCATGTAAAGTTCAAAAGCCTGTTGGACTTCATTATAAACCTTATGTAACTGAGTTACAAAAACTTTTCGTTGGTGATTTTTAACCAATGTAGGTAACGTCATTGCCGAAACCACACCGATTATACCGAGGGTGACGAGGACTTCGGCTAGCGTAAATGCTACGCATTTACGGAGGGCAGGAAGGCAAGAGGTCAAGCTATTTTTGCCATTTTTAAATACCCTGCAAACCCTTGCTACATCAGCATTTCGGGGGGGGGGGCTCATTGTAATATCTTCTAACATATAAATACCTCCAATTCTTTTCCCATTATTTACGATTTTTTAACTTTTGTCAAGCCTTGACATTCACTCATGTCTTTTTTATTATAGTAGTATGGCGACATGGCCAAGTGGTAAGGCAGGAGCCTGCAAAGCTCTTATCCCCCAGTTCGAATCTGGGTGTCGCCTTTTTTTATTGACAGAATTATATAAATATTATATAATTTTTGTATGAAAAAATGGTTGGTTATATGTTTGTTGTTGTTTGCTATGCTTCCTGCAAATGCTCTGCAGCAATTAAATTTTGAAGGATTTATTGCTGATGAAGCTAAGATTTTGTCTGAGCAGGTTAAAGATGACTTAAATATGACATTGTGGGATTTGCAGAAAAAATCAGGTGCTGAGGTTGCAGTTGTTATTCTACCTTCGTTGAATGGCAAAAGTGTTGAAGAAACTGCACTGGAAATTGGTAGAACATACCAAATTGGTTCAAAAGAAAAGAATAACGGTGTTGTATTTGTGACGGCGTTATCCGAACGCAAAATGCGTATTGAACTTGGCTACGGACTTGAAAATAAGATTAATATGAGTTCTCTGGAAAATATCAGAGATAAAGATATTTTGCCCTATTATAAAAAATCTAATTATCAAGATGGTATTGCTAGAGGAACGTATAAACTAGCAGATATCGTTGCTCAGGCAGAAGGTGTTACAATAACGCAACAGGGTGTTTGTCCCCATCAGACTTATGCAAGCCGTTCAAGGCGGCATTTTCCGTGGTGGATTTGGTTTTTAGTTATAATTCTGTCAAAATTCTTTTTGAGAAGACGAGAATTTAATACTGGGAGCTTTGGCGGTTTTGGTGGCGGTGGAGGCTTCGGTGGTTGCGGATGTTCAGGAAGCTGGTAAAGAAAGGAATTTTTATGGCTTATAGTTTAAATAAATTTATTGAAGAATTAAAAGAAAATTTGGGTGACAATCTCAAGTCGGTGATTGCTTTTGGTTCACAGGCAAATGTTGTTGATGCAAAAAATAATCTGAATTTGATGATTGTGACAGAAACATTGAGTGCAGAGAACTTATATGCGATATCAAAACCTGTTCAAAAATGGGTTAAGGCAAAAAATCCGTTGCCGGTCATTATGAATATTGACGAGTGGTATTCATCTTTTGATGTTTATGCAATCGAATATACTGATATAAAAAGCAATTACAGAATGATTTACGGTGAAGATTTGGTGCAGAATGTTTCTATAAATAAATATTTCTTGCGTCTGCAATGTGAATCCGAATTGAAAGCTTTATTACTCAAGTACAAAAATGCTTTCTTAATGAGTATCAAGTCTGATAAAGACATGAAATATGTTCTGTCTAACGTAATCAAGAGCTTGTTGGTAATTTTTCGTTCGGTTTTGAGATTGCGTGACAGTGAAGTTCCTTATAGAGCTGTTGATATTATTGAGTTTGCATCAAGGTATTTGACTTTTAACAAAATTGTTATGACAAAACTTGCGAAAGTCAGATACGAAAACGATAATTATACAAAGCAGGAACTTATTTTTGTTGAAGCTGAACTTTTAAAAGATATTCAAGCAATATTAAAACAAGTTGATGCTATGCAATTTTAAATTTTTGTGATACAATCATGTAAGTGGACGATTAGCTCAGTTGGTAGAGCACTTGAACGACATTCAAGGGGTCACAAGTTCGAGCCTTGTATCGTCCATTTTTTTGCCAAAATATATGTATGGCAAATTCTTATAACTTATATCTCAACACAGAATTTGACCCTTGTGACGAAACAAAAAGCATGCCGTCTGTTATATTCATCCCGTAAGGTTTTTCGACATTGCTAATCAAAATTGTAATCATGCCTGACGGAGTGATTTTTATGACGTTATTTGTGTTGTAGTTAGACACGTAAATATTTCCGGCAATATCACTCACCATTGCAATCGGACCGTTTATTTTGTCATTTTTAATATAAATCATCTGTCTGCCGTCAGGTGCAATTTTGTAAATCATGTTGTCAGAAAACGATGCGATATAAACATTTCCTTGTGTGTCGGTCGTAATTCCAGTGGGGCTTGGAATATTATTGTACATACCGTTTGTTTGATTGATATTTGATGCGGGTTGAGTTTCTTCCTCTGCAACTTGAACCTGTTCAACTTCAGTTTCTGTTTTTTCAGGTACGGGAATTGTTGCAATCAAAGCCTGCGCTTTTGAATACATTACGCTGTTTGCCGGAATTAGCTCTAAATACGATTTCCCTTTTTCGGTTTGACCGAGTTTAATACTTAAATTTCCCGCTTTATACAAAGTTTCGTAGTCATCGGGTTTTCTTACGATAATTTGCTTAAACACCGCAAGTGCCGCATCGTCTTGGTGCAAGTATTCCAAAATTGAGCCGAGATTGTAATACGCATCAATATAATTTGGGTCAAGTTCGATTGCGCGCCTGAAAGATGCCATCGAGCGGTCATACTGCCCGATTTTGTAGAAATCATAACCGCGATTGTACTCGAGCTTTGCTTCATTGCTTACAGGTTCTGCAAAAACTGCAAAACCTGTACAAGCCGTAACTAATAATGTAATTAAAAGTTTTTTCATAAAACACCCACCTCGAAATCTCTTGCTTCGCCGGCATTAAACAGATACGCTCACGCTTTCATCCTCTGCCGGCTCGCGCGATTTCGGTCCTCCCCTAAAGGGAGGACATTATGCTCTCCAAATTTTCAATTACTTTACTATTTTTTTCTGCAAACTCATGTCCTCTTGCAAGTATCGCCAATTTAAGAATATTTGCAAGATTTATTGCACAGAGTTCCTTGTAATTGTCGGGCAATCTCAACGACCAGTTGGCATCGCCGGAAGTCCCCGGACGATTGTAAACGTCATAAACATTGAAATAATCGGTAAAGAATATCTGAATATTTTCGGCACAAGATGCAAAAAGTTCAACCAATTTTGTTTGAGCCAAAAATTCCGCATCATCGGTAAGTTTTACAATGATGTCGTCTTTGTTTTCGCATTCCTCAAACAAATCATCCACAAGGTTTTTGGCATGCAAATAACCTGTGTGAGTATGTATATTTTGATCAGCCCACATTTTTATTGGTTCGTTGTCGTGAGTTCCAACCATTGCCCAGCATTTTTTGTCTATGTTGCAACATCTGTAAGGATCTTCCGGCTTGTCAGCTTCTACAAATTGAGTCAATTTCATGCCCTGCAAACCAAATTGTTTCATAACAGCGGCAACAGGATTTGTCAAAGTTCCTAAATCCTCGCAAACAATTGCATCTTTGTCCAAACCTTCTTCTTTAGCGGCTGCGATAACGATTTTTTCAATCAATCTGCCGTAATCTTTGATTTGAGCTTTTGTTAAGGTTTTTACGCGTTTTTCTTTATCTGCTGTTACTTCTGTGTCCAAATCTTCCAATGTTGCGATTGCATATTTTGAAAGTTCAGGATGTTCGGGTGATGAATAAAGTCTGCCTGCACCTTGTTCTATTTTTGGCTTTTTACCTGATTTGTAAACCCATGGATCAATTAAGCCGACAATGTGGTCAATTCTGACACCACCGGGGTTTTCTTTGAACATTTTTTTGTAAAGGTTTTTTAAAAGCATTCCGCCTTCATCTAATGAACCGTCAGTATTGTACATTCTGTCAGGATCCATAACAGGGAACCCCCATGCCTGACCGTCTTTTGAAAAGTAATCCGGAGGACAGCCAAGACACCAGCCTTTCAGGAATAATGACTGATAAGCCCATGTGTCGCGGTCAGAGAACGCAACCTGTCTGTCTGCAATCATTTTGATATTATGTTTTTTTGCAAACTCGCGAGTTTCTTCGTTTTGTTTGCTTATAATAAATTGAATAAATTTATACTTTTCTATTTCGTCAGAATACTTGTTTTCGATTTCTTTTATTCTATCGGCAAATTGCAATTTTTCCTCGTTAGATTGAGGATTGAAAAGGTTTTTGTCAGTTTCTGAATTCCAAAGCGGCCAATAGTCGTTTCCATGTTCAATTGATAATGCCTCGTACAAACTGTCTTTGTCTAACCAGAAATTGTTTTCGCGTTTAAAAGCTTCAAATTCTTTTTCAAGCTTTTTAATCGGATTTGCTTTAAAATTGTTCCATGCCTCTTGTAAAGCTTCATCGTATTTTTTATAAGCATAAGAATAAACTGTTCTGTTAACGTTTTTGTTCGGGTTGTTGCTTACGATTTCGTAATAAGTTGTTTCTGACAAAATATTACCCCAAGATTTTTCGGTTAATTCTTTAAGATTTATGAACAAAGGATTTCCAGAGAAAATAGTACCTGTATAAGGCGATGAATCACAGCTTTTGGTCTTTCCTGCCGGTCCTAGCTGAATTGCATCAAACAAACCGGAAGCATATTCAATAAATTCTTTGCCGCCATCAGTGTTTATACTGCCAAAACCTGTATTTTGGTTTTCAGCAGACGGAAAACTACCGTTGTGCATAATAAATGCAAGATTTTTTTTACCAAGTGCTTTAAGTGCTTTTCTGATAGTCTTTTTAGCCTTATCGTTCAAGACATTAGATGATTTTTCTAAGATACAATTCATAATTACCCCTCTTATTTATTTCGGACAAAATCATGGTATCATGGTTAATTTTATTTTTCAATATTAAAACACAGATTTGTATAAATCATCATCCTGAATTTTTACAATGTCATCCTGAATTTATTTCAGGATCTCTTATATGTGAGATTCCGAAACAAGTTCGGAATGACGATAAGAACAAGTTCAGCATGATGATAGGGTAAGTTGGGAATAACGGTAGTGTCATCCTGAATTTTTACAATGTCACCCTGAATTTATTTCAGGGTCTCGTAATAAAGGGATGCTGAAACAAGTTCAGCATGACGAGGTGGTAAGTTCGGAATGACGATAAGAAAAGTTCAGCATGATGATAGGGTAAGTTGGGAATAACGGTAGTGTCATCCTGAATTTTTAAATTGTCACCCTGAATTTATTTCAGGGTCTTGTAACTAAGGGATGCTGAAACAAGTTCAGCATGACGAGGTGGTAAGTTCGGTATGACGATAGGGTAAGTTTGAAATGACGAGAATTGTAAAAAACTAATTCTTAAGAATTAGTTAAAAATAATTAATATTTATTACAAAATACTTGACAAATTTTAACAAAGGGTATAAAATGAAACTATTAAGAGATTTTTCAAGATAGTTTTATGCACATTTATTATTAAGAGATTCGAGTTTGGGACGTAAGATATATTGAGAAATCACAAGTTTTACTAAAAAGAAAGGTGAAAAGATTATGACAAAAAGATTCGGCTTCACACTTGCAGAAGTGTTGATCACATTGGGTATCATCGGTGTTGTAGCAGCTATGACAATGCCTACATTGATGAACCAAACAAATGGTGCACAGTACAAAGCAGCTTACAAAAAAGCTTTATCAGCTATTTCTCAAGGTGTAACTTTGAACGTAGCATTGGATGACGTAAGTTTTGCTGATACAGCAGCTGGTACAGCAGGTTCAACTGCAGCAGATACTAACGGTAATCCTACAATCGCTAGTATCTTGAATTCTCGTATGAATGTTGTTAAAGCTACAAAAGGTGGAACAGCAGCTGGAACAGGTGTTGGATATACAATTACAGATAGTTCAGATGCAACTACAAAATTGACTCAAGCAGATACTAACACAACATTGTTCTTCAACGATGGTTCAACATTTACATTTGTTGCTACTGATAAAGAATGTTCATTTGGACAACTTGGTGGTACTGACAAAGTTTGTAAAGGTTACTTAGATATCAACGGTGCTAAAGGTCCTAACAAAGTTGTTACTTGTTCATCAGGTTCAGGCGATACTTGTGTTGCAGAAAACCCAACAGACGTATACCCTGTTAAATTCTATGACCAAACAATTTTGCCTAACTCACCAGCAGCTAGAGCAGTATTGTACGGCAAATAGAAAGCACAAAAACTTAATAAGTTTAAAGAAAGACTCGCGTATTGCGGGTCTTTTTTGTTGAAGATTTTGTGCTGGCTGAGTTTTTTGTGCCACAACGAAGTACAAAATTTACTCTTTCACTCCGCCTTGCAGAATATCAGAAATAAAATATCTTTTACCTAAAAGGAAAACTCCGATTACGGGAATTGTGCAGATTACAGAACAGGCAAGAAGCTCGCCCCATTGAGTAATTTCTCTAAAACTTCCTTTATAAATAGCAAGTCCGACAGGAAGTGTGCGCATACTTTCTGTGTTTGTGACAATCAAAGGCCACATAAAGCTGTTCCAACTTGTAACAAACGTAAAAATCGCAAGTGTTGCAATTGTTGGTAGCGCAAGAGGCAATGCAATTTTGAAAAATGTTTCAAACAAGTTGCACCCGTCGATTTTTGCCGAGTCCTCAAGATCTTTTGGCAAACCTAAGAAATATTGACGCATTAAAAACACTCCCAATCCGCCAAACAAAGCCGGCAGGATTAATGCCTGATAGGTATTTATCAAATGAAGCTCTCGCATCAGAAAGAACAGCGGAATTATATTGACCTGAGGTGGTACAAGCATCGTGATTAAAATCGCAAGAAATATTGCATCTCTGTATTTAAAATTCATCCTTGCAAACGCATATCCCGCCATGGATGCGAAAATTACCTGCCCGATAGTGGTTATGAGAGCAACCACAAGACTGTTTAAAAAATATGTGCTCAACGGAATTTCTCTAAAAACGTTTTTGTAATTGGCAAACGTAAAACTATATCCGGCATTAGAAAATATTTCGTTATTTCCTGCAAAAGAAAGTCTTACCATCGCAAAAAACGGATAAAGCATACTTATTGCAATTATTATAAGCGTAAAATAACCTAGAAATATCCTGAGTTTTCTCATAAAGTTATTATATTACAAAATACAATAAAGCGAACATAACGCATAGTGATAAAGAACTTAAAACAATAATTAATGCATTCTTCAAACTTTTTATGCTAAACTTGTACGTATGAATAGTATTTGCAAAAAGAAGTATACTAATTTTGAAGAATTCAACAAGGACTGCTCGCTTTTGCTTGAATACGTTAGCAAAAATACTCCGGCAATGGATGTTTTTCAGAAAATTTCATATGCGCGGAAAGTTTTTACTAAGGAAGTTTTAAATAGTTGTTTAACTATAGGTAAATTAAATGACGATATAGTAAATCTTTTAGAAAGTAAAAACAATGTTTTGAAATTTTCCATGGATAATATGCTTAAAAACAGATTAGCTCATCCAGAAATGATCAATCAAGATTATTTAAAGATTTTATCCATTATAAAAAATCCATCTAAATATTATAAAACAAAAAGCGGTTACGATGTAGTACTATTTAAAGAAAGTGAAAAGTATTATAAATTAGTAATAAAAACAACTAAAAATCGTAAAGAAAATTTCGTTAAATCATTGCATTTATTAAATAAAGAACGATACGAAAAGTATTAAAAAAGATAGTTTTGATTATGTGGGCTTGCTCCTCCACTGTCGCCTGTTGGCTCGGTTGCAAGATTTACCGTATCAAAACTATCTATATACATTATAACTGTTTTTTAGCAAATTTCAACCCTTTTAGTACAAAAATTTACATATTTACTAAAGTGATAATGAAATTTTAAGTTTTGAATATTATCTAAATCACAAAATACAATAAAGCGAACATAACGCATAGTGATAAAGAACTTAAAACAAACCAAGTGTGCATTACGGGGTGTTGGTAATCCCAAATTTCTTTTATTGTTGTCGCAGCATTTTCAATTGTTTGCATCTTTCTTCTCCAAAAACATAATGACAAGAGTTAATCATTTCTCTTACATTATAATCTTATACTTTAACCGTAAAAAGGCATCACCTAATTGGTTGATTATTTACCTCCTTTAGGATAATATACAACTATGCGAGATTTAGAACTATTGATGCCTGCTGGCAATTTGGAAAAATTGGAATATGCTGTCAAATACGGCGCAAACGCTGTTTATTTAGGCGTTGTGGATTTTAGCTTGAGAGCTATGAGAAAAGGTAGCCTCATCACGATGGATAACCTTAAAAGTGCGGTTGATTTGGCTCACAAGCTCGGCGCAAAAGCCTATGTTACAATAAACATTTTTGCGTTTAACAACGATATAAAACAGCTTGAAGCCTGTATTGACCAATTTAAAGATGCTAAACCGGATGCGTTTATCATTAGCGATTACGGAATTTTTAATCTGGTGAGGAGATACATTCCGGAAATTCCAGTTCATATCAGTACACAAACCAATACGCTCAATTATGAAAGCGTTAAGTTTTGGCGCGATTTAGGTGCAACGCGCGTAATTTTGGCTCGAGAACTAGCGATTAAAGATATTGCAGATATTAGAAAAAATGTGCCTGATGTAGAATTGGAAAGTTTTGTTCATGGTGCGCAATGTGTGTCTTTCTCAGGTAGATGTTTGCTAAGTGACTATTTTTCAAAAGGCGAAAGAAAAGCTAACCACGGAAACTGTTCTCAGCCTTGCAGATGGAGCTACAGACTGGTTGAAGAAACCAGACCTAACGAGTTTTTGGAGATAAATCAAGATGACAGAGGCTCTCACATCTTGAGTCCGAAAGATTTATGTCTTGTTAAACAGTTGCCGGAATTGATTGATGCCGGAATTGATTCGTTTAAAGTTGAAGGTAGAACAAAAAGTTTGTATTATGTTTCAGCAGTTGCAAAAGCTTACAGACAGGCGATTGACGAAGTTCTTCAAAACCCATCCGCTGATTTGGAAAAATATTTTATAGAACTTCAAAAAGTCGGAAATCGTGGCTATACAACAGGTTTTGCGCTTGGTAATAACAACGGAGAAAGTTACAGCTATGATATTTCAAAGGGGTTGGCGGGTGCTGATTTTTTGTGCGAATTCCAAAATTGTCATTGCGAGGAGCGAAGCGACGCGGCAATCCAATCTGACTTTCACTTAGTCAAAATTAAAAACAAAATGCTTGTCGGTGATGAAGTCGAAATAATTACGCCTGACGAACAGTTTGTCGCAACGGTTGAAGGAGTAAAAAACACGGACGGTGAAGATTTAGAACTTGGTAACACAAATGACGATGTCTATGTGAAATTTTCACAGTCGCCAAAAGACACAAAATATGCGTTGGT
>CAYPDZ010000024.1:0-4510 GCA_964409575.1 uncultured Muribaculaceae bacterium | reverse complement strand
AAGCAGTAATGGTTAATCTTGATAAATTTGGAATATCTGCGTTCCACGAAATGGGGCATGCAGTTAATCATAATTGCAGTAAACTCTGGAAATGTGTTCAAAAAATTAGACAACCAATGCTCTGTGTTGCAGGTTTAATGACTTCAATTGCGTTATTTAAACGCCCAAAGGCAGAAGGTGAACAACCTAAAAATGGGTTTGACAGAGCAACAACATTCATAAAAAATAATATTGGCAAACTCGTCACATTGTGTTTGGTTCCTATTGTTGCAGAAGAATTGAAAGCTACTCAAAGAGGAAACAAAATGGCGAAAAATGTTTTGTCGGCAGAAATGTTTGCAAAAGTTAAGAAATTTAATAAAGGTGGTGCAGTTACCTATATGTCTATGGCTTTGGCAATGGGTTTAGGGGCATTTGTTTCTACAAAAATCCGTGACAAAATCGCAAAACCGGAAAAATTTTAACTCTGCATATAAAATTTTCTTTCATCAGGTGACAGCTTTTCAATTGAATACCTCAACATAGTTCGAGGCATTGATTTTGAATGTTTATCCAAAAATTTGAGTAAAACACTTTTATCGATTTTTCCGGCTTCTCTGAGCATCCAGCCTGTAGCTTTGTGCATCAAATCATGTTTATGAGTCAAAAACTTTTCACAAAGTTCTAATAAAATGTCGAATTCACCTGTTTTGAGCACACTCCATTGCGAAACGACTGCAATCCTTTCAGACCAAAGATGCCCGCTATTTGCGAGTTTGTCGATTATTTTTCTGTCGTGAGTTTTGAGATAATGAGCTCCGATAATTTTATGTGCCGTCAAGTCCACCAAATCCCAATTGTTTATATTCTTGACGTTTTTGACATAAAGATTGACGATTTTCGTCGATTGAGTTTTTTCGTATAGCGAAACCATTATAAGCAAAGCACATAAACGAATTTCGTGATACGGATTGTCAAGCATTTCTTGCAATTGTTCAAACGTGACATTATTACAGTATTTTTTGACAACGCTTCTTGTTTGAGGAACTCGAACGCCTAAAAATTTGTCGTTTTCACCATACTGACCTTTACCCGTTTTATAAAATTGCATCAAGTGCTTTGCTTGTTTTTCGTCTTGTAAATTTAATAATTCTTGCATCGGAGTCATTGAGTTTTCCTTGTGTGTTTAATTTTGCAACAAATCCAATAATGCTTTTGAACTCATTCCGATAATGTTTTCCAAGTCGCCTGTGTAAGATTTGATATATCCGTCAGGCATCTCTTGAATTCCGTAAGAGCCGGCTTTGTCAAACGGTTTGAAGTTATCTATGTAATAATTTATTTGTTCATCGGTCAAGTTTTCAAACGTTACATGACTTGTTGTAGAATTTTTCTTAACTTCACCTGTTTCAGAATTTATTACGACGATGCTTGTTACGACTTGATGGGTTTTGCCGGAAAGCCTTTTTAGCATTTTAAAGGCTCCATCGCGTCCATCAGGTTTGCCCAAAATTTCATCATCTAAAACTACAACCGTATCGGCTCCAATAACAAGCGACGGCTCATTTACAACAACAGCTTTAGCCTTATTGTAGGCTAAATTTTCGATAAATTCATAGGAAAAAGCCGTCGTCGTATGTTCTTCGATATACGGGGACGGCATAATTTCAAATTCAAATTTTGTCCTTTTCAGAATATCAGCCCTTCTGGGAGAAGAAGAAGCCAGGATGATTTTTCCCACCATTTTGTTCTCGCTTTCTGATGTTATTTTACAACAAAAAGTTTGAACGGAAAAATTTTACCTCGCGCGTGTTCGAGTATACCTTGCCGTGCGAGCGTTAATCGCATAACAAGCTATGTTGAGCCTTTGTTTAAGGTTCATCATGTTTCGATACATGCTTGCATAATCGTTCATGGCATCCATCATTTTTTCAGGATCTACCATAGATTCCATGTTTTCGTGGTTATCAACTTTTTCTTCTGCATATTTTTTGACCAGCAGTTGGTCGATGTAATCCTCAGCTCCTATAGCCATTGAAGATCCTCCCTTAGTTAGTGTGTCCTATTGATGAGAAAGTTATCCTTAATATTCCTTATGTATATATTAAGTATTTCATTCCCAAAAAATTGCTTTTTTAAAGGTTGTTTGTTTACAATTCTTAATATTAGTGTTTTTGTAAATTTTACAAGTCACAACAGTTGCAAACGCATGAAAAATATGTTAAAATGAAAACGAAATATTAAGAAAGGAGCTAAAATGAAAAATTTTAAAAACCTTAAAAAGCAGTCACAGTGCGCCTTTAGCTTCGGGGGTGGGGGGCTCAAAGCTCTGATACCAAGGCTTTTCGTCTAATTAAAGTGTTTAAAAGCTATTTTCCCTCTACCTCTGGGAGAGGGCTGAATTTCAACTTGAGCAGTGCGAAAGTTAGAAATTCGGGTGAGGGTAAGATTTTGTTTGCGGAGCAAACCGAAACGAACTTCCCGTCTTATCGTCCTAACGTCTTTACGATTTCCAATGACCTTGCGATTGCGGATCGCGCTTCGCTTGTCCGCAATGACGTAAACCCACCCCAACCACCTCTCGCAAACGATACTCAATCGTTTGCTCGGCAGAGTCTTGAAAAGGGAGGAAGAGTTTGCAATGACGAAACGACCTTAGTGCCTCAGTATCTTAGTGCCCTAGTGCCTTCTAAACGCGCAGCGTTCACATTAGCCGAGGTCTTAATTACTTTAGGGATTATAGGGGTTGTTGCAGCAATTACCATACCTGCAATACAGGCTAAATATTTTGAAAAAATGGTAGTTGCAAAAGTTAAACAAACTTACTCTATTTTAGGCAATGCGGTAAATATGATGATTTCAGAACAAGGCTGTGGTATATCTAGTTGTTATAGCACTGTCAGTGCTCCTGATATTGAAACAATTGCGGGCTGGGTGGACAAATATTTTAAGTACACTGAAAAAAACTGTGTATCGGTGAATGGCTCTAAAAAGGCAATAAGCTGGCTTCCTGAATTTGGATACACTCTTGACGGACAAAAAACAAACAATCCGATTCTTAGCGTTGCATACAATTACAGTAACCACCTGAATTCAAATGTTTGTTTCTACAAATTAAACAATGGCGTAAATCTTGCTATAACCCGCCATAACACATTTGATCCGAACGGAGGTTCTGTATTATATTTTGTTATGGATGCTAACGGAAAACAAGGTCCAAACAGAGTTGGAAAAGATGTTTTCGTATTTACAAGCAGTTCAAGTTCATATTCAAGTTCCCGCAACCATGCACTTTCCGGTGAATTTGCTCTGCATGCTTGGTCATCAGTATCAATGGCAGGCGGAATGTGTTATACAACATGGTCATACATAAAAAAGGAATGTCCACTTGATGAAAAAACACCGACTTTATATGTTCTGACATATGGTAAATTACCAAACTTAACACCATAAAAAAAGAGTTTGTAGGATGCAATTTATTGCACCTTTTTTAGTCTATTTGGTAGCATTTTCAAGTGCTAACAAAGCTGCACCAATCATGCCTGAATAATTGCCCGCTGTTGCTTGTACAACTTTGAAAGGTGTAGTGACAATTTCTTTATTTGCTTGTTTTTCCAAATAATCTACATCGACAAATTCAGCCATTGAGCCGGAAAGCACAACAACATCAGGATCAAAAATATTTGCAAGCCCGATTATACCTTCCAGAATATCGTTTTGCCAAGTTTCAAGGATTTTTGTCATCATTGGACAATCTTTGTTACCAATAACATCATAAGTAGTAACGTCAGGATTGCCGGAAATTTCTTCTGCCGTCTTTTTTAAACCCGTTCCGGATGCATAAGCCTCAAAACAATCATAACTTCCGCAAGAACATTTTCTATGCTTGTCTGTACGCATTTTAAAGTGCATTTCGCCTGCTGCTCCGTTTTTACCTTTGTACAATTTGTTATCAAGAATAATTCCGCCACCAACACCTGTTCCAAGTTATGTAGGTCGGATTTACTAATCCGACAAAATTTAATTGTTGGTATAGTAATGCAAACCTACATTTTTCAATACTCAAACTGATTGTCAAAAATAATCAAACCATGTGTCTTTTTACATCCTCCACGCGTAAATTAAAAAAAGAGCCGAAAAGGCTCTTTTTTATTAGAATTTTAACTTTATGTTTTTCCTCAAAACAACAAAATATTCTCATGTATTTTTTATTTTTCCCGATTATTTCCCGACCGTATCGAGTAACATTATCTGATTTTTATTGATTATCAAATAATGGTAATTCTTCTTTTTGATAATTTTCCGGTACGTATTTTATAACGACTGTGCGATTGCGTATCTCACTTCGTTCGTCCGCAATGACACGTAACTAACTTGCCTTCTTTTTCTCACGCTTCACTCATCCACTTTTAAACAACTGGATTACTTCGCTCGCTGACAGCGGGCATGAGGCTTGCAATGACTGGAAATTAGACCTTTTCAAGTGCTAACAAAGCTGCACCAATCATGCCTGAATAATTGCCCGCTGTTG
>CAYPDZ010000023.1:0-18004 GCA_964409575.1 uncultured Muribaculaceae bacterium | reverse complement strand
CCGATAACACCCAGAGTTATCAAGACTTCTGCCAAAGTAAATCCGTTGTTAAATTTACAGTTATACGTATCTACGTGCGTAGCACCTTCTGCCAAAGTAAATCCCAAATTTCCGACTCGACAAGATAAAAAAGTGTTTTTATGCATAATACCCTCAAAAAATAGTCAAATTACATCTATTATTATGCCTTATTTTACTATTTTTGTCAGTAATTATCAAAACCAGATGGTTTATATCTTTTTATAAAACATTAAATTTATCTTAGGGAGATATTTTTATGCAAAATACAAAAAAATATTTAGGAGCCAGAATGCAAGAACTCAGAAGACAAAAGAAATTGAAACAAGCCCAACTTGCCGAACTCTTGAATATTGCTCCAAAACATATCAGCAAAATCGAATGTGGCAGATGCTTTCCGTCTTTTGAACTTCTGGACAGAATAGCCGATGCGCTTGAAATTGAACCTTATGAACTGCTACAAAATTCTCACTTAAAAAATAAAGATGAATTATTAGATGAAATAAATGAATTATTAAAAAATACTTCTATTGAAAAAATCAGGAGTTTTTATATGATTTTAAAAAATTTTTATTAAAATTTTCGTAATATTTGTTAAAATATAGACAATTTTACAAACATGTATGTTTTTATATGAAGTATGGAGGAAAAAAATGATTAAATCAATTAGTATGTTAGGTAACACAGAAGCTCCTGCTCAAGTAGCAGCACCGGCAGTAACAAATCCACAAGAAGCACCAAAAGTTGATATGAGTGCACCTCAAGATACATTCGTACCATCAGCTCCTAAAGCAGACGAACCGCTACAGGCAGATCCAAACGACGAATTTGTCAAAACGGAAGAAAAACCGGAAGAAACAAAATAACAAAAAGGCTCCTTTAAAAGGAGCCTTTTTATCTAAGTTTATGTCAGCACCTGATAGGATGACGAAAATTTATTTTTTTGCAAAACTTTCCGAACTTTTTGATTTTATTTCATCTTGAATTTTTGAAATAAATTCATCAACATTCAGCGTTCCGACTTGTCCGATACCGCGAGCACGAACTGCAACTGAGTTTGCTTCAATCTCTTTGTCGCCAATTACGCAAACATAAGGGATTTTCTTATCTTGCAAGCTTTCGCGGATTTTGTAGTTCATACTTTCAGAACGATCATCAAGTGTGACACGAATTCCGGCATCGCGCATTTTTTTGTAAACCTGCTCTGCAAAATCAATATGTTTTTCATTACTGATAGGAACAATGTTTACCTGAGTCGGAGCAAGCCAAGTCGGAAATGCGCCTGCATAGTGCTCAATTAAGATACCATGAAAACGTTCCATTGAACCGAAAATTACACGGTGAAGCATCAACGGAGTTTTCAACTGACCGTCTTTATCTTGATATTTGATATCAAATCTTGCCGGCAAATTGAAGTCTAATTGAATTGTAGCACATTGCCAAGTTCTACCGATTGCATCTTTAATCTTGAAGTCAATTTTCGGGCCGTAGAATGCACCGTCACCTTCGTTGATTTCGTAAACCATTCCACGACGTTCCATAGCTTCTTTCAAACCGGCTTCTGCTTTATCCCAGTTTTCAATTTCGCCAACAAAACTTTCCGGACGAGTTGAAAGTTCAACTTCAAATTCCATGTTGAAAATTTTCATTGTATCTGCAACAAAATCAATTACACCGTTGATTTCATCAACTAATTGTTCCGGTGTACAGAAAATGTGTGCATCATCTTGAGTAAAGCCTTGAACACGTGTCAACCCTGACAAAGCACCTGATTTTTCTTTTCTGTAAACAGTACCGAGTTCAGCCATTCTAAGAGGCAATGAACGGTATGAATATCTGTTTGCTTGATAAATCAAGATGTGGAACGGACAGTTCATTGGTTTTACAACAAATTGGTCTTCCGACTCGTCATCTTTTTGAACAAAGAACATATTTTCTTTGTAGTGATCCATGTGCCCTGAAATTTCCCACAATTTCGATTTTGCAATTTGCGGAGTGTGAACGATTACGTAACCGCGTTTTCTGTGTTCTTCTCTCCAGTAGTTTTCGATTTGTTCACGAACTACACCAAGATTTGGATGCCACAAAACCAAGCCTCCGCCCATTTCCTCTCTTGTTGAGAACAAATCGAGTTTCGCACCTAGTTTTCTATGGTCGCGTTTTTCAGCTTCTTCCATCATGTGAAGGTAATCAGCTAAATCCTCTTTTGTCCAAAATGCCGTTGCATAAATTCTTTGAAGCATTTTGTTTTTAGCGTTTCCACGCCAGTAAGCTCCTGCAACTTTCAAAAGTTTAAACGCATTAGCCTTGATATATGAAGTGTTTGGAAGGTGAGGACCTGCACAAAGGTCATTAAACAATGCATTTCCGTCTTTGTCTTTTGTTATATACAAAGTCGGGCTGTCATTTTTGTGTTCTTCCAAAAGTTCAGCTTTGTAAATTTCGCCCTGTGATTTAAATTCAGCGATTTGTTTGTCTACGTCAGGGATTACGTATTTTTCAAATGAAAGATTTTGTTTAACAATATTTTTCATTTCTTCTTCGATTTTGACAAGGTCTTCTTCTGTGAAAGCATGCCCATCTGTCAAATCAAAATCGTAATAAAAACCGTTTTCAACAGCAGGTCCGATAGCTAACTTTGCTGACGGGAACAGATGCTGAACGGCTTGTGCCATAACGTGTGATGTTGAGTGTCTTAAAATACTCAAAGTTTCTTGATTTTTCTCCATATCTATCCTTTCCTATCTCAATCGAAAACCCTCGAAAGAGAATACTTAGGGGTGGATCCCCCATACTACAACAAAATTGTAGCATAAAAAAGAATTTTTAAAAGTCGATAAGTCTTTAAAACTCTTAATTGTAAGAATATTTTATATAACCAAGTTTATATTCTCCGGTATAAAATCTATTTTCATCTTTTTGCTGTTGTTTTAGTTTTAAGACACAATCATTGTTTACTTCGCGAACATATATAAAGCTAGGGCACTAAGTCTTTTATATTGCTATACTGGAGTCTACTCTACTGCTACCTCATCCAGCCTCTCAACCTTTTCATTTTTTGATGCTATAATAAAGAAAAAAGGATTTTTATGGATAAAGGTTTATTTATTACTTTTGAAGGTGCAGACGGATGCGGAAAAACTACACAAATGCAGCTCCTCGCAGAATATCTGGAAAATCATGGGCATGACGTTGTCTTGACCCGAGAACCCGGCGGAAAAGGTTTAGGTGAAAAAGTCAGAGAAATTCTCTTAAATTATGACGGAGAAGTTTCTGATAGATGTGAGTCTTTCTTGTTTCTCGCAGACCGCGCGCAAAATATTGATATAATCGTAAATCCTGCCGTCAATGCGGGGAAATTCGTTCTATGCGACAGGCACACAGATTCTACAGTTGCATATCAAGGCTATGGCAGGGGCTTAGACCTAGAACGTATTAACCAATTAAACGATATTGCAACAAACGGCAGAAAACCGGATTTAACATTCCTGTTTGACATTGACACAGAAACCTCAATGCAGCGTGTCGGCAAAGAAAAAGATCGCATGGAAAGTGCAGGATTAGAATTTCATAACCGCGTGCGCAACGGTTATCTGAAACTTGCAAAGCAAGAGCCCGAAAGAATTAAAGTAATAGATGCTACAAAATCGATTGAAGAAATTCATCAAGAAGTTTTGTCGCAACTGGCAAAAAAATTTTTTCACGGGTTTTTACCTCAATAAAAAAGAGGTAATACAATGGTAAACTACGATGCACAAGTAGGTCAAATGCCTACACCATACTACTCCCAGTCAGGTTCGCGCAAAAGAAAAATCGGTGCGACACTTGCAGGTGCAATGATTGGTATGAATGCTTATTACATTCCGGTTACAAAAGATTCATTCGTTAATAAAGCATTCGATATCACCAAAAAAGAAGCTGATGAACAAATCGCAACTTTAAAATCAATTGCGGAGGAAGTTGCTGAAGGAAAAGTTTCGACGGAAAGCAAAATGATTTTGCAAGATATGGGACTGCCCGAAGATGTAGTCACCATTACAAACAAGTGTTCAGCACTTGACAAAAGCGTTTCCGATCCTGATACGGTCAAAAATCTAAAAAAAGATTTCAGCAGAAATTTTAAAAAGTACAAAAAAGATGCGGCAACAATGGACAATGTATGCGCAAAAGCTTTCAAAGCCGTTAAACAAAATAAATTCAAATGGGGTGCCGGTATCGGTGCAGGCATCGGGCTTGCATTAGGCTTAATGTCGAGCAGAGATTAAATCTTTTGATTTTATATCAATAACGTTAAAATCCTTGAATGTTGAAATTACTTTGACATTTTGAGGGTTTTTTGCGTTTTCACGTGCCAAAAGTGCACCAACAATAGCCTCCAATTGGGACATTGGCATCATATTAACCGGTAAATCCAATCCCCATTCGTATTTCAAAGTTTGCTGTAAAAATTTGCAATCAGCAGGTGAACGCTCTTTATAGCAAGAATTCAAATTCATACTTTGACGTGTCAAGTAGAGTTCAAAACGATTTACCTCAATGCTTTTTTCAGACAATGATTTAAAATATTCATAACCGCGTGTTGAATATCGCTGTGTCCAACCCTCACGGTTTGGAATTAAAGGATTTGAAGCGACAAGTTGATAAGGTTTTCCAAGTACTCTCCATTTACCGTTAAGCATTGTCCTGTCCCAAACAAGCGATACACAAACTTTTGAATACTTCAACATAGGATAGTTATCAAAAAAGAACATAACATCGTTCATTGTATAAAGTTTGTCCACAAGGATTAAATTATTATCCTCATCCAGAACTGCAACTCCACTGTCCATTCCGGAAGATGCCGCTAACGACAATCCTATGTAATAATTCATTTTTACTCCATTAATTTTGTCATAATCAAAGGTTCGTCTTCAGTTGCAAGTACCGTATGTTCAAAATGCGCAGAAGGTTTTCCGTCTTTTGTGCTCACCGTCCATTCATCATCTGCAACCACAACATCATCACAACCTAGATTTAACATAGGTTCTATTGCAATCACATAACCTGATTTTATCAAAGTTTTGTCACCGACTCTGTAATTAAACAAGAACGGATCTTCGTGCATAACATGTCCGACCCCATGCCCGCCGTATTGGCGAACTATACCGACTTTTTCCCGAACAGCAACTGCCTCTATCGCACCTGAAATATCATCAAGAACATTACCCGCTCTCATTTGTGCAATTCCCGCAAACAAAGCTTCTTCGGTAGTTTTAAGTAATTTTTGCACTTCCTCGGACACTTTACCGACCGGATAAGTCCACGCACTGTCACCAACCATGCCTGCATAAGTTGCACCAACATCAACGCTGATAATATCGCCTTCTTTTACTTTTACGTCTTCGTGCGGAATTCCGTGTACTACCTGTTCATTGATTGAGGCACAAATACACCCCGGAAAACCGTGATACCCCAAGAATGTCGGAATTGCACGTTCACCTTTTATAACCTGCATTGCAATATCATCAAGTTCCTTTGTGCTAATTCCCGGCTCAATAACTTCTTTCATCTTTTTATGAACCAAAGCTACAATGTGTCCTGCATGGCGCATTCTTTTTATTTCATCACGAGATTTTCTGTGTATCATTTTATTACCTGTAATAATCTTTCCCAAACTTCATCAATAGTTCCGTTTGCATCAATTGATTTTAACACACCTTTATTCTTGTAATAATCAACTAACGGAGCAGTTTCATGTTCGTACGTGTCAAATCTTGATTGAGCAATTTCTCTTGTATCATCTTTTCGCTGAGTCAATTCTCCGCCGCATTTGTCGCAAACGCCGTCAACTTTTGGAGCTTTGAACGCTAAATTATAAATTTCTCCACATTTTGAACAAGAACGACGATTTACTATTCTTTCAACAAGAATATTAGTGTCAATATCGAAATAAATTGCCATAAATCTTACGGGTGTTGAACCGTTAATTTCGTCATTGATTTTGGTTAACTGTTCTGCTTGTTCCAAACTTCTCGGAAAACCGTCCAAAATATAACCGTTTTTGCAATCATCCTGAGATAATCTGTTTTTAATAATTCTTGAAACAAGTTCAACCGGCACAAGATTACCTTTATCAATAAATTTTTTAGCTTCAATTCCTGCCGGAGTTTCTGCTTTAATTTCCGCCCTAAGCAAAGAGCCCGTATCAACATGCGGCAGCCCCATATATTCTGCCAATTTGGTTGTTTGAGTACCTTTTCCGCAAGCCGGTGGTCCTAAAAAAATAAATTCTGTTTTCATGCCCTGTCTCTTTTCTTCGTTAACATAATTATTCACCATATTAACGATATCAATACTTTTTGTTTCATTCATTTTACAATCCTCTTATACGATAATTTTACATCAAGAAAAACTTGAATTCAACAGAAAATTTTACTTTCATGCTATCATAGAATTATGAAGAAATTCTTGACGATATTTGCAATAACTTTATTTTTGGCATCTCCGACTTTTGCAGATGAAGTCAAAGTTTTCAGTGAGAAAAATAAATTCGGTTTAGAAAACGCTTCCGGCAGTCAAATTACTTCTGCCGAGTATTCAAAGCTTATACGATTAGGAAATTCAGGCTGGATTGCACAAAAAAAAGGAAAATACGGACTTATCAACAGTAATGGAGAAATTCTTGTTCCAATAAAATACAGACATGTTGACCGTTTAACCTCAAAGTATGTAAAACTTGGCAATGAGAACGATTTCGCAGTATATAACGAATTTGGTGAAATAATAGTTCAGCCGGAATATTCTTCTGTCAGTATGCTTTTTGGCGGAATGTTTCTTACTAAAAAGAATTACAAATACGGTATAGTAGACAGAAACGGCAGAATAATTCTTGAAAACAAATTTGATGATATTTATATGCCAAAACCTAACGTTATGCGTATTCAATACAATGGACAATGGTACGAGATTGAACAGATTAAAAATGCAGAATTTCAACTGCCGGAAGACATAAAAACCGTTAAAGATAATACAGATTTTAAAGTAACAGCATTTATAACCGACCCTGTCACAGCATCAGGATATTCTGCCGTAACTTTTACGGATTATTTCATCAAAATGTTTTCGTCAATTTCTCCATCACATGAAGAAACTATTGACGAATTGATGCTTTCTCAAGGTGCAGATACAGTTTCAATATTGATAAAGATGAGTTGGCTGCCTAAATATCCGATAACTTTTGCAAAAAAATATTATCACAACATAAGAACTCCAAATAACGGTCCGCTTACCAATATCAAATATGAATTAAAACAAAAAATGCAATAACCCGACAAACGTCAGGTTATTTTTCAATTATAGGAAAAGCCGGCAAAGTTAATTTATGTTTTGTCAAGAAGCAATTTATGTGCCGGCAATAATTTTTAATTCCGATACTCTATATTATATTTGATATTTTTTTTATTGCAATAGTTTATAATCTCATTTGCGATTTTTTCAAAATAATCAGGAGTTTTTTTGTTGTAAAGACTGTCATACAAAGGCATAAGGTTAGGATATTCAATCTTAATAAAATTAAACATCTTTGTTTTAAAACTGCTTCTCAAATCAAGCTTTGAAAAATTATATTCATCCACATAATCTTTTGTTGCCTCTATTATCTTCTCAAAATCTGTCAATTCTGGCAGTATCGGTGCGATGTGACAGACAGTTTTTATACCTTGAGCTTTCAATTCTTTCAGAGCTTCAATCCTTTTTGCAACAGTCGGAGAATTCGGTTCAAGTTTAAGCTTTAAATCGTCATCAAGAACACTTATCGACAGCCCCACTTTAACATGTTTCATCTGCTTAAACAAATCAACATCTCTCAAAACTAAATCTGATTTTGTAACTATATTGATAAAACCGTCAGAACGCACAAGTTGTTCCAATATTTTTCTTGTTACACGAAATTCTTCTTCAAAACTGTTATAAGGATCGGTAACCGTACTGATTTGCACCTGTTTATCTCTGATTTTAAATGTATTTATCTTTTTGTTAGTACATTTGACATCAATAAAATCGCCCCAACCTTCCGTATGCTTACTAAAACTGGACATATAAGCTGCATAGCAGTATAAACATTTATGAGGACAACCTACATACGGATTTATCACATAATCAAGGTTTTCAAGCTTTGATTTGTTCAAATAATCCTTTACTCTAGTATAATCTTGAGCAATCATACTTGTATAATATTATGGTTCAAGATTACATGTCAACAGTATTGACTTTTAACTTTCAAAAGTAATGTCTTCTTCAATTATTCTCGGAGACTCTGAAATCACAAGCATTTCCAAATATTTGTCGTTATTTTCTTTTATTTGTTTTGCGATATTTGCAATTTCATTTTCTTTATTAAAAAAGTGCTTTGCTGCATATTTGGTCACTATCATACCTTTAGATGCATGTTTTTCAAATTTGTACACATCATATTCAAAATATTTTTTGGAATTTTCACAACCGTTTACCAGAAAACTTATTACAGACTTATTTGTTTTTTTGTTTTCAATCAGTTTTAAAAGCATGCTGTTTTCAGTATTTTCCACGGTTTTGTCAAAATTTTGTGCATATTTTATAGGATTGTCTTCCTCCGGATAGTAATAAACACCTATCATTTTTGTCCAATTTCCTGCGTTTTCTGAATTTTTGTAATATTCGTTACCATAACCGTTAGTTTTTGGAGCAAGAGCACTAAATTTCAACTTATAAACTTCATTATCAAAGTGAATTTCTTCGGACAAACATACTATTTGAGAACAAAAAAGTGCACAAAGTATCAATAAAAATTTCTTCATACAAAAATTAAATCACTATCTGACATAAAAATAATTGTACTAATGCACTAATAAACAGGCTAATATTAAAAAAGCCCTCAAATGAGGGCTTTAATTAGTGGATAAATCTTACATAGATATAAGCCGAACTTATCACTAATGAAATAAGCATTGTTGCAACACCATATTTCAAGAATTTCATAAATGATATCGGATAACCTTTATGAGCTGAAGTTTCTGATACAATAACGTTTGCAGCAGCACCGATAATCGTCATGTTGCCACCAAGACATGCACCCAGCGACAAACACCACCACAATGGATATGTGTATTCAGCACCCATAGTTTTTTGGATTTGTAAAATCATAGGCGTCATAGTTGCTGTGTAAGGAATATTATCAATTATCCCTGAAATAAAGCCTGATGCCCACAAAATCAACATCGCTGTAGCTTCTTGTGAACCTTGAGTAACTTTCAAAATCCACTGTGCCATCAATGCAATACCGCCTGATGCTTCCAAACCGCCGATTATAATGAACAATCCGATGAAGAAAAAGATTGTATTCCATTCAACATCGCCCAAAATATCTTTTGGTTTTTCAAACAACAACAAAAAGCTTGCCCCCAACATTGCTGTTACACAAGTTTCAATATGAGTAACATCATGTAATACAAAACCCAAAATTACTAAAACCAAAACAATTCCACTTCTTAACATTAACGGAAAATCCGTTATTGTTTTTGAGTTATCAAGATTTGCAACTGCTTCCATTTTTTCAGGTGAAGATTTCAGAGTTTTTCTGAATAAAAACATCATCAATAAAACGACAACAATTAATATAAAGAAAACAACTCCCGTCAATTCTCTCAAAAAGTCTGTAAACGAAAGTCCTGCTGCACTTCCTATAATAATATTCGGAGGATCTCCGATTAATGTCGCAGTACCACCGATATTTGACGCAAAGATTTCCGTAATCAAAAACGGAATAGGGTTGATATCCAACTGTTTTGCAATAAAGAATGTTACAGGCATAATCAAAATAACCGTCGTAACGTTATCCAAAAATGCCGATGTAACAGCCGTAAAAATACCAAGTGCTAAAAGTACAAATTTTGGATGTCCTTTTGTGAACCTTAAAAGTTCGTTTGCTATCCAATTAAACATACCGCTTCTTGCTGAAATGCTAACGATAATCATCATTGATACAAGCAAAAAGATAACATTAAAATCTATAAAGTTAACAAAATAATTTGCATTAATTGCCTCACCTACATATTTTGCCTGACTTACAAGTCCTAACAAAATAGTTAAACCTGCACCCAAAAGTGCAATCGTAACCTTTGGAATTTTTTCAAGCGCAATAAAAACATACGCCACTAATAAAATTAAAGCGGAAATAACTACGGCATGAGCCTGTACAAATGTATGTAAAAGTTCCATTACGCTCTCCTTTGAGCACAAGCTATTGCAATAGCAAGCGCAACGTCACCGTCATTGTTTCCGACTTTTTTTCTAACAGTTTTTTCTTCTGGAATTTCTTCCGGAAATATTTCATTTAGTTTCAGTACGAGTTTTGATGTCCAATCCATGACATAAACCATGATTACAAGGAACAAAAATACAACGCCCATACCGATAAGCATAATAACTATGCCGTCTTGTGCATTATTTATAAAGTTTTCCATAAATTCTCCTTTTTCATAACAAAATCAAGCGATACTTTATCGCCAAAATACATAACAATGGGAGAATAAAACTTAAGGCGCTCGCGGTTTAAGCACAGAAGAAATTTTTAAATCCGAAGATGAAAATATCTCCCAATGCGTAAACACAAGGTAAAGATTTAATTTTTTATAAGTGTCGGTTTGTGTCACGGCACACATATTATCAAGCAAATTTGCCAAATATTGTAACAAATTCAGATTTGCAACACCTGCAATATAATAATCAGTACTTACTTCACTTTTTTCAACAGAAGTGCATGCCGCACAAATCTGTTGCACTCCGGAAGGCTGTAATTCAGGTGTACTGAACTCAAACGAGGTGAAGCAGCATGACAAAAATACAAATATAAACGATATAAATATAAGTGTCTTTTTCACACGAATATTTTATAATAAATAAAAATATTATACAAATTCAAGATTTTTCACTTCAAAAACAGACACAAGTGATTTCGCATCATCAGACACACCTTTACATCTCAACCTGCTATCCGGATGATTTGCAGATGACAAAACCATTGTCTTTAAACTGTCAAAAATATTCATACATGTTAAATCAAGTTCTATATTTTCCATACAAAGAACAACGAATATAATTTACAAAATTTAAATATTTTGTATAAATCTAGTCTGTTTATAGGATAATAAGTTTATGAAAAACACGGATATTAAATTTGTTGCATTTGACGTAGACGGAGTGCTGACAGACGGAAGCCTTACTTTTGATGAATTTGGGCATGAATATAAAACATTCAACACAAAAGACGGACAAGGTATCGTAAACCTTAACAATGCCGGAATTATCACCGCAATAATTACGGCTCGAAACAACGGAACTGTTGAACACAGAGCCAAAAATCTTAACATAAAAGAACTTCATCAAGGCTCAAAAAACAAAATTGCAACACTTGAAGAAATTTTGGAAAAATACAACCTGACTTTTGAAAATGTCGGATACATGGGAGATGATCTCCCCGACATCTGCGTTTTAGAAAAAGTTAAACTAAAAGGCTGTCCTGCCGATGCTGTTGATGAAGTAAAAGCAATTGCGAACTTTATTTCATCAAAAAACGGTGGACGCGGAGCTGTTAGAGAATTTTGTGATTACATATTAGGAGATAAAGATGTTTGAAATTAAGACACAAGCGTTTTTTGCGGCTGCACATCACCTGCTAAACTATGATGGCGAATGCGAAAATCAACATGGACATAATTGGATGGTAGAAGCTTTTGTTAAGGGTGATACTCTTGACAAAAGTAATATTCTTATAGATTACAAAGTTTTGAAAAAAGAATTGAATGCAGTTCTTGATATGCTTGACCATAAGGATATAAACGAACTTCCGGAATTTAAAGGAGAAAGTCCGTCAAGCGAAATGATCGCTTACTTTATTTACACCAAATTGAAAGAAAAAGTCGTTCAATTGAGCAAAGTCAATGTATGGGAAACTCAAACATCTTGCTGCAGTTATTACGAAGAAACATAGTTTTTTAACGATTTTGGAAGGAAGAAATGAACCTTATACAAGCAATATTAATGGGGATAGTGCAGGGATTGAGCGAATTTTTACCGATATCAAGTTCGGCTCACCTTGTGTTCACATCAAATTTTTATAAAGTTATCAAAGGCATTGAAATCGTTCAAACTTCAAACGAAGAAGTTTTCTTTGATATTATGGTGCACCTTGGAACATTAGTTGCAGTACTTATATTTTTCAGAAAAGACATTTTGAATATTCTCAAAGCAGTATATCATGCTATGAAAACAAAAGACTGGTCAAATAATGAAGCAAAACTGGGATTATTCATTATTATAGGCACTGTTATAACAGTCGGGATGGCACTTTCAATAAACAATGTTGCGGAAAAACTTGTATATTCACCGTCAATTGTCGGAATTTTATTGTTTATAACAGGTTTTACACTTTTATACAGCGAATATAAATCTAAAAAAATCGAAGCTAAAAAATCAGAGGTTGATTTAAAAACTTCAATTTTTATCGGCATAGCTCAAGGTCTTGCAGCTTTACCGGGATTTTCTCGTTCCGGATGGACAATTGCTGCGGGGTTATTTTTCGGACTGGACAGAGTTACTGCGGCAAGATATTCGTTTTTGCTAAGTATTCCGATTATTTTGGGAGCTTCCATGGTCTACCCGCTTTTGGAAATAGATGTACATGAAGCGTTGCAATACAATTGGTCTGCAATTATCGTAGGCACAATAGTTTCAGCAATTACAGGTTATATATGTATCAAATATTTTATGGATTTTATCTCAAAATTTTCACTAGGAATATTCGGGTACTACTGCATAATTGCTGGAATTATAACCATGATATTTTTCAGCTTTTGTTAATAAATGTAAAAATTTAAAGTGTACTAACAAAAAAAAATATTTAGACACATTAATATACTGACATTCATGCGTGTGTAGAGTGTGGAGTAAATATGATTTTACCGGTTAATAATTCTAACAACAAAATAAATTTTTCAGCCAAGGATAAAAAGAAGAAGTCGTTGGAATACAGCCACGATACTCTTTTAAAGAACAATTTTGCGACACGTACAAAAATAGGTATAGATAAACTTACAAACGCAATAACACTTTATCCGGCAAAGGGCTTGAAGGGAAGCAAAAACGCTAACTTTTATGAATTTCTAACGATGGGCACTGTTCCATACATAATCGGAAGCGTTACTATGATGGCAGTTTTCAATGCGGCAAACAAACATTTTGCACCGTTTGCGAGAACAAAAGCCTCGGCAATCGGCAAAAAAATGGCATTGGGTGTTTTGTTTTATGGAATAATGAAAAGTGCATCAAAAGCTCTTGTAAACAAACCGGTACAGATGCTGACAGGTGTTGATATTGAAAGACCTTATGCCAAAGTAATTTATGAACTCCCTGATGATATAAACGATACCGATATCACGAGCATTGAACATCACAAAGTGTTTGAGAGTGTTGAATTCCCTCGTTGGGATTTACTTTACGGAGATGAAGCAAAAGGTCAAAAAAGGAATTACCGCTACGATAAAATTGCAAAAAAACTCGGAATGGGAGAGAATTTAAACGATTCTGATCAAGAAGTTAAACCAAAAATAAAAGAGATTGTAATAAAATCAAGTGTAGCCAAAAATATTTCATCATATCTTTGGGCTGCAACCGGTGTTGGCATAGCATTCCAAAAACCGTGGGAAAACTTCTTCAACGTAATGACATTCAAATTCTGGAAAGGCAAAGAGTTTAAAAAATGTCTGCAATCATTTGGAAAAAATTTCATCAAGAGCACAAAAGATTTTTGGAAAGGTGAAGGTACCGGAGCCTCCAAACATGCCGGTAAAATGTTGGTTGGTGCCGCTGCGTTAACAACAGTTCTCGGAGTTGTAAACGCTGTTTCGCATAAATCATCAAACACCAAAAATGCTATTAAAACAAAAGAAAGGTACGTGGTAGATTAATATGAGTTCAAATTTAATTCAAAATTACATATCAAAACCACAGATACCTCAACCGGCAACAAAACCCAGACCGGATTTTGACATCCAAAAAGAACTGGACAACAGAACTTTTATAAAACCATTAAAAGGCAAAGGAAAATTACTAAGTGGAAATATTTTGTATGCCCCGATTGATACTTTTAATGATTTCAAATATAGTTTGAAAGCTTTAGGACACGCAACAAGAGGTAAAGCAAACGATCATGAACTCGGTAAACTCAATGATCTTGGGATGATGACAGGCGGTCTTGCAATAGCATCCTATTTGTTCACCAAAAAGACAACTCCACTAACAAAAGGGATGGAATTTGTTGGATTGGCTTCATTTTTTGGTGCAATGGCATTGTGGCCAAAAATTGCCATACAACTTCCCGCATATTTAATTCACGGTGTAGATGTACAAAAACAATATCAAGACAGTTTTGGCAGACAAAAGCCATTCTATCAAGACCCGCAATTTATTCCTTGGGATTTGTATTCTGATGATGAAATAAGTAAAATCGGGGATAAAATGGGAGTCCCGAAAAATATTCCGAACAGACGCGATTTTATTCAAGAAAAAATGAGAAAACTTGCGGTACAAAACAACACTCTATGGATGCTGACAGCAGGTTTTGCGACACCGATAATGAGTGCATTGATTTGTAACCAAACTGAACCTTTATTGTTAAAATACCAAAATAATCGCAAAAACAAAAAAGCCGATAAAATTTTATCAAACATTGGTGAATATTCAAAGAAATATCAAACAAATCCCGCTCAAAAAGGTTTAACGGAAATTTTCAAAAAGCATGCAAACCAACCACTATCTCAAGAGCTTATCGGTATCATTACCAAAACTTTAACTCAAGAAATTGATCCTGTTACATCAGAAAGCTTGCAAAAAGATTTACAAAAACTGCTTTTCAATGGGAAATATTCTGTCAGTGATGCCACAGCAAAAAACATCGCTGCTAATTTACGAGTAACGTTTGCAAACAGAGATTTTTCAAATGAATTTCTGGCTGCTGTTTTGCCGAGTGAAGATGAAATGGTACAATTCTTTAAAGATAAAGGCTATACTGGCAACAGTTACAAGTTGACTGAGCAGACAGAAATAAGTAACTCAATTGTTGAAGAGCTTGTCAGCAGAGCAAATGTATTCAATCAAGCACATCCTGATATTGCGGAAGATGATGTTGATTACATAAGAGAACTTATCAATGCAAACAACGTTAAAGAACATCCGGTTATAAAATCTATATGTGAAGTTAGAGAGTCAGTGCTTGACCAACCGACTCAAGATAAACTCAAAAAAATTGCAAGACTTATTGATGATTTTAAAGCGAGAAATCATGCACTTGATGAATACGCTCGTATAAAAGTCGGTGCAGCTCCGGAAACAGTTATTGCAAATTATTGGAATAACACTTCGCAAAAACTTATGAAAACGTTAGGATTTACCGATGCCGAAATTGAAAAAGTAAGATTTAACAGAAGTCTAATGGGTAAACTTTTGAGAGGAAAAGTTGAACAAATAGCTTCTGACAAAAAAGCGTATGACAAAGTTATGGGAGTTCTCGTTGAAAAAGTCGGAGAATTAAACAGTCAAATCAGACCATGCGATTTAACTCCTCACTTGCTCGACACTACAAGCGGTAAGACTCTTTATGAAAAAGAAGTTGAAAGTTTGTTCCACCAATTTGCAAATTCATTGCAACAAGAAGGTTTTAACAGGACAGCAACCGCAATAGTCGGAAACAATGGGCGCGAAAACGGAAGTTATATTCATATCCAAAAAACTTTTGTCGAAGATAGATTACTTGGCGTAAAGAGCGCATTTAACAGACTTATTAATACATTCGATTTATACAGACGTGTTGCTACCGATCCAAACTCATTGACACATATTGATAAAGATATGCCGCCATTAGTAAGAGAAGTAAAAGAAGAACTCATTGAACTTTGTAAAATCGTAATGCTTGAAGGTCATTCATCCGACCACGCGACAAAATTCTGGATGCTTAGAAATCCAAATCCGTCAGAAGACATGAGTCCGTTGGAAGTTGTAAACGGAAGAATTAAGAATAAATTTTTCAAACCTGGTTCAGCAGGCAGAACAGATATTCCATCTGACAAATATTTCTACCAAAATGCGATGAAATTTATGTTTATGGACGACATTCATCCTGATACAAAAGCAATTTTAGAGAGAAATGTTTCTATAAGAGATGAATTTACGCGATACAGACAACTTATCGTTGAAAGACTCGGCGGTGATAAATATTTTGCAAAACCTCGCCATCTTGTAAGCGGTAAAAACCAAACAGGTTCAAACATCAAATTCTTATTAACAGGTATTGCTCCGGACGAATTTTTCTTTAAAGCCGGTCAACAAGCATTCAACACTAAAAAATGGCTAAAAATGTTTGGCGGTTTTGGTGCAGGATTGTTGGCAGTAACAGTATTTGCACAGTTCTTCTTAGGCAAGCTTAAAACTCCAAAGCAGGTGAAACAATGATAAGCACAACAAATTTACTCACCATAAAAACTAAACCCGTATTTCAGCAGTCAGTTCAACAAATAGAACCAACTCAAAATCCTGTCCAAACAACAAACTCAGGATTGCTGAATGCGTATTTAAACAATATGGCAATGATTAACACACCTGCCGTAAAAAAATCCGAAACTACAGCTCCAATCAATTATCACAACGATCTAAAATCACTTTTCAGAACAAATCAAGCCAAAATTCTTGCAATTATTCCGAGAACTTTTAATGCAAAAGATTTGAACGGCAATGAATATATTGACGGAAACGAACAACACGGAACATTTTTAAACGCAATCGAAAGACTTGATGAAGTAAAAGCTCAAGGATTTAATACACTCCATCTTTTGCCAATCCACGAACCCGGAAAAATGAAGGCAATGGGCACAGCCGGCTCTTTGTATTCGCCAAAAGATATGTTGGGAATTGACCCTACACTTATTGACCCAAAAGATCCGCGAAGCGATAAAGAACAGTTTAAGGCCTTTATTGATGAGTGCCACAAACGCGGAATTAAAGTAATGATTGATATGCCGAGTTGCGCGTCTTACGACATGTTTTTGGAACATCCGGAATGGATGGCTATGGAACGCGACGGACTTGCAAAAACACCACAAGGCTGGAACGATATCAGGATGTTTCAACCTTGGGAAGATGAAGGCAAAAGGACGCTGAACCCAAAACTTCTTGAACTCCACAAAGAATACGTCGATATGTGTATAGATTTAGGCATTGACGGAATTAGAGCCGATGTTGCCAGAGCAAAACCCGTTGAATTTTGGGATGTCATAATCCCTTATTCAAGAATGCGCGACCCTGAATTTGGCTGGCTTGGTGAAACTTATACTTATGAAGATGCATCACCTCAAGCAAATATGCCGTATGACAGACCACAAGACTCGCTACGCGCAGGTTTTGACACAATTTACGGACAATACCACATTTTCCATGAATGGCCTGACGCAACGACTTTTATCAATTACGTAAAAGAGCAACTTGAAATGTCTTACAAACTCCCAAAAGGCAAAGCTCTAATCGGTTCATTCGCAACCCATGACGACATTTCACCGATGTATCATGGCGGAGCTGATTACTGCAACTTGACAATGGGATTGCAAGCGACACTCCCGATGCTAAGTCCTTATATCGTTGACGGTTACCAGTCAGGTGACAAATACCTTTATCCTTATGAAGACAAACAAAATCCCGTCACAAATACCGATAATCACGAAATGACCGTTCACAGAGGCAGACTGGATATCTTTAACCTGTCAAGAAAACCTGGAGGAAATCAGCCCGAAATCGGTGAATTTATGACAAAATCGTTTGAGCTCAAAGACAAATATGCTGATGTCATAAACAAAGGCACATTTATTCCACTCGACAAAAAAGGTGACAAAAACGACCAAATCATTGCTTATGCAAGACATTTTAACGG
>CAYPDZ010000022.1:0-18011 GCA_964409575.1 uncultured Muribaculaceae bacterium | reverse complement strand
TTTGATTAATATTTTTATAATATAACTTTACGTTCAGTTGTAAAAACTCATTGAATATCGTATAATATGCTCAATAGGAGAGAATATTATGAAAACATACGAAGGTCAATTAGTTGCAGGGAATGAAAAGTTCTGCATAATTTTATCCAGATTTAATGATTTTATCGGCTCAAAACTCTTGGACGGTGCGATAGATGAACTCAAACGTCATGGTGTGTCTGATGACAATATTGATGTCGTGAGAGTTCCGGGGGCTTTTGAAATCCCTCTAACAGCCCAAAAATTTGCTCAATCAGGCAAATATGGTGCAATTATTACTTTAGGTGCTGTAATTAAAGGTGCAACTTCTCATTATGATTATGTTTGTGCAGAAGTTTCAAAAGGTGTGGCTCAAGTTAGCCTTCAAACAGGTGTTCCTGTAATTTTTGGAGTTTTAACTACAGATAATATTGAACAAGCAATTGAAAGAGCAGGCACAAAAGCCGGTAATAAAGGCTCTGATTGTGCAAAATCTGCTATTGAAATGGTTAACCTGTATAGATTAGTTTAGGAGGCTGTTATGAGTGAAGTAATTACCGAATACCGCAATGAAAATACGAAAGATATTGATATTCTTTCGACAGTTGAAATGGTTCGCAAGATGAACGAGGAAGATAGACTCGTTGCGCTTGCTGTTGAGGAAGAAACTGAACATATCGCACAAGCTATTGATATGATTGCGAAGCAGTTTTTGAAAGGCGGAAAATTATTTTATTTTGGCGCCGGAACTTCGGGCAGACTTGGAATTTTAGATGCTTCTGAATGCCCTCCGACATTCAGCGTGTTACCTGATATGGTTCAAGGTATAATTGCCGGTGGTGACAGCGCATTCAGAGTGGCTGTAGAAGGTGCTGAGGATAATTTTGAAGCAGGTTATGAGGATGCGAAAGTTCTTTCATCAGATGATGTCGCTGTTGTAATTTCAGCAAGCGGAAATCCTAAATATCTTTTGGGTGTTTTAAAAAGAGCAGATGATATTAATTGCAGAACAATTGCAATTACTTGCAACTCAAAGGGTAAAATTGCCGATGAAGCAGGGCTTGTAATTTGCGCAGAAGTCGGCCCTGAAGTTATTGCAGGTTCAAGTCGTCTTAAAGCGGGTACGGCTCAGAAAATGATTTTAAATATGTTATCAACCGGTTCAATGATAAAAATCGGTAAGACTTACGAAAACTTTATGATTGACCTTAAAGCTACAAACGAAAAATTAAAAGACAGAGCAATTCGAATTGTTGCTCAAATTGCAGAAGTTTCTCATAGCGAGGCTTTGTCAATGCTTTTGAAATGTGATTGGGAGATAAAAACGGCGATTGTTGCATTGACTATGAAATTTGATATTGAACAATCAAGATTAGAATTAAAAAAACACGGTGGAGTACTTCGCAAATTATTACATATTTATGAGGTGAGCAGATGAAATTAACGGTATTGGGTGCAGGATGCTGGGGTTTAACTTTGGCTTGGCTTTTGACAAACAATTTTGAAGAAATTACGGTTTGGGGACGTGAGCAGGATTTATCGGAGGATTTAATCAAAAATAAACACTGTTCAAAACCTCTTGAGGTGCAGCTTGATGAGAAAATTGAAATCACGTCTGATTTGAAATCCGCGATTTCAGGAGCTGACATAATTCTTTCAGTTGTTGCGACATCAGGTACTCGTGATGTTTGTGAAAAATTGAAAGAAGCGGGTATAAAGTCAGAACAGGTTCTTGTTAATGCTTCAAAAGGTATAGAATTGCCGTCACTGATGAGGATGTCAGAGGTTATCAAAGATGTTCTGCCTGAACAAAAATTGGTAATTCTGTCCGGTCCGACACTTGCAAAAGAAGTTTTAGCGGGACTTCCGACTGCAGCTTGTGCGGCTTGTGAAGATATTGAAACTGCCGAATTTGTCCAAAAAACAATGAATGTGCCTTCAAAATTCAGAATTTATACAAATACTGACGTAATAGGTGTTGAACTCGGCGGTTCTTTGAAAAACGTTATTGCTATTGCATCAGGCTTTGCGCATACAATGGGGTTGGGTGACAACTGTGCCGGAACTCTTTTGACTCGAGGAATGGCTGAAATCGTTCGTGTAAGTATCAATCTCGGTGCAAACCCGTCAACTTTATACGGTTTGTCAGGCATGGGGGACTTGATTGCGACATGTTCAAGTCCTATGTCCAGAAATTATACGGTTGGTTCAATGCTTGCTAAAGGCAAAAAAATTGACGATATTTTGGCAGAGCTCGGTTCAGTTGCGGAGGGTGTAAAGACTTCAAAAGCGATTTGCGAACTGGCTAAAAAATTGGATATTGAAGTTCCTGTTTCAAACGCTATATATGAAGCAGTTTACACAGATATTACGCCACAAGCATTGCTTGATAAACTTATGAACAGAAAGCTGAAAGAAGAAGAAAAATATGTATAAATTTGCAGTAAAATATTTAAAAAATACATTTTACCCGCTTGCAGTTCCTGAAACGTTGAGAATTGAGGACGGACAGATGGTGCTTGTTAGAACAGAAAAAGGTGAAGAAGCACTAAAAGCTTGTCTTATAAATTCAGAAATTTCAAAAATTTGGGATAGAAAAAAGCCTGAACCGTTTCATGTGATAAGAGTTTTATCTCAAAGGGATTTGCAGACGCTAGAGGATATTAAAAAAGAAGAAGTAACTTCATTTTTTAAATGTAAAGCTCTTGTTCAACAACATAAATTAAACATGAACCTTGTTCAGTGCAGAATAACTTTTGACAGACGTAAAATTACTTTTTATTACACAGCTCCGGAAAGAGTTGATTTTAGAGCACTTTTGAAAGATTTGACACAAACTTTTACGCGTGTAAGAATTGATTTGCGCCATATTGGAGTTCGTGATGAAACTTCAATTATGGAAGGTTGTGGAGTTTGCGGAAAAGAATTTTGTTGTTGCTCGTATTTACGCAAATTTGGCTCAATAAATGTAAAATTGGCAAAAGATCAAGGTATGCCGATTGCTCCCGGAAAAATTTCAGGAACTTGCGGAAGGTTGTTGTGTTGTTTGACTTATGAGTATTCAAATTATATAGATGCAGCGAAAGGAATGCCGCCGATAGGGTCGTCTGTTATGACACCTGACGGACTCGGGAAAGTTTGCAACTTACATTTTATGTGTGGAAAAGTCTCCGTCAAAATGGAAGATGGTAAAACAAAAGAGTTTGCCAAAGGTGACATTGAAATGGTTGATGCTGACGTAAATGTAGAAATCGACGTTCCGGTTATAAATACCTATGCCGATGATAGCGACAACATCGACATAAAACAACTGGAAGACGATAGAAACAGTTCTACAGGTAATGTCTAAACTATTTCTGTTTTGCGGTGAGAGCAATAATTTGTTTTAAAGACATTTTAACGTATACTGAAAAAACTTTGTTGTTAAGGAGTTTTACCTCGTAACGCAAATGGAACTTCTTGTCAGACTCTAAAGACACAACAGTTGCGACTTGTCCATCAGCTACGACCTTTTGAAACTCTGACATGGAAAGAGGTGTCTTCCTGCTTAAAAGTAAATCCAAATTCTTAATATCACTCATATCTATATTGTAACATATATTAATAATTATTTCAACCCTAATTTTAAAAAAATATATACATTTTAATCTTGACAAAATGTATGGTATAGCATACACTATCAATATGAAACAAATTCTGTATTACACAACAGAAGACAACAAGTGTCCTTATCTTGCTTGGTACAAATCTTTAGATAAAAGTTTTCAAAGACGAATAGATATGAGAATGGATAAGTTAGAGGAGGGACATTATGGTGATTATAAACAATTAACAAGTGATTTATACGAATTACGTTGCAAGTTTGGTTCGGGATATAGGATTTATTTTACAGAACAAGAGAATATAATCATCTTAATATTATGTGCCGGTAATAAATCAACTCAATTAAAAGATATCGAAAAAGCTAAAAATATAATTGAAAAAATAAAGGAATAAATTATGAATATAAAAAAAGAAATTTTAAATAGAAGTATATCTCATGAACAACACATGCAAGAAATGTTGAAAGATGAAGAATATCAAAGAGAATATTTGCGATTAAATATTCAGGAATATGCAAAAGTCGGGGACTATACTCTGTTCTTTAAATCTTTGGAAAGAGTTGTAAAAGTTAGAACCACTATTAGTCAACTTGCAAAAGATCTTGATATGAACCGTTCAAATTTATCTAATATTTTAAAAGGTAAAGTTCAACCTAGTTTTGATACGACTATAAAAATATTGAGAGAATTAGGTGCAGAGATAGAAGTGAAATTTGCTTAAATGTAGTATTTTGGCAAAGGCATGCTGTGTCCAAAGACTTCTGTTAATAAAATAGAGCCTAAAAAGGCTCTGAAAAAATGTCGGAGAAGGGAGTTGAACCCTCACGAATTTCTTCATACGCACCTGAAACGCACGTGTCTACCATTTCACCACTCCGACATATCAATATTATTCAATTTTTAACTCACACTGACACCCAATGTGTCTACGCACGTATAACTTGCATCATTATCTTTTAAATTTTCACCGATATTTACCGACAGGGCTACGCACGTAGTGCCTATTTTATTTTCCTAAAAAATTCATCAGAAATCAACTGTGAATATTTATTTTTTTCGCTGACTGAAATCAAAAGTCTTTGTTCTCCGTCCTTAATCTGCGCTACAGAAACAATTCCGCCAACATCACCTATCGGAAGTTTTTTTACTCGAGCTTCAAATTTAACGTAAGGAACTTCTTTTCCGTAAGAATTCATTGTTCCATGCTTTGTAACTTTTAAATTCTCAACTGAAATTGCTTGATATTTTATTTTGCTTAGTGCTTTTTGAAGTTTTTCCTCTGCTTTATCGGATTTGATATCGTCAACCGTTAATACAGCCTTATCTCCACTATCAACGACAAACATTTTTTGTCCGGAAGCCTTATGTTCCGCAACTACTGCGTTGTAGCCCATGATACCTGCCGCTTTTTCAATTTCAAATTCATCGTTAATATGAGAAAAATCACCGACTTTTTGCGCACGCTCAAGCATGACATCTTTTGAGGGATTGAAATAATTGTTTACCAAATTTACAATTAATTCTTTACCACCAAGCGACAAAAAGCCCACCAGTGCAAGGGTTAACAAAATTGCTCTTAAAATATTTTTTAAACAACCCATGTTGAATTCCTTCTTATCTTATACTATTATTATAACTATGAAAAAGCCAGAAATCAATTATATCAATAGTGCTGACATTAAAGTCGAAGAACTTACACCTGCAATGGGTGAATATTTAAAAATTAAACATCAAAATCCTGATAAAATTTTGTTATACAGGCTTGGTGATTTTTATGAAACTTTTTTTGAAGATGCGGTTACCATGTCAAAAGTGCTTGAAATCACATTGACAGGTCGTGAACAAGGTAAGTTTGGCAGAATTCCGCTTGCCGGAATACCTGTAAAAGCTGCAAACACTTATATTGAAAAGCTTGTACAAAAAAACTACAAGATAGTTATTTGTGACCAGCTTGAAGACCCAAAATACGCAAAAGGTATTGTAAAAAGAGGTGTTACGCGTATAATCACTTCGGGTACTTTGACGGAAAGCGATCTGCTTAATCAAAACGCAAATAACTATATTTGTGCTTTGTATAAGGACGAAAAAAGTGGATTGTGGGGATTTTCGTACGCTGATATTTCGACAGGTGAATTTAAAGTTACGCAGGCATCTTTTGAACTTATACTGGCAGAACTCATAAGAATTGCGCCGACAGAGGTTATTGGACCATCTAAGAAGCAGGATATTCAACCGTTTCAAATTGTTCCGGAAGAAAAAATTGACCTTCCGGAAGAAATTACAAAAATTTATAACTGTTCAAAAATTCCTCCATCTGTGTTCGATGAAAATTTTGCAGAAAATAATTTAAAAGCGGTGTTTGAAGCAAACAGTCTTGAGTCTTTCGGTTTTTCAAGGTATAAGATTGGTTTCCGCTGTGCAGGTGCGCTGTTGGCTTATGTTTGGGAAAATATGAAAGAAAATATCCCAAAATTTGAAAGAATTGAACCGTATGAACTGTCTGAATATATGATTTTAGACGGAAGTACAAGAAAAAATCTGGAACTTACACAAACTTTGCGCGAGAAAAATAAGTATGGTTCTTTGTTGTGGGCGATTGATAAAACCGGCACAAACATGGGCGCAAGGTTGCTTAAAAACTGGATTTGCCAGCCATTAAAAAGAGTTGATGAAATTCTTGAGCGACAAAATATTATAACTGAATTTGTTGAAAAAAGTGATGAGAGAATAAATTTGACAAATCTCTTGGAGCAAATTACCGATATACAAAGACTTGCAACAAGAATGTCTAATAATTCCGCAAATCCCAGAGATTTTATAAGTTTGAAAACTTCTCTCGCATTAATTCCTGATCTTCTTGATGCAACATCAGGTTTTGAACATAATCCGTTAAAGGCAATTAAACAATACAAAGATGAAATTGCGGAGTATGCAGATATCATTGAAAGAACAATTAATGATGTTGATACGCCCGCACTTCTCAAAGAAGGTAACATTATAAAAGATGGTGTATCGGGTGAACTTGATTATTTGCGCGATTTGTTAACCGGTGGCGAAAAATGGCTTGCTGATTTTGAAGAGAAAGAAAGAGAAAAAACTGGAATTAAAAACCTAAAAGTTGGGTATAACAAGGTTTTTGGGTATTTTATTGAAGTTACAAATTCTTTTCTCAGACAAGCTCCTAAAAGTTACATAAGAAAACAAACTTTAACTACCGGCGAAAGATTTATTACCGGAGAACTCAAAGATCATGAAGATGAAGTTCTTAATGCAAAATTTAAATCTACTGAGCTTGAGTATAAGCTATTCTGTGATTTTAGAGAATATTCGCGCGAATTTGTTTCAAAAATTAGAGCGATTGCTGAATGTATTGCTCAATGTGATGTTTATACTAGTCTTGCAAGTGTTGCGGTTGAAAATAATTACACAAAACCGATAATTGATGAGTCTGATGATTTTATTGTTAAAAACGGACGTCATGCCGTTTTGGAAAAAATTCTCCCGTTGGGTGAATATGTCGCAAACGATTTGGAGTTGAAAAGTAATTCAACAGACTCTACGCAGTTTATGATTTTGACGGGTCCGAATATGGCAGGTAAATCGACTTATATGCGCCAAAATGCCTTGATTGCGATACTTGCGCAAATTGGGTCTTGGGTACCGGCTGATTATGTAAAAATAGGTATTGTGGATAAGATTTTTACGCGAGTTGGTGCATCGGACGATTTGACACTGGGACAATCTACGTTTATGGTTGAAATGATTGAAACAGCTTGTATTTTGAATTCGGCAACAGAACGTAGTTTTGTATTGCTTGATGAAATCGGCAGAGGAACGAGTACTTACGACGGTGTTGCAATAGCTTGGGCAGTGGCAGAATATATCGCAACTAAGGTTAAAGCAAGATGTATTTTTGCAACTCATTACCATGAATTGAACGTAATGACTCAAACTTATCCGCAAATCAAAAACTTTAGAATTACGATAAGTGAGGAAAATGGTGAAATTGAATTTTTGCGTAAAGTTGTTCAAGGTGGGGCGAGTAAAAGTTACGGTATTCAAGTAGCGAAAATGGCAGGTCTGCCTGCTGTTGTTGTAAAACGTTCACAAGAATTGATGAACAGAATGCAAAAGGAAAATGCTCAAAATCTTGCAACTCGTAAACGCTCGGCTGATGTTCCTGTTGTAGAAGTTCCTCAGTTAAATTTGTTCGGAAATTAATATGGATTATGATGATGCCGTAAAATTACTTACTTCACAGGGTAAGTTTAAAATAAAGTTGGGACTTGAAAGAATTTCTGATGCGCTTGAAAAGCTTGGCAATCCGCAGGATAAGTTGAAATGCATTCACGTTGCAGGAACTAACGGAAAAGGTTCTGTGTGTGCTATTATTGCTTCTGTTTTGCAAAATGCCGGTATGAAAGTAGGACTTTATACAAGCCCGCATATTTTTGAATATACGGAGCGAATTAAAATATTTACCCCACTCCCGCAAGGGGCAAGGGGGTTAACCGATATTTTAAGAAAAGATTTCGCAAAATACGTTTATGACGTTTGCAATCTTGGTGTTGATTTGACTGAGTTTGAAGTTTTAACGGCTGTAATGTTTAAGTATTTTGCGGACAATAATGTTGATGTCGTTGTATTGGAAACAGGTCTTGGCGGTCGGTTTGATGCTACAAATGTTATCAAATCAAATCTATGTGCAATAATTACGCATATTGATTTAGATCATACTGAGCGTTTGGGTAGTACAAAATCAAAAATAGCATTTGAAAAAGCCGGAATTATAAAGCCGAATTGCCCTGTTTTTACATGTGAGGGGTATGAGGAAATTAAAGATAAAGCCGATGAGTGCAATTCTTTATTTTCGCTTGTTACACCGTTTGAAGATACAACAAATCTTTCGTTAAAAGGAACTTGTCAGCAGGAAAATTTATCGCTTGCTTTAGCTGCTATTAGATTTTTGTTCCCGCAAATAACTGAAAATGTTATACAAGATGGAATTTCAAAGGTAAAACATCCTTGTCGTTTTCAATTGTGTCGCAAAGATTTGATTGTTGATGCATCCCACAATCCAAACGGTGCTATGGCATTACGTGAAAGCTTGGATTTTTATTATTTGAATAAAAAACGTTGTTTTATTTTCGGTTGTTTGCCGAATAAAGATTATAAAAAAATGATGGAAATTCTATTTTCTCAAGGTGATGAAATTTATTTTTATCATTTTAAAAATTCTTGTACCGTTGAGCAGTTGCAAGACGTGTGCCCATATCCCTCAAAAACATTTTCATCACTGCAAGAGCTGCCACAAGACTGCTTAAAAATCATTTGTGGTTCTTTTTATATATTAAACGAAATTATTTCTCCTGAGTTAATTCATCAAGCAATGTTGTAACAACAGCAGGTTCAAAATCCGTACAGGAGTTCCAAATAAGAGTTGCTCTGGGTTCTTTTATTGATGGGCTTGGATAATCGCTGTTACAAAAGCCTTTCAGCATATTTGTAGAACCGTCAATTTCAGATTTAAAATGTTTACAACAACTGCAAAGTTTCAAGATCATGTCGTATTCTGACAATTTTTGTCTGATTTCTTGCAAAGCATCAATCATTCTCAAGTGTCTGCCTGTTATGAATTTTCTGTTTTTATAAATGAATTTGATTTTTGCAAATCCTGCTTCTGAGATAAATTCAAGCTTGCAGGGCAATTCTCTGCCAATTTTATTTACAACAAAAGTTTCGACTTCAAGTTTTTCCGATTTTGATGATGAAACTTCTCGTTGTGCAATTTTGTTTTTAGCAAATCTCACAGGTGGTAAGTTTTTTATAATGTGGCACAAAGAATAAATCGGATAAAAACATAAGAAAATTATTTCTTTAAATCTCAATTTAGAATTTATTAAGCTTATACCAAAACCAGCAATAAGCATGACAAATGTTAGAAAAACTATTTTAAAATCGACAAAGAAATAGTATCTGTATGAGTGTTTGATTACTGCTGCATAAATAAGCATTACCAGCCAAATATTCGGATTTAACAGTGAGAATGTGTGTTCTGCAAATGTGAAATTCTTTGACCAAATTTGAGTAAAACAATTTCTGAACAAGTCTAATTTTACTGACAATCTTGGCTTTCTGAACTCGTAATTTGCTGTGTCTACGTATGTTTGAATATTTGGATTATAAACACATGGGCATTTGATTTTAGAAAGAAGCATGCTGTACTTTAATTCGGTATTAATGTCTTTAAAATCAATGGAGCCGATTTCGTCAACTATTGCTTTTTTTATCACAAAAACTCCTGAATCTGCGCTTGATGCAAGCCCAAATAAAGAGCGAGCTTTACGCATAAAATTCATGTGATATTTTTGATAAGCTGCTTTGATTTTGTCAACAATACCTAAATCATCAGTTAAAATAAGAGTTTCACCGCTTAATACACTGTTGTTTATGAGGGCTGAATTTATTGTGGTTAAGAAGTTTGCCGGTATGCTTCTGTCGGCATCTAAAAATACGTACGAATTAATTGTATCATCCTTTGATAATCTTTCGATTAGCATAGCTACGGCTTGGTCTTTTCCGACAGTTCCGACATTTTTGATGTTAATCAAATTGATAAACGGTTGATTTACAAACAACTGTTCCGAGCCGTCAGTGCAATTGTCGAGGATTACAAAAATGCGAAAATTATTTACCGGATAATCTTGCATTTTTAATTCTTTTACGAGATTTTCCAGTGTGATTTTATTGTTTCTTGCATAAATAACAACTGCAAGATTATCTTTTTCGTTATAATCTGCATATCTTTTTTCGATTTTAAACGGTTTGTCATTCAAATTTCTGATTGCAAGTGCAAGAAAATAAAACGAATATATTGCTACATAGATATATAAAATGTCTAAAATTAATTCCATAATAATCCTCTCCATAATATTTTATTTGAAAGAATTATAAAAATCCATTATATGTTAATAAATGTAATTTTATGGTATATTGAGAGTATGATAGAACTTTTGATTTTATATGTAATTTTGAAACGCGATTATACCATGTATGCTATTCAAAAGCGTATAGAAGAAACTTTTGCACCGTTTGCAAAACCAAGTTTTGGTGCACTGAAACCGGCACTAAGACGTTTGGAAGAAAAAGAATGCCTAACTTCCAGAAAACTGATGTCTGATGGCGGAAAGCTTTCTGTTTATTATGAAATTTCTAAAAACGGTGTAAGTGAATTAAAACGTTTGATACTTGAAGAATTCAGTGATAATCCGGTGCAATTTTTATCAAATGCTCGTGTGAAATTATCATGTGCGGATTGTTTAGACAAAGATGAACGTACAAGACTGTTTTTTGCAGCAAAATCTCGTGCAATGCAGTTTAAAACATTGGCACAGAATGCCTTGAATGATGAATATAAACAGATAAATTTCTATCAAAAAATTATTCTGGATAATACAATTTGTGAGTTTGCAAACTTTATTACGATAGTTGAGGGGTTGGAAAAGGATAATGCCGGCAATAGTTAGTGAAGTTTTGGAGAACTCTATCGCACAGGAGTTAGAAATTCAATCAGGTGACGAGATATTATCGATTGATGATATGAAAATGCAGGATATGATTGACTATAACTTTATGTGCAAAACAGATTTTATGACGCTAGAAGTTAAAAAAGCTAATGGCGAAATTGAGGTTATAGAACTCGAAAAAGATTATGATGAAGATTTAGGAATTGTTTTTGAAAGTGCGGTTTTTGACCGTGTTAAACCATGCTTAAACCATTGTATATTTTGTTTTGTTGATCAACAGCCAAAAGGTTTGCGAGAAACTCTTTATATAAAAGATGATGATTATAGACTTTCGTATTTGCAAGGAACTTATATAACGCTTACAAATTTGAAGGAGCAAGACAAAGAACGAATAAAAAGAATGCATTTGGGACCTTTTTACGTTTCTGTTCATACGACAAATCCCGATTTACGTGTAAAAATGCTCAGAAATCCGAATGCAGGGAAGGCTTTGGAAAATCTCAAGTGGTTTAGAAAAAATAAAATACCGTTCCATGCTCAAATTGTTTTGTGCCCCGGATATAACGACGGTGCAGAATTGGAAAGAACTCTGGCTGACCTTGCTGAATTGAAAAATACGGTGCTTTCGGTTGCAATTGTGCCTGTTGGGATTACTCAATTTAGAGAAGAAGGGCTAAAGCAGGTAGATAAAAAATGTGCGATAGAAACTCTTGATATTGCTTCAAAATACAAACGGGTTTGTTGTTCTGATGAGTTTTTTATTCTTGCTCAACGAGAAATTCCGCCTGCAAAGTATTACGGTAATTTTTGTCAACTTGATGACGGTGTTGGAGCATTGAGAATGCTCATGGATGATTTCAAATCGCGAGAATTGCCAAAGGAGCTTAAAAAACCCTTAAAAATGTCTTTTGCAGCAAGTTATGCAGCAAAAAATACATTTGAAAAGATTGTAAAAATTTTGAATAAAATAAAAAATCTCACAGCAACAGTTGACCCCGTAAAATCACTTTATTGGGGGCAAGATATTACGGTTGCGGGGCTTATTACGACAGATGATTTGATTAGAACCGTAAAAGATTTGGATGTAGATATTGTTGTAATTCCGTCTGTTATGTTGCGTCCGTATTCAGAAGATTTTTTGGACGGTAAAACTCTGACTTATGTGAAAGAACAAACTGGGAAAGAGTTTCAGGTTGTAAAAGATATTTATTCATTTAAAGAAACCGCTGAATACCTTTTGGAACTGGGTGTGAGAGAATAGAAAGAGTTATAATTTATTTAAGGGTGTTTGTTTGACACTAATTGTTAAGTTTGTTCAAAAACTTTTTTTCTTGTGTATCGCTTGTTTTCGCTATTTTTTTAAAAACAATTGTAAACTTTCTTAAATTTGGTAGCAAAAATATTTTTTATTTGTTTTAGAATGAATGTAGAATACATATTTATTTGGTGAAAAAATGAAAATAAACTCAGTACAGCGTGATATTGCCCTTAAACAGGGTACTTCAGGGCTCCGTTCGGAACTCACAAATTACAGGGAGAAGAATGGTGCGAACATGTGTGACAGAGGATATAATGCGAATTATTGCGGCAGTTTTACGGGAAAGAGTAAACCTGCCGCAACTTTTTTGGATAAAATTCTAAAAAGCGGATGGTTTGGAAAATTTGCAAAATATTCTTATGAACACAACATCTCTACATCGGCTCTTATAGCTCTGGTTCTGGCAGGTATTATGCGTCCTGCAACAATTATGGCATTGCCGGGTAAGAAGGATAAAGATGATAAAGTTTACGCTTCAGGGCATGCGATGGCATCAGGGATTATCGGTTTTATAGTATCAACAGCCGTGACCAGTCCTTTTGATGAATCTATTAAAAAAGTATTTGACCAAAAGAAATTTGCTCGAGGTGCTTTCAAGAGTATGGATGAAAAAATCGCGAAATTGTCAGCACAAAAAGAAGCAAAAACTATTACGGATACAGCAAAAAAAGAACTAAAAGCATTGACCAAAAAACGTGATGCGCTTAACGTTCTTGTCAAAAATATTCCAGATTGGCTTATTGGTGTACCAAGAGCAATGTTGACTATTGCTTTAATTCCGCCTATTTTGAAGTACGTTTTTGGTTTGGAAAAGAAAAAGAAACCGGCACCTGATGCGCAAAAGCCTGTAGAAGTGCCAAAGATGGATTTTATAGACAAAGATGTCTTTAAAACTGTTAAAGGAGGTGTTCAATAATGAATTTAATGATTACTCCTTATAACAATAATAACATTTACAGACAACAAAAACCGGTATTTACATCAAAGCTTCCTAACGGAAATGATGCGGGTGCGGCTATTGCTCATGTTGCAAACTCAAAATCAAATTTCTTTGAACCGTTCAACAAAGCTTATGATAAATTTACCGACAAGATTGCAGAACATGTGACTTCAAGATTTGTTAACTGGAAACCGTTAAATTTTCTTGCCGATAAGTTGAAAAATACTAACAACTTATTTCAACACTGTTTGACTGTAGGGTCTGTTGTAACCAGCGGTCTTTATATGCAAAGAACTATTACTAACAAAAATCTTGAAAAAGACAGACGAAATACTCTGGCTGTAAATCAGGGTTTAACGCTTGGTGTTTCTACTGCAGGTGCTTATGCTCTTGACAAATACATTAAAGGCTGGTGGGAAAATGTTACTGCCAAGTTTGCGGGACATCTTTTGAATGATGATGATTTCTATACGAAATTCAGACAGGAAAAGGATTCTATTAAAAAAGCAAATAAACAGCTCAAACAGTCTAAATCAGAACTAAAATCAATGCCGAAAGTTGATAAATTAGTTAAAAATCATTCGTATTACAAATCATTGAGCGCTAAAGAAGCTGATATATTGATGAAAAAAGTAAAAGGTATGTCACCTTTGAGAACAATGATTGTATTCGGATTTGTGTACAGGTATTTTGTACCGGTTGCGGTTACAAAACCTGCGAATAAACTTTGCGAAATGTATTTAAAAAATAAAAAAGCAAAAGAAGAAAATAAACAGAAAGCATAAACAAAAAGGCATCAGAAAGATGCCTTTTTTGTTGAAAAAAAAAGATATTTATAGTATATTTTTAGCGGGGTGGCAGAGTGGAAAGAGAACTTTTAGAATCTATAGCAAGGGAATGCGGTTTATATAACAAAGCTGATATAGGCAGTGTTATCAAAAAAATTGAAGCTCTTGATGAAATTCACGAGAGAGATAATCTTGTTGAAATTTACGGTTATTTTCTTGAAGTTTCTCAAAATCCCGAAATTTTGATGTGTGTAATTCAATGTTCGGATAGGATTAGAGATAAGGCAATTCTCGGGAAATTGCTTGATTTACTTTTATTGAAAGAGGATAAGTTTATTAATGTGCGCGTAATGTGCGCAAAAGCCGTTGCAAACTTAAAAGATACATCGGCTGTTACTCCGTTGTTGTATTGTTTAAATAATAAAGATGAAAATTATAAAGTTCGTCTGGCATGTGCGGATGCTTTAGGCAAAATCGGTGACAGATATGCTGTTGTACCGTTGATTACGGTTGTAAAAGACGAGGAGGAAAAATCTGTATATTTAAGAGAGTCTTGTGCATCAGCTCTTGGAATGCTTGGAGATTTGAGGGCTGTTGATCCTTTGGTCAGTATTTTAGAAACGCAAAAAGGGATTTGGAGCAAATTTACATTCTTGAAAGAACGAGTAATTGAGGCTCTTGGAAAATTAAGGCTAGATGATAATGAAAGGGTGTTTAATGCTTTGAAAAACTCTCTTGTGGATGACTCTCCGCAGGTAAGGATTAACGCTATTGAGGCGATTATGGAAAGCGAAAATCCTCAAGCTGTTGATACGATTAAAACTTGTCTTTTGGAAGATGAGAATGAAGAAGTTAAGAAAAATGCTATGATTGCACTTTATAACCTTGTAGGGCGCGAGATTTTGGATGAAGTAGCAAACAGTCCGGATTTTTCAGATGGCTTGAAAATGGAAGCTGTATCTATGATTTCGGAGTACGAAGAAGATGAGTAAAGGTATTATTTTGCTATCCGGCGGACTTGACAGTCTGGTTAGTTTGGGGCTTGGCGGGTACGATGTTTCTTTGGCTTTGACGTTTGATTACGGGCAAAAATCTGCGAAAGATGAAATTGAAGCATCAAAGAAAATTTGTGATTATTACAAAATTGAACATAAAGTTATAGTTCTTGATTGGTTAAAAGAAATTACGCATACGGCACTTGTGTCTGATAAAAAACTACCTGATAAAATTGATAAAAATTCAGCAAAAAATGTTTGGGTCCCAAATCGAAACGGACTTTTTCTCAATATTGCAGGGAGTTTTGCTGATGCTGAAGGCTACGATTATATTCTGATTGGTGCAAATAAAGAAGAAGCTCAAACTTTTTCAGATAACACAAAAGAATTTATTGAAAGAATTAATGATGAATTTGAATTTTCTACAAGAAAGCAACCTAAAGTTATTGCACCCTTGCTAAATTATGATAAAAATGATATAGTAAAACTTGCATTAGAGCATGATATTCCGCTCCGGTTTGTTAAAAGCTGTTATGCAGGTGGAAAAAAACATTGCGGGAAATGCGAGTCTTGTATAAGATTAAAAAATGCACTTGTTGCTAATCACGCAGAAAAACTTATAGAGGAGTTGTTTTGAAAACTTTATATTTAGATAACGAAATCAAATACGAAGGTTGGCAGCTTTGCCCACATTGGATTTACAAAAATTTTAAAATTCAAGGTGATGCTACAGTTGGTTTTATTGGTGAATGTGATGTTAAATTGACCGAAATGGTTGATATTGAAGATGTTATCAATGATGAACCTATTTATAGTAAATCAATGTTGAGTTTCATATCAGAACAATTCAATATCGGACTTGTTGAAGGTGTTTTCAGACAAAGACTTTTGATTTGTATAATAAAAGAAGCTTTGGAAAAAAGAGGGTTTAAAATTACAAGAAACGGTGATGATTTGTTCTTTGACGGTAAAAAATTAACCGTTTCAATTGCAACAAAGTCGGCAACATCAGTTTTAATTCATACCGGAATAAACATAATTTCAGATGGTGCACCTGTCCAAGCAAGCGGTTTGACAAGTGAAATGGGCATAAAAGATATCAGAGCTTTGGCACAAGAAATTATGAATAACTATGCTGAAGAAATTGATGATATAATTATGGCATCAACAAAAGTTAGAGGTGTATAATGCAAGAAGATTTAAGAAACACAAACCATATAAGTTACAAAGAATATCAAAAAAAAGTTACAAAAACTCCGAACGAAGGGATTGCGATTTTTGTATCTGCATTTTTTATCCTTTTGTTATTGTTCTTAGGAATTGCCAAACAAATTTCGCCGGAAATTGATGTTTCTATTGGTGATGACGGTTCTAAAATAGCTCACGAAGATGAAGAAAAAGCTTCTGTTGATGAAAGATTGAAACTTTTACAGATGGAAGATAACGGTGAAAATATTTTTTCTCCCGAACTTGATGAAAAAGTTGTAATTCCCGAAAAGAAAGAAGCAGAAGAAGTTAAGGAAGAAGTCATCAATTTGACAGAGCAGGAAGCAACACCAAAACCATCAGAAACAGCGGCTCCTGTTGCATCAAAAGTTGTAGTTGGTTATTATGAAACAAAAGAACAGGCAGAAGTTGCAAAAGATATTATTGCCGAATCCGGTTTGAATATTTCACCGTTTGTCAGAAGTATCGGTGGTGCTTATACAATTCAAGTCGGCTCTTATTCTTCACGGGAAAAAGCTCAAAGTGTTGTGAATGACTTGCTCAGAAACAACTATCCCGCAAGAATTATCACGGAATAAGTATTGGTACGGCGTAGCATCTAAAACCAGTTACATAAATCGTTGTTGCAGAGAACTTTATTTAATTCGGATATCGTGTTTTCGTTTGTCATTTCGTACGTTACCGGAGTAATTGAAATTTTATTATTTCTGACAGCCGCAATATCAGTTTTGGCGTCAACCGGCTCTGTAATAAGTTCGCCTGCCATCCAGTAGTAAACTTTTCCACGTGGGTCGACTCGTTTTTCGTAGTTATCGGTAAACATACGTCCGCCGAGTTCGGTTATCGCAACCCCTGCAATATCTTCTTCATCCAGTGCCGGAATATTGATATTCAATAAACTTTTTTTAGGAAAGTTAAATTGCGAAAGTTTAGGCAAAAGTGCATTAATAAATTTTGCTGAAAAATTAAAACTTTCAGGTTCATAGTGTAAACTTGCCAATGACAAAGCAATACTGGGAACTCCGAGCATTACGCCTTCCATAGCACAACTTACGGTGCCGGAATATAATATGTCAGCACCGAGGTTTGGTCCATGGTTTATTCCTGAAATTACTATATCAGGCTGTTCTTCCGGCGATAAAATTGCATTAATCCCGATTTTGACACAATCCCCGGGGGTTCCTGTTGTAATCCATGCTCTTTTTACGTTACCGTAAGCTTCGACTTCTTCAACTCTTATCGGGGTGTGAAGTGTTAAAGAGTGACCTGCGGCACTACGCTCTCTGTCAGGTGCTATTACATATACATCGTGGTGTTCGGCAAGTGCTTCCGACAGGCATCTGATGCCGTTAGCGGCAATACCGTCGTCGTTAGAAATAAGTATTTTCATGACTTCTATCATACCACGATTTTAGAGTAACAATATTAACTTTTGTAACAAAAATAGGGTAATATTTTCTTTTTATAGCAATTTTATATAACAAATATTGTTTATATATATGACACGAGGAAAGCATAAAACGAGGAATCAGAAAAACGTTTTATTGCACACTACACTTCACACTATTACGAGGAATTATGAAACAAGAATTCCAAC
>CAYPDZ010000021.1:0-18802 GCA_964409575.1 uncultured Muribaculaceae bacterium | reverse complement strand
TTTTATCTACATCACCCTATGTTGCGAAATTCCGTGCCGGAGAAGATGCCGAAGGCGGCGACGGGGTAAGCGTTGTAGATATTAATTAGTCTTAATATATTTATCAAGAGGTATCAATTTATCAACAGAAACATTCAATGCTATAGCAAGATTTGCGATTACAACCAGTGACGGGCTGTATTTTTCTTTTTCAATTCTTGCTAAATATTCCGGCGTTATATCCGCCATTTCTGCTAATTTTTCTTGCGAATATTTTTTGCGTGCGCGCTCTGCCCTTAAATTTTCCGAAAAAAGTTGTATTATCTCTTGTCTGTTCATAAAAATAGTTTATACCGCTTGACTTATTTTAATAACGATTTATAATGCATGTGTATTGACTTATAAATCAGTAAAGGAAGGTTAGCATGGGGCGAGAAACACTCATACTTATATGTAAATCGGGATTTACAATTGCAGAAGTTCTTATAACACTTGGCATAATAGGGGTTGTTGCCACTATTACAATGAGTTCACTAATTGAACACAAACAGAAACAAGAAACTTCCATTAGATTAAAAAACTTTTACAGCATAATGCAACAAGCAATTTTGCACTCAGAAATCGATAACGGATCGGTAAAATATTGGAGTAAACCAGATGTGGTGTACTTGTCAAACGGTTCTTATGATAGTTACAGTAATGATATGCTTGCCGACAAATTTTATGACAACTATTTGGCTGACTATATAAAAATTATAAAAAGAAACTACGTTGGACAACGCAAAACCCTCCAAATATACCTTCCAGACGGCACGACTGTACAATTTGGCAATGGTGGATGTATTGATATGTTAGTTGATACAAATGGAGAAAGAAAACCTAACTGGCTGGGATATGACCGGTTCGCATTTCTTTTGTGTCCTAAAAAGACACCTTCATTCGGGGCTTATCTCTACTACGAGAAATACACACGCAACCAAGCAATACAAACATGCAAACAAGCAGGTCAATACTGTTCGTATGTTCTGCAACTGGACAATTGGGAATTCAAAGATGATTACCAGTATCCCAGCAACAAACGTAATTCATATTGATAAAAATATTGCAAAAGTTTAAAAAAGTGATAAAATTATCCTGTAAGAGGAGAAAATTATGTCTTTAGAAAACTTAAGAAATAAACACGAACTTATTAACCTTTTCTGCAATCTTGCAGAAGTTCCGTCCCCATCGCTTCACGAGGCAAAAGTCGCTGAATGGATAAAAAATTATTGTGACAAAAATAATATAAATTGCAGATTTGACGATTACGGAAATGTCCGTATAGATATTCCGGCAACCGACAACACAAAAGAACCGTTATTATTGTCTGCACACATGGATGTAATTGGTGACGATGCACCTGTAAAAACATATCTTGATGACAACGGAAACATACACGCAGAAGGTAGAACGCTCGGTGCTGATGACAAAGCAGGTGTCGCAAATGCACTTCTTTTAGCAAAAGAAATCGCAAATTCTGATATGTTACACGGCGGACTTGAATGCAATTTTACGCGTGACGAAGAATTCGGAATGTCAGGTATTAGGCACACAAATTTCAAAGACATTAAATCAAAATATATTCTCGTCTGCGATAGCGACACTCTAGGGCAACTGGAAACAGCAGGTGCAAGTTATACATTGGTAAAAATCAGTGTAAAAAGTCATAAAGCCGGACATTCCGGCATCGACATAGGTGACAAAACTCGCACAAACGCTGCAAAACTTCTCGCTGACTTGATTGCTAAACTCCCACAAGGTGTATATTTTGAAGAAGATGGAAAAGTCGTAACATCTTGCAATCTTGGCGGAATTTTAGCCGGAAACATCAATGTTACAAACATTATCAACCCTGAAGCTGCTGTTAGCTATTCAATAAGAAGCTCAAGCAGACAAAAAGAAAATGAGTTGAAAGAAATATTTACTAATACTATTGATGAATTTGGCAAAACTCACGCTAATCTGGCTGATGTAACAATTGAATTTGAGGAACATCTACCGCCGTTTGAAAAAGTTGATGACAAATTTATTCCGATACTTTTTGAAGCTTGTGCAAAAAAAGTCGGGGTAGAACCGGATATTACGACATTCCACGCAGGTGCAGAAACTCATATTTACGCAAACGAAACAAATGCTAAAGGTGAAAAATTCGTTCCATATCTCGTTGGATTGGCAACAGTTTGCAATATGCACACAAAAGATGAATATTTGGATTATAAGTCAATCCTTAAAGGTCATGAGCTTTTGCAGGAAATATTCAGAGCTTATAATTCATAAAATGGTTAAAAGATTAAGGTGCGTATAAACGCACTCTACGGGCTTTTCAACAAAAAACACCCTCAATCGGGTGTTTTTTACGTATAAATTTGATAAGACTAACCTTCAATCTCATCCATAGCTTGAAGCTGTTTTTTCTTGTAATTATGCATTACTGCATCCACAAGAAGCTCATAAGACTTCATATTCTCGATATTCGGGAATTCGCTTTTGAGTTGTTCTCTGACCATTGCTTCCAGCTTTCGTTCGTCAGAACTTGATTTCAATTCGTCAACACCACTAATTAATCGTACATATTCGGGTGACGATTTGTCCATATTATGATTTGCAAAATTCAACCAACGCAATTTCGGGCTGATTTGCTGTTTTAATTCTTTTACAATTTTTAGGTTTTTAATTTTGTTAAACATTTCTACCTACCAGATTTATTTTTCCTATTGTACTATTTTAAAGTATCCTGAAAAAAATAATTTACTTTTTTACAAAGATTGTTTACAATTCTTTATAATTTACTAAAATCCGCAATATGATTGTATTTTGACTTCAATAATGTCAACAATGCAAGTCTATTTTCCTTAACATTCTCACATTTATCCATGACAAGTACATCATTAAAGAATTTTTCTACAGCCGGATTAATTGCTTCCAACTGTTTCAAATACACATCATAGTCAACAGCATCAACCGTTTGAATTTGCGCGTACAACTCTTTTTCAGCATCTTCTTTAAATAAATTTTTGTCAACCGATTTTGTACTGTCTTGTTTCAACATTCTCAAAACTCTGTTTGCACTTTCCAACAATGGAGGACAATCTAGTTGTGAAACAGCCTCAACGCGTTTGATATAATCGTTCAAATCTGATAACGCATTTTTAGTACAACTTTCCAAAACATTTTTGGAATATTTATCTGACAAGAAAATAACAAGTCTTTGGATAAAGAATTCATTAATTTCATCTGCGACATCTTTATTTCCGGCAGGTAAAAGTTCAAGTGCATCTTTTATTAATTTTTCAACATCAATTTTCAAACCACCAGCGAAAATTGTCCTGATAATACCTAAAGCCGCACGTCTTACACCTAGCGGGTCAGATGAGCCTGTCGGTTTTTTGCCTTCCGCAAACACAGCACAAATATTATCGATTTTGTCGACAATACCAACAATTTGACCTTCTAAAGTTTTTGCAGTTTCGCCATCGGCGTTCAATGGAAAATAGTGTTCCTTGATACCTTCCGATACGTTCTCAGTTTCGCCTGAGACTCTTGCATAATCAGCTCCAATAAACCCTTGAAGTTCAGTAAATTCAAACACAAGTTTTGTCGCCAAATCAGCTTTTGCAAGTAACGCAGTTCTTTCAACCGATGCGTTATCGCCAATTATTGATTTTGAAAGCTTAATCATCCTTTGTGCTTTGTCATACATTGAACCCATGCCTTTTTGGAAAGTAATTCCTTTGATATCTTCAACGTAATCGACAAGCGGTTTTTTAGTATCTTCATTAAAGAAAAATACCGCATCATCAAGACGAGCCTTAATCACTCTGACGTTACCCTCTTTGATGTTTTTAAACTCATCTCCGAGGTAATTTGTCATTGTAATAAATTTATTAATAAGTTTTCCATCTTTATACAGTGCAAAATATCTCTGATGAGATGCCATAACCGTTACAACAAGTTCTTCCGGCAATCTCAAATAATCGGGATTAAACTCGCAAGTCACAGGTACGGGGTATTCCGTAATAAACGTAACCTCTTCCAACAAATCATCAGTATAATAAGGTTCTGCACCAAGTTTTGCAGCTTCCTCTTTTGCTTTATCAATAATTCTTTGTCTGCGTTCTTTTTGATCAACGATTACGCAACAGTTGCGCATAATTTCAACATAATCCTCCGGATTATTGATGTAAACGTTTTGTTGTGCAAATCTATGACCACGTGTGACGTTTGAACTTTCTTTGTCAATGATTTTAATTTTAACTTCATCTCTGTCTAAGATTGAAACAATCCATCTGATAGGACGGGAGAATTTTTCATCGTTATCAGACCATCTCATAAAGTGAGACCCTTGAAGTTTCAGAATAATTGACGGAACATTTTCTTTCAAAAGTTCTACGATAGATTTACCTTTGATAACAATTTTGGCATGCAAATAGTCATCTTGAATGAATAAATCAGCAGGCGTAACTCCGTTTTTCTTACAAAAACCTTCGCCGGCTTTGGTCAAATTGCCACTTTCATCATAAGCAACTTTTTTGATAGGACCTTTTACAATTTTTTCTTCATCTTTTGAAACTTTTTCAAGTCCCGAAATAATTACGGCAAGACGTCGTGGAGTTGCATAAACTTTCACGTCATTAAACTTGACTTTATTCGTATTCAAAAAGCTTTCAAATCCGTTTTGCAATTGAGAAATCGCTGACGGTATAAACTTGTAAGGTAATTCCTCGCATCCTATTTCCAATAAATATTTACTCATTCTCTTTCCCTTTTCTATAATATATAATTGATTTATACCAAAAGCAAAGATTAATTGCAAATTGCTATTTTAAACTGGACTTAACGTCTTATCGTCCTAATGTCTTAACGACTTCTTAAAACATTCAACTATTCACCTTGGTACAAAAATTTGCACTATTGCATTAAATATGTTATAAATTTACTATGAAAAAGACTGTTATTGCATATTTACACACTCATTGGGACAGGGAATGGTATCGGGAGTTTGAAATTTTCAGACTAAGACTCTTGAGAGTATTTGATAACGTTTTGGAACTTCTTGAAAACAATAAAATTCCGTCGTTTTACTTTGACGGGCAAGTTTCGGCTCTTTTGGATTATCTGGAAATCCGCCCTGAAAAAGAAACCTTAATACGAAAATTAATTGCTGAGAAAAAACTTTTTATAGGTCCTTGTTATACACTTGTTGATGAATTTTTAACAGATCGAACAGTATTCAAAAAAAATCTCGAAATCGGTATGAAAATTGCACGAGATTTTGGTTGCACTGATTTTATCGGTTATCTTGCCGATACTTTCGGACACAGCAAAAATATTCCACCCATTTTAAAGGAATTTGGCATTGATAAATGTGTTGTTTGGCGAGGATGCGGGGATTTTCCGACTGAATTTATTTTTAACGGTATAAACACTGTAAATCTTGTACGCGGTTATTTTATGGACATATTTTCCGCACCAATGACAATTGAGCAAAAAGCTGAATGGCTTCACTCAAATTTAGACAAAATCGCAGAAAAATCCGGAAATTACTTACTCTTGCCAATCGGTGCAGACCATTTAGGAGTAGAACCAGATATTGCAGAACAGATTGAAAAAATAAATGGCATTCTGAAAAAATTCCCTCTACCTATGGGAGAGGGAGCAGTTCCTAATGAGCTTGCGAATGCTAGAACTGCGGGTGAGGGTTATTATGAAATCAAACTATCAAATCCGTTTGAATATTTTGATCTTGCTTTTAAACGTCATTCTGAACTTGGTTCAGAATCTCTTTTTGAGTGGAACGACGAATTGCGCGATAACAGCAAAACCTTCATCCTGCAAGGCTCATACTCTGCTCGCACAAAACTTAAACAATACAACGTAAAATGCACCTATTTACTTGAACAAGCCGACAAATTACAACAAAAATACGGTTCAAAATATGATGCGGTAATTGAATATGCATATAAACTTTTGCTCAAAAATCAAGCACATGATGGGATTTGCGGATGTTCAACCGATTTAGTTCACCGAGAAAATATAACACGATATGAAAAAATTATTCAAATCGCAAACACTATAATTGAGGAATTGAGATTGGAACATGGCTTCAAAACTCCAATTATACAGAGCAAAGAGCTTTTACCTGAATACAAAGTTATTTCCAAACATTTCGGGGTCGAAAATTCACTTCTTTATGATACGCAAAAAATTCCCGTAACCGAGGATTTTACTGATATTTATACATTAAAATACGCACCTGCCGTCAGTTCCTATATCAAATTCGAGGTTAAAAACGGCAAAATTCGTATCGGAAATGTTGAAATGGAATTTGTCCGATTTAAAGACGAGGGTGATACATATAATTTCGGAGCTGTTGCTGATGATGAAGGCGAAAAAGCTGAAATTTATTCATTCAAAAACAATATAATTAAGACAAGCTTTTTTGATGTTCAGGTTGAATTCGGCAAAATGATAAGCTTCAAAATCGAGTGGGATAACAAGTTAAAAAATAGACTCTGGCAAGTGAAATTTAACCTGAAAAAGCCTGTAACGGAAACATTTTCCGAGGACATGAATACAATTATCCGCCGTGAATTTGACCCAACTTGGAATATGCGCGAGCATTTACCGCAAACACGAGGGATTGAAGTCAAAACAAACTTTGCTCCAATGCAGAGATATGTCGGAGCACAGGGCTTTGGAATTATTACACAGGGATTAACAGAATACGAGGTCAAAGGAAAATCGCTTCTTGTATCGCTTTTAAGAAGCACAGGTGTGATTTCTAATCCTAAAAACCCATCACGTTCAACTCCTGCCGGTCCTCCGTTTGAAGTTCCCGATGCTCAGCAGTTAGGTTATAATTGTGCAGAGTTTTCAGTCGCATTCTTTGAGCCTGAAAATTATCAGGAATATGTTGATATAATTTTTCCAAATTATATATAATCCGCCTTGCATTAAATGCCTCTGCTCGTTTTTATGCCAAGTCTAAAAAATTACACCAATATACAAAGCGGCTACGTGCGTAGCATAATACGCCCTCGCGTTAAACGGGTCTACTCATCAATATTATAAACAGCGTAATCTACAAAACTAACAAAATTTCTAAACAACAAAATAACAGCGGTACATACAAAATTTACCCAATGTATTGCGTGCAGGCTCAGCCTGCAAAAAAAAACCCTATCTTTCGATAGAGTTCGGAATTCTTTTACGTAATTCCTCGTGTGTAGAAGGTTAGTGTGTAGTAGGTAGTGTAAATTGTCTCGTGTTTATTTAATTCTTTGATTAATCTCTTGTTTATCGCTTACATTTATATAAAGTATTTTCAGAGTATATAATTGCTATATCTTTTGTATTTCGTTACATTTCTTTACATAAGCTTGAAAACGTACAGAAAATCAATGTTTTAAATTTCCCTATTTTTTAAGTTAAAATTTATAATCTTCCCTTATATAAACAGTATTCCCAATAAAAAGAAATAAATAACCTTATTATTAGAAAAACATTAATATTTTGTAAAAAATCATTGTAAAACTTTACACTCCAAAGTATTGACCTTTTTGCAAAAAAGTATTCTAATATAAAAAGAAAGTAGTAAAAAATAAGAGGTAATATGAAAGAATTTAATCATACAAGACTGGATAACAGAAACTTTACGGAAGATGATATTAAAGGTTTTATAAAAGAGTACAATATCAAATTTATAAAGTTGCAGTTCGTTGACATTAACGGACAGGTTAAAAATTTAACCATTCCGTCACAACACATAGAAAAAGCTCTAAACAACGAGATTATGCTCGATGGTTCATCTATTAAAGGATTTAGAAGCATTGAAACATCTGATATGTTCTTCCATCCCGATAAAAATTCATTCCAACTTTTACCTTGGAGAGAAAAAGACGGTGTAAATTCAGCAAGATTAATCTGTGATATCTATAATGCTGACGGAACACCTTTTGAAGGTTGCCCAAGATGCAATTTGAAAAGAATTATGAAGGAAGCGAAAAAAATGGGATTTTCAATGAATATTGGTCCCGAAGCCGAATTTTTCCTATTTGCCAAAGACAAAAACGGAAACGTAACCACAACAACACAAGACCGTGCAGGTTATTATGATGTTGGTCCGGAAGATTTGGGCGAAGATGTTCGTTCAGATATCGTTTTGACACTTCAAGAAATGGGGTTTGATATTGAAGCATCTCACCATGAAGGTGCAGATGGACAGCACGAAGTTGATTTCAGATACACGGATATACTTAGTGCTGCCGATAACGTTGCTACATTTAAAATTGCAGTAAAAGCAATTGCGGCAAAACACAACCTGCATGCAACATTTATGCCAAAACCGATTTACGGCATAAACGGTTCCGGCATGCACTGTAATGTATCATTATTTACGAATGGCAAAAATGCTTTTTATGATGAAAATGCAGAATATGAGCTTTCTGATGTTGCAAAATACTCAATCGGGGGCATGCTTAAACACGTAAAAAGCATTACCGCTGTACTAAACCCGACAGTAAACAGCTTTAAACGCCTTGTTCCCGGTTATGAAGCTCCAGTATATCTTGCTTGGTCATTGGCAAACCGAAGTGCGCTCTTGAGAGTTCCGGCAAAACGCGGAAATGCAACACGTGTCGAATTGCGTTCACCTGATCCTGCTTGCAACCCATATCTTGCTTTTGCAGCTATTTTAGAAGCTTGTTTGGACGGCGTGAGAAACAAAATTGACCCGCCTGCTCCTGTAGAAAGCAACATCTATAAGCTTTCATTAAAAGAACGTAAAAAACAAAGGATTGATGCGTTACCTGGAAGTCTTGCAGAAGCACTTGATTACTTTGACAAATCACTGGTTTCCAGAGCTGCATTGGGCGAACATATATTCAGCGAATTTTTATCAGCTAAGAAAAAAGAATGGGATTCGTTCAGAACATACGTTTCGCAATGGGAAATCGACAGATATTTAGAAAGGTACTAGGACACAGAATAAGTACATGAGTAAGATTAACATTGTTTTATATGAACCTGAAATCCCACAAAATACCGGTAATATAGCAAGACTTTGTGCCTGTACAGGAGCAAGCCTGTATCTTGTTGGTAAGCTCGGTTTTTCATTGTCCGACAAATACACCAAACGTGCAGGATTAGACTATTGGGACAGCGTTGATTTGCACAAAATTGATACAATGGATGAATTGTTTGAAGCGAATAAAAATGCTAATTTTTATTATCTGACAACTAAAACAAAAAAATTGTATACGGATATTAAATTTCAAAACGGAGATTTTATTGTTTTTGGACCGGAAACCCGCGGTTTGCCGGAAAAATACGTAAAAGATGAGCATGCTCTGACAATCCCGATGCAAGAAGGACAAAGAAGTCTAAACCTCTCCAATTCCGTGGCAATTGTCACTTATGAGGTTATAAGACAAAATGGACTTTAAACTTCCAAAAAGATTAGAAAATTCAAACAAAGGAACTTTTGGAAAAGTTTTAAATATTTCAGGCTCAAAATACATGTGGGGAGCTGCTTTGTTATCTTCTCTATCAGCATTAAAAGTCGGAGCCGGATATGTAGTTCTCACGAGCGAGGAAAGTGTATTAAGTCGTATAAGTACGCCTGAAATTGTACTTTCACCCATCTCAAAACTCTCTGAAATTGATGCAACAGTTCTTCTTATAGGTTGCGGACTTTCTACAAATGATAGTGCAAAAGAAATTTTTAATCAGGTAATTCCGTCCAAAATTCCGACAGTAATAGATGCTGATGGGTTGAATATCCTTGCGCAAACAGATACAAACCTTGATAAAAATACTATCCTTACCCCTCATCCTAAAGAGGCTTCAAGGCTTTTGGGCTGGACATTGGACGAAATTTTGAATAATATGGAACAAGCCGCGAAAAAGATTTGTGAAAAATATAATTGTATAACTGTTTTGAAATCACACAGAACGATAGTAACAGATGGAGAAAATATTTATCATAACACTACAGGCAATTCGGCACTTGCAAAAGCAGGAAGTGGAGATGTTTTAGCCGGAATGATTGCAGGACTTTTGGCACAAGGCTCTACCCCTTATGAGGCGAGTTGTTTAGGTGTTTATTTACACGGACTTGCGGGCGATTTGGCAAAAAATGACCTGACTGCTTACGGGGTTTTGGCTTCCGATACAATCAGGTACATTCCTTATGCTATAAAACAATATTTAACCGAAGAAGTTTAAAATTTTACCTACTTTTTCAGTTTGAGCAACAGGATTTCCTGTAGGCATAAATGGGCTTGTGTATACTGGAGCAACTACCTGTTCTTTTCTAACAACAGGAGCAAGCTTTTCGCTCAAATATGTTGAAGCTTTTATTACCTCAACCTCTGCAGCCTTTTCCAACCTGTTTGTCAACATAGTTTCTCTACCTGAGAATGATACATTACTAATCATTATTTTCTCCTTTATATAATTATGGGGTAACAATACCAGTAAAACTCGTAATAAAAATTTTTGTTTAAATTACAAAGTAAATTTTACAATAGTTAACATTCTAAAAACAATTAGCCACTTTACCTAATACAACTCGGCGAGATGCACCGGTGCAAGACGGAAGATTTGACGGGATATTATAATAATTGCAATAACCCAAGAGAGCAAATGCCATGACCTCCTTAAAATTATTGGAAATTCCGTATGCTTCATGTGTTTTTAAGTCAATATGTTTTGGTAAATAATAACGTATAAATTTCATTAGAGTCGGATTGTATGCACCGCCGCCGCCGATAATAACTTCATTTACATCAATGTCGGGATAAATAAACCTTTCGTAAGCGGAAGTAATCGTTTTTGCCGTGAGAGCAGTTGCAGTTGCAATTATATCGGCAGGATTTTTTGGTGCAAAACGCAAAGCATTTTCAATATATTCGGGAGAGAAATATTCTCTGCCCGTAGTTTTTGGTGGAACTTTAAAATAATATTCATCCTGCATAAGACATTCAAGCCAACTTTCATGAACTTTTCCGGAATTTGCAACCTCGCCGTCTTTATCATAACGTTTTTGGAAAAATTTATTCATACAGTAATCAATCATAATGTTTCCAAGCCCTGTATCAAACCCAAAAGTTGGAAAATCTTTAGAAATTACCGTAACATTGGAAATTCCGCCAATATTTTGTATAAGCATGTTTTTCTTTAAAGGTTTAAACCATTTCTCATCGGCAAAACAGACTAAAGGCGCACCTTCACCACCAAATGCAATATCAGCTTCTCTGAAATTTGAGATTGTCATGCATCCTGTTTCACGAGCAATAACCGAGCTTTCTCCGATTTGGAGTGTACTTTTCATAGAAATCCCATCCAGTTTTTCGCAAATAGGATAATGATAAATAGTTTGACCATGACTTGCTATAAAATCAGGTTTTCCATGCTCTGAAATTAACACCTTACATGCATCTGCAAAACAATATCCAATTGCAAAATTCATTTGGCAAACATCTTTAATCGAAGCATCACCTGAAAAAAGTTGAAAAATTTTAGCCCTGATATGTTCTGGATACTTGTAATTAATACCGGAAATCAATTTGACCGACAAATCCGGATGCACCTCACACAAACCGGCATCAATACTATCACATGATGTTCCTGACATCAAACCGATTACAAGTTTGCTTTCCAATTCTTCCATATTCAAATAATACAGGAAAGCTCGGTTTATTTCAAGCTTTCCTGTTTCTCCAACTATTCTCAAATCTTTTAATTTTTATATGTAAATCCCCTTGTTAAAAAAAATCCCTAATCAATACACACTTCTTAAGCTATTCTTTTTGCCATCACCTCCAGTTCTCTTTCTCCTCTCTACAGTTTCAAATGTAAATCTAAGTAAAAAATTTGACAAGTAAAATTTTTATAAATAAAATTTACAATTGACCATGCCCCTTGAAATATATGAGAAAAATTCAAGTTCTTAAATCTTAATGAAGAAAACTTAATGAAATTACGTAAAAAAACAAGATTTTTAAATTGACAAAAAATAATTACTAAGAACTGTACATATTTTTAAATTTATGATACCATTTTAGCAGGGAGTGTAATTTATGAGAGAATTTGTTAAAACAAAAAAAGTTACTTATAATTTGATGTCATTTACGGCATTTAAGGCTCTTTTGCTGTTTTCACAACTGACAGAAGGACCTAAATCATACACAGAAATTAGCGAGTTGTTTTTAAACCACCAATATTTGCACGAATCAATTTCTATTGATACATTTAGAGTCTATATGAATTCACTAAAGCGATTAGGTTGCGAAATTAAAAGGGTTAAACAAAAAGGTGAAACTGAATCAAAATACGTAATAACTTCACATCCGTTTGAACTTAAATATTCACAAGAACAACTTCAAAGCGCTCTAAAAGTCTTTAAGAATCTCGCTAAGAATATGGAAATTGATGAACTTATCGCAATGGAAGAATTTTTTGAAAAAATTGGTGCATATATAAAAAATGAGGATTTTATCAATGAAGCAAAAAAAGTTTCATTGCTAAAAGGCATTGACAAAAATATCTTAAAAGCCCTTATTGAGTGCTGTGAAAAGAAAAATCAGATAATAATCTCTTACGCATCACCAAATTCCGGCGAAAAAAGGATGGAACTTGTTGCAGATAAATTAGAAATCAAAAACGGGAAAATTTATCTGTGTGGTCTAAACTTTGAGTACAAACAATATGGAACATTCTTAGTTAACAGAATAAAGTCAATTGTTGATATAAAACGAGAAGGCTCAATACTCGAGGATGTTCAAAAATATAAAGTTGTTTATGAACTCTATAGCCAAAAAACTCCGGAACTTGAAAGTAACGAAAGAATTGTTGAGCAAACCAAAGATAAAATTGTTATTGAAGCCACAACTTCAAATAAATTTTTGTTAAAACAAAGACTTTTAGCTTTAGGGTCAAACTGCAAAGTTATTTCTCCGGATGAATTCAAAAAAGAATTTATAACACTACTGAAAGATATGAAAGCGGGGTATTATTGTGGCTAAAAAAACACCTGAAAAATGCAATGAGTCGTGTATTAAAATGTTTAAATTCTTAAAAGAATTATATAAAGGTGGTGCTGATTTTAAGTGGGTAATTGAACTTTTTTCAGATGGTCATTATGATGGCACTTCAAACACTCACGTAACATTAAATAAATACCTTAATGCATTGAGACTTTTCGGAATTAAGGTGAAAAAAGTGAACGGCAAATATCACATGTTCAGCCCACTTTATAAGATGAAATTCGATTTGAACGATATCAAAAGCATTAATGCTTTAAAAAAAGCATGTGAAGTTTTGCCAAACGGTAAAAATAAATCAAATTGCGAAGAATTTATAAAGGAACTTGAAATTAGGTATGATGAATCTGCACAGAGTTTTTTGCAGGTAGATAATAATACTAAAAATTTAAATCTCGCCTTCTATTTCTCTGAGATGGTAGAACAGGTTAAATTGTGTGAAAAGTATTGTCAAGATAGCCAGAAATTGGAAATTATTTATACTGACGATAAATACAACGAAATAAATTTGCTATGCTCGCCGCTTGAAACAATTTATAAGAAGCGTAAAATCTGTCTGAAAGTATTGGGAAGTAACGGCAGCAGAGTTTACGAAATTCCTGTAGAAAACATCATATCATTAAAACAGTTGCCATCCGCAGTAAATAATAATTCCATGCCAACTACGGTGTGTTATAAAATAAAAAACAGATTAGCTAAAAACTATCGAATAAGAGATTGGGAAAAAGTTCAAGATATTCTATCTGACGGTAGCAAAATTATAGTTAACAAAGATGAAGATTTTGATTTGTTATTAAGCCGTCTTATGAGATACGGAACAGAATGCGAAATTATTTCACCTAAATACATTAAAGATGAAATGATAGACTTAATTAATAAAACTTTATCAAACTATCAATAAGCATCTTTGCATGATAAACTGGTATTATGCAAGTAGTTCCATTACATGTTCACACCGAATATTCACTACTAGACGGCGCAATCAGGATTGACGATTTGGTTAATTTCGCCAAAGAAAACGACATGCCCGCCGTCGCAATTACTGACCATGGCGTAATGTACGGTGACATGGAACTTTATACCACAGCCAAAGAAGCCGGTATAAAACCTATTTTGGGCTGCGAGTTTTATGTTCATGACGGTGATATAGAAGAACATGACAAAAACAACAATCCTTGTTATCACCTTGTACTTCTTGCTAAAAACAAAGTCGGATATCAAAACCTGATAAAGCTTACATCCGTTGCTTGGTGCAAAGGCAGATACGTAAAACCACGTATTAATTGGGAATTAATCAAAGAACACCATGAAGGTTTGATATGTCTTTCAGCTTGTCTTGGCGGTGAAATTTTGCAGTATTTGCTAAAAGGTGAAAACGAAAAAGCAAAAAATATCGCCAAACAATATCAGGAATTGTTTGGTGAGGATTATTATATAGAACTTCAAGATCACAACTTGGACGAGCAAAAACGTACCAACCCGCAATTAATCCAAATTGCAAAAGAACTTGGTATAAAAATGGTTATCACAAACGACTCTCACTACCTGACACGTGATGATGCCGATATGCACGACACTTTGTTGTGTATGCAAACCAATAGTGACAAAGACGACCCGAACAGATTTCATTTCGCGAATAACGAATTTTACGTAAAAACTACAGAACAATTAAGAGATGCGTTCAAATGGATGGATGCAGAAACTTTTGAAGAATGTATCAAAAACACAGTTGATATTGCAGAAAAATGCCATTTAACACTTGAACTTGGTAAAAGCCCTTTGCCTGCTTATGAAGTTCCAAAAGGTCACGATGTAAATTCTTACCTTGAATATCTTGTATATGAAGGTGCAAAAAAACGCTACGGAGAAATAACTCCGGAACTCAAAGAACGTATTGATTACGAAATCGGCGTAATTTCACAGATGGGATTTTCAGCATATTTTCTTATAACATGGGATTTTATACATTACGCAAAAACTCACGGAATTCCCGTAGGCCCCGGACGTGGTTCTGCTGCAGGTTCTGTCGTTGCTTATTCACTTGAAATCACTGACCTTGACCCTATTCAACACAAACTCTTGTTTGAAAGATTTTTGAACCCGGAACGTTTCACCATGCCCGATATTGATATCGACTTTTGTATTGAACGACGCGGGGAAGTTATTGACTACGTAACTCAAAAATATGGCGAAGACAAAGTTTGTCAGATTATCACCTTTGGTACGTACGCTGCAAAAGCTGCATTCAAAGGCATTGCAAGAATTTTAAAAATTCCGTTTTCGGAAAGTAACCGTCTTGCAAGCTTAATTGACCCTGCAATTGATCTTGCTTTAAGTATAAACGATAAAGCTAAAACCCTAAAACAAGCAATGCAATATGACGGATCGGAATTAAAAACACTCTATGACAAAGACGAACAAATAATCTGTGGAGACCCGATGGAAGGTAAAACCGTCGGTATGAAAAAGCTTATTGACCTTGCTGTAGGAATTGAGGGAATTAAGAACAACACCGGTACACACGCTGCCGGCGTAATTATTGCACCTCAACCTTTGGACGAAATTTTGCCAGTTCAGCCGTCAAAAGACGGAATTATCCAAACAGGTTATCCGCCTCACGATGTTACGGAAGTTTTAAGCTTGCTTAAAATGGACTTTTTGGGCTTACGAAACCTTACGACTATTTACAAAACAGTTGATATGATTGAAAGACGTCAAGGGATTAAAGTTGATATCAACAACATTCCACTTGATGATAAACCGACTTATGAAATGCTTATGGTCGGCGACACAGACGGCGTTTTCCAGCTTGAATCTCAGGGAATGAAAAACCTTGTTAAAAAACTAAAACCTGACGTATTTGAAGATTTAGGCGCGTTAGTTGCACTTTTTCGTCCGGGTCCACTGGATTCCGGCATGGTTGATGACTTTGTTGAAAGAAAACACGGACGTCAGGCAATCACCTACGCTCACCCACTTCTTGAACCTGTATTAAAAGACACTTACGGGACAATCGTATATCAAGAACAAATCATGCAGGTATTCCAAGTCCTTGCCGATTATTCGCTCGGTCAAGCAGACATGGTTCGCCGTATGATGGGTAAGAAAAAAGTCGATGAAATGGAAAAACAAAAAGGCAAATTTATTGAGCGTTCCGCTCAGCACGGCATGTCCTCAAAAGATGCCGAAGCCTTGTTTAACCAAATTCTTGCATTTGCTTCATACTGTTTTAACAGGTCACATTCGGCAGCTTACGCGTTTGTAGCTTATCAAACAGCATATTTAAAATGCCATTACCCTGTTGAATACCTATCAGCACTTTTATCAAGTGTTTCAAGTGATGCTGAAAAAACACAACTTTATATTGAAGAAGCACTCAAAAAAGGTATAAAAGTTTTGCCTCCCGACATCAACCATTCGTTGGCAAGTTTTACTCCTGACGGTAATAATATTAGATTTGGTTTGGCTTCAATTAAACAGGTAGGTGAAGGCGTTATTGAAGACATTATCAAAGAACGTGAAGAAAATGGCGATTTTAAATCAATATACGATTACGTAAAACGACTTGATATAAAATGTTCAAATAAAAAAACTCTTGAAGGATTAATTAAAGCCGGTGCATTTGCAAATGTTGAAAAAAGCAGAAAACAGCTTATCGACAATATTGAATATATAACGGCAACCGCTTCAAAAGAAACAAAAGCTAAAGAATCCGGTCAGGGAAGTCTGTTCGACATGCTCGGTGACACCTCTGCTATTGAAGATGCAAAATTCCAACTTTCGGGCTCTGATGAGGAATATGATGCTCGTACATTACAAAACCTTGAAAAAGAATTTTTGGGATTTTATATCACAAGCCATCCGTTATCAACAATCAGGGATAAATTGCCGTTTTTGATGACACACAAAATTACGGAAATAAATGAACTCCCAAATGAAAAAGTTGTTACAATCTGCGGACTTGTGACTGCAACTAAACAAATTCCGACCAAAAAAGATCCGTCAAAATTCATCAGATTTGTAACGATAGAAGATTTGACTGGAAAAATTGATGTAATTGCTTTTAACAATAAAATTGCTGAATATGGTAACTACTTGCAAAACGAACAACGCGTAATTGTGTCGGGAAAAGTTAGCAAACGCACTGAGGATGAGCCTCCGTCACTTATTGTGGAAACCGTAAAAACAGTTGATAATTCCAATATTTTTACAATAAGACTTACAGAAGAATTTAAGTATGAAGAACTTCATGCACTTAAAAATATTTTATGCCAGCATACCGGATCTGATCCTGTAACATTTAAAGTTAAAGATTTAAATAACAATGATGTAAAAATACTGACAGCGTCAATGTTTTGGGTAGAAAGTTCAAATGATTTGGTGAATTCATTAAAGAAACATTTTGGACAAAAAGTTGAAATAGACATACGTTCAATGGATACTATTGAAGAACCTGTACAAACTTGTTAACAAGACAAAACTTCTTTCAAAAATTTATTAATATCTAATTCTAAAACTTTTGCAATTTTAACAAAATTATAAAGAGAAATGCTTTTTTCACCTCTTTCAATAAAACCAATGTATGAAAGACTACAATCTGCTAATTCGGCAAGTTTTTCTTGCGAAATCTTCATTCTCATTCGTTTTATTTTTATTGCAAATCCTAGTTCCTTTGTAAATATTTCCTTTTCCATTTAAACATCTTATTATATTGACAAATTCACAGCTATACCTTATAGTAGTGTTTATGCTACTATAGTATTTATTTAGTTAAGAATTGAGGTTTATATGAAAAGAGCATTTACAATGGCAGAGACACTGATAACATTAGCAATAATCGGGGTTGTTGCTGCAATTACAATTCCTACATTGATTTATAATTATCAAAAAAAACTTTGGGCAAATCAATTTCTTGATAATGTATCAATACTTGCTCAAGGTATGAAAGCATTAATTGTAAATGAAGGTTGCACCGGTTCCGATTTGATTTGTACTCACCTTTTTCCATCTGGAAATTTAGACGATTCACATTATGAACGACTTGATAATGCCATGAAAAAAGTATTTAAAGTTACAAAATCTTGCATAAATAGTGACACAAGTTGTGCATATTATGTTCATGGCTTGAATTATTCATTTACAGAAAATAATAGTAAACTTGGTTTAAATATATGGAATTCTGGTAATATAAGTACATCAGGAAGATTTTTATATGAATTGGCTAATGGTTCAATTATCAGTATTGTAAATAGAGGGTGTACTCCTACCTCATATCCGGAAATTTCAAAAAGTTTAAAAGTCCGATGTGCAGATATAGTTTTTGATATAAACGGCAAAAAGGCACCAAATACTTTTGGACGTGACATTTTTGGTGTTGTACTTTCTGCTGACGGAGATATTTACCCTTACGGCGGTATTGATTTTGCAAAGTTTTTACAAGGTGAAAACTGGGAAAACAGTAAAAATTACTGGAAAAGTTCATCAGCCAATTATAAGAATAATTGTGACACATCCTCAAGAAGTCAAGGCTATGCTTGTGGAGCGAGAATAATAGAAAATAATGGAGTAATGGATTATTAAAAAAATACTTGCAAAAAAAAATTGTTCATGTATAATAGAGGAGTAACCCAATGCGGGGGTAATTCAGTGGTAGAATGCCTCCTTGCCAAGGAGGATGTCGCGAGTTCGAGCCTCGTCTCCCGCTAATAAAAAAGAAGGTTTTAAGACCTTCTTTTTTATTG
>CAYPDZ010000020.1:7379-18830 GCA_964409575.1 uncultured Muribaculaceae bacterium | reverse complement strand
GCACTTAAACAAGAGAAAAAACCGACGAATACAACAAAAGTGGTTGCGTATTCTGCTATTGGTGCAACAATTATGGCGGGTGTTATTTACGGGATTGTTCATCGTAACAGTAGAGCTATTACAAAATCAAAAGAAACTGTTGTCAATTCAATAAAAGAAGTTTTTGAAAAACAGATGGCACAGTTTCCGGAAGATATTGATTACAGAAAACTGCTTATAAAAAATACAGGACTTAATCAAGCTGATTGGTATAAACTCAGACCAATAGCCGGACCTCAGGAATATGCAAACATAATAAAAGAATTTAGTGACAATGCGACACATTATACTTCGGGAAATAAATTAATAGCTGATTTGCAGGACAATTACGTATTATCAGGAGTTGATGCAAAAACTTTTCGTGCAAATATGCACATGCATACTGTTCACTCTGATGGAAAATTGACTGTACAAGAGCTTTTAGATAAAAGTGCAAAATATGCCGATGAAGTTGCAGCAACTTCGCCTCAAAAGGCAAAACATGCACCTTTTACAATTGCAATAACTGACCATGATACATTGGGTGGTTGCAAAGAAGCGGTAAAAATTATTTCTCAAAATCCTGAAAAATATAAAAATCTTAGAGTAGTTCTTGGCGTGGAGATGACTGTTGAAAATAGAATGTTGGGAGCTAACCTCAATGCGCCGGTACCAATTCACATGACCGTTTTAGGGCTTGACCCTTACAGTCCGGAGCTTAATAGGTTTTTTAATGAAAAGAAACAATGTCGAGCAAATTTAATGCGGAAAATAATTCAAAGATGTTCAAAAATTATGCCGGAGGTCTCTGAAAATTTTAGTTTTGAAGAAGCTGAAAAATTGAATACATTTTTAAAGAATAAATTAACGCATATAAACTTTTCTATGAAAGATTATTTGCAGAAAAAAATTATTGACTCAGGATATTATAAAAATAATCCTGAAGTCTTGAAACACAGGCTTCAACAGGTTCATAACATTTGTATGGATGAACTTCCTAAAATGGATTTAAATCCTGCTTTTGTTGATATGGAAGATGCGATTAGTTTAATCAAAAATCAGCCTTACGGGTATATGAGCTGGGCACATCCGGGATGTACCGGTATTGGTTCGTATTTAAAAGATGGTAATAGTTATAAAGGGATGGAAACGATTTTTAAACTCTTTAAAGAGAAAGGCGGCGAAAGGGCTCTTGCGGCAGAAATTCATTATCCATATTTTGGTGAGCTTGGCAGAAGTGCAGATTGGCTTAACGCAATTAAATATTATGCAAAAACAAATAGTCTGTACTGGTCAGGTGGATTAGATACACATGGTAAAAATATTTTTTATAGTAGAAAATAACGTCAGTGTTGAGGAGGTTATGGGGGGGGACTAAGAGTCTACCCTATGACTACTTTATCAATCCTGTTTTCACTTTAAATTCGTATTCGTTCATGTATGAAAATTTTTGAATTAATTTTCTAAACTGATCTTTTACTGTTAATAAAATGGAAGGTTTGCCACCTTCTTCTGCGTATAGAGCGTGTGACAAGTATCCGTTTTTATACTCTTTTTTGTATCGAATTGTCAAATTGTCTGAATTCGGAATTTCAGAAAACCTTCTTACGGCAGAGCAAAATTGTTTATACTGTGAGCGTGGTTGATTTTTCAAGAAACCATCCGCTGCATCCAAAAATTTGCCATCTATATTCGCTTTAAAAGATATTTGAGGGTTGATAGTGTTGTTCATTGTTTTGTCCTTTAATATGCATTTTTCCCAGTGCTGTGTATTGTAGATATATTATCAATTGCTTTTATGCTCATGTAATTTTCCTATCTGTTATATTAAGTTTGAACATATTTTATTTTGCTAATCTATAAGATAGGAATTTACAAAGTGTAACAACAGAGGTTGGTACAATAAATTGTTACGTGCCTTATAAAAAACATTATTTCATCGCAGGAAAATAATACTTCACACCGTTATTTGAACGCCATCTGACATAGCCCGTTTTTGGAGTTTTGTCAATATCAAAAACGCTTACCAATGCCCAATTGCCTTTGATTGCTGTCAAATTTATTTTTTGTGGCATATTAACCGTTCCGACAATTTGAGATTTATCGTCAGTTGCAGTGCGTATATCTTTTGCCTCTGCCGGAGCCTCTTTTAACAAATTAAGCCCGTATTTTTTGCCATACATATTATAAAACATAACCCAAGTCATAAATCTGTACGGATCATCTTTCTTAATCCAACCTTTATCGCCTGTTTTGTTATTATAAATCACCTCAACCCAGTCGTCTGTTTCATCAACTACGGCAAGCAATCCGAGGTTCTTATTCGGAAGATGAACGACAAACAACTGTTCCGGCTTTACGCTTTCGGGAAAAATTTGATTTCCAATCCAACTTATACTATGAACAATTGTAGAACTTTCGCTCGGTTCTTTGAAAAGTACAATTTCATTCGGAGCCTGATAAAGTCCGAGCGTCGCGGTATGTTCGATGCTCACGTATTGCGGCACAACATCGGCACATAGTGCTTTCACTGGTAGTAGTAATATTATTGCAAGTATAAGTAATATTTTTTTCATATATCCTCTATATATTTAGTTTCGTCATGCTGAATTTATTTCAGCATCTCATATTATTGCAGTATTAAGATCCTGAAACAAGTTCAGGATGACATATTTAAATTTATTCACGGAATGAAATTTCCGCATAAGTTTTTTGAAGTTTTGCACGTACATTTGACATTTGACGCTCAATAACCTCATCTGTCAATGTCGCGTTTTCATCCTGCATTTTTATACGGAACGCAAGACTTTTGAAGCCTTTTTCAATGTTTTCACCTTGATATACGTCAAAGACTTCACTACCTTTAAAGATATTTTGTTGAACAGAACTTTTAATAACTTTTTGAATATCATCAAAAGTCACATCATTATTGATTACAAACGCAAGGTCACGACGAACTTCAGGAAATTGCGGAAGTTTTTTGTATCTTGGCGTATGTTCTTTGATAATATCAATCACCGCATCCAAATCGAGTTCAAACATGAACACATCTTGACCTTTAATTTTCATTTTGTCTTTAAGGATTGGGTGAATTTGTCCAAAATATCCGACACAAGTGAGGTTTTTACCTAAAATATTAATTTTTGCACTTCTATACGGATGGTAATAATCAACATTTTCACAAGGTGTAAGCTTAATTCTCTTTGCTACATCAAGTTCAGCAAACAGATTTTCCATTATCCCTTTTAATGTGTAGAAATCTGTAGAAGTTTTAACTTGCCATTTTGAGTTTTCAATTTCACCTGTCAAAACTCCTGCAAGAATACGCCTTTCCGCAATTCCTGCTGATTTTTCACTGCTTTCTGCGATTTTGTTGTATGTTGTACCGATTTCATAAGTCCAGAAATTTTTCTGCCCGTTGTCGTAGTTATATTTCAAACAATTCAAAATAGAACCCGACATATTTTCTCTGAGCATTGTACATTCCTCACTTGCAGAATTTAAAACCTTTACGGCTTTTGCATCATCAAACGGAACCATAAATTTGTCAATCATAGGTTTGCCGACAAGTGAATTTGTAATAATTTCATCCAAACCTGAAGCAAGCATCAATTTGTGTACTTTCTTGATAACCTTTTCCTCTAAAGAAATTGTTGCTGTTTCGTTTTTAGCCGGAAGTGTCGGAGTGATTTTGTCATACCCGTTAATTCTTGAAACTTCTTCTATCAAGTCGATTTCACGAGTAACATCACCGCTTCTGAATGATGGTACCAAAAATTTTGCAGCAAGTTCGTTTCCGCCGAGTTTTTCAAATCCTAAATTTTCAAGAATTGAAATACATTTGTCAGGTGCGATATCACAGCCTAAAATTCTTTTGATTTGAGCGTATCTCAAGGTGATTTCAATCGGTTCAAGCTTATTTTTACCGGCTTCTACAACGCCTTCAATCTTTGCATCAGCAAGTTCAACCAGCAATTGCATAGCGCGCATCAAAGCAGGTTTAATCGCTTCTATATCAATGCCGCGTTCAAATCTTGAACAAGCTTCACTTTTGTAACCGACACTTCTTGAACTTTTTCTGTTACTTTGCGGTGTAAAATATGCAGCTTCGAGAGCAATATTTTTAGTATTGTCATCAATTTCAGAATTCTCACCACCGAAAACTCCGGCAAGACAAACGCCTTTATCTTTATCAGCAATCAAAATACTGTCATTTGTCAAAGTTCGTTCGACGCTGTCGAGTGTAACGATTTTTTCACCTTCTTTTGCACGTCTGACACAAAGATAACCGTTAAGTTTGTCCAAATCAAACGCATGGAAAGGTGTTCCGTATTCAAGCATTACATAATTTGTAATATCAACTACGTTGTTAATTGCTCGGACACCAGATGCCACAAGCCTTTTTTGCATCCAATCAGGTGACGGTTTAATCGTCAAATCTTTCAAAATACCTAAAGAATAGTATTTACAGACGTCTTCGTCAATGATTTCAACTTTAAAACTGTCTGTAGATAAATCTCTTGTGCATTCAAGCGGTGAAAATTTCAACGGTTTATCAAAAATTGCACTTAACTCTCTGGCAACACCGATTACAGACATTTGATCACCTCTGTTTGCAGTCGGAGCAACATTTAAGACATAATCTTTTTCAAATCCCAAAACATCTTCAACATTTTCACCGATTTTAACGTCAGGGAAAATTCTATTTAGGATTAAAATGCCGTCTTCTTCTTGATATCCGCGTTCTGAAACTCCGAGTTCATCCGCTGAGCACAACATACCTTGTGATTCAACTCCGCGAATTGTTGCAGGAGTAAGTGTAAACATTTCACCGGATTTTCTGTCCAAAACTTGCGAGCCGACTGATGCGTAAGGTATAATTTGTCCGACTGCGATGTTTTGTGCTCCGCAAACAACTGTTTTCAGCCCGTCTTTAGTGTTGACCGTTACCAAATGAAGTCTGTCGGAATTTGGATGATTATCAATTTTTTCTATTTTTACAGTTTGAATATTGGTAAACTTAGGTTTTACCTCCTCAATTTCTTCTACTTCCAAACCGCTCATTGTAAGCTCATGAGCAATTTGATTTACATCTACATCCGACAAATCTACAAATTCGTTTAACCAGTTTAGTGATACCTGCATTATTTATACCTTTCTACCGTCTAAATAACGGCATTTCATATCCAGTTTACGAGGCTCAAACCTCTCCCCTCAATTTTATAACAAAATAAATTTAATGTAAAATATTTCTTGCCCTATTGCTTTTTTCAACTTAATCATTAAAATATAATTATGAAAAAGTTTTTATTAATTTTGGTATTGTTGTTTGCGGGAATTGCTTATGCAGAAACGGATTATGAGCAAATTTACAGAGAGCTCGAACCGGCTGATTTTTCGTATGTTCACAACATTGACCCAGAAGAAATGTATGATGTAAAAGACACATCTTGGTCGCCGTATCCGTTATTTAGACTTACAGCACCATTATTTTTTAAAAATACAACTATAGAACCGGGGTATTACCTTTTGACTCCGCGCGAACATAAAGGTAACTGGTATATTTTGTTCAAAGAACAAGGAAAAGTAAAATATATAATTCCTGTTTATAACAAAGAGATTGTCCCAATGGGATTTTACGACGAAAACTTGCCAAAAATAAAATTGACGCCGATACAGAAATTCCATTTAAAATTCCACGATTTTGTCGGCAAACATGTAAAATCCTCACAACGCAAACCTGCTCCAGATACGTTTTTGGAAGCAACAGATTTGGAAGATAATTTCATTTCACTAATCGTTTATTGGGGAAATTACAGATATTACATGATTTTGAGAACTATACAGCTTTAGATTATTGAAAAATTTCATCAGTATCAACACATATAACAGGCTTACCCGTGTTATCATGAATTGCTTTAGCTTGATTCCTGTCGCTTTCATAAAAATATTTCGTATTTTTAAGCTTTCGATATATTTTAGACTTAAATGAAGCATGAGCATTAAGTCGAATTCTGGTTTCTTTATCTGGCAAATTCAACATATAAAGCTTCTCATACATAACACCATTATCCGCTAACCATTTTTCAGTGTGTACTCTATATTTTTCCAAACGCGAAGTTACAATTGCATATATCTTATATTTTGGAATAAATTTCGCTTTGGCATTTTTAATAAAATCTATATAATTTTCACCATCATCATTTTGTTCTTCTATAGGATCTTCACACAGCACACCATCCATATCAAAACAGCTATTCTGAATATTTATATGATTTAGATAGTTCCATTGAAACATCCTCGGCAACTTTAAATTCATTAACGAAATATCAATATTACTAATTGCTTCATTAGTTGAATACACACATAAATATCGAATATTATAATTGTTTTTACATCCTTGAAGCATACTTTTTACTTTCAAAATCGCTTTTCCACTACAACAAGTGTCATCAACAACCAAAACATTTTTACCTGACGGGTTTAAGGGTCTTTCTCCGATTTTACAAATATTACCAGCCAAAAATTCATTTAAGGAAACTACTTGCAAATTTTTCATAAATCCTATCATATAAGCAGGTATCATTCCTGAACGTGGAACTCCTACTACTAAATCAATATCATTAGGAATTTTAGATATATTCTTTTTTATATCATTATATAAATTATCGTAGGTTTTAAAGTTACAAGATTTAGAACTGGGAAAGCCACCTTGAATAGACTTATGATAAGTCAGTTTAATTTTACCAATATGTATAATTCGTTTATTATCCATTTTTTCTTTATAAATAAATTTTTTATTTTTTTCTAATTTAAGCTTTTTGCAAACCGATTTTTTGAAATATTTATCCCACTCTTTTGCATACGGCATTCTGTGATTTTTCCAAGGTTTTTCAGGTGTTAAATGAACCATAACAGGCTCTTTAAAATTACGCTCACATATTTTTTGTTTATACAAATATTCGTTTGATGTCATATAATTGTACTCAGGTGGCAAAAACTTGAGTTTGGGTGCCAATACTGAATTAAAACAATCCTGATCCATATATTTAACAGATCTGGAGTTTAATTTATACTCCAAAAGTTTTTGTGAAATATTATCAGAACGCATATTTTTTAAATTCAACAACATCATTCCTGAATTAAAATATGTTTGAGTTCCAATTCTTTCATTATCTTTGAAAATAAAAATTGATGTTAAATCTTTAACAACACCTGCATAATAATCGGTTATATCTGTATTAAAAAGTTCTGATAAATCTTTTAGTATAATAGTGTCACTATCTAAATACAAAATCTTATCCAAATCTTTAAAGATTAAAGGAATATCAAATTTAAATAATGCGGATTTTGATACATACTCATGAGTAGTATTCAGTTGTTTATATTTATTTTCCAAGTCAAGCAATTTTATATTAATATTATTCAATTTTACACTTTTAATTAGCTGTTTACTCGTATCTGAAAGTTCAATTCCCAAAATATAAATGTTATAGACTGAATTTTTCTTATTTTCATGCATAGACTGAATAGAAACGCAAGTCGGCATTACATAATATTCATCACAAATATAAACTATAGAGATTTCATTATTATGCATGCGCACCCTCAATTATTTCACTACTTATTATATCCCCACACTTTTTCCAAGTGAATAATTTCGCACGTTCCAGACCTTTTTGTACACATTGAGAACGAAATTCCTTGTCAAAATACATCTTTTCCAATGCTGAAACCATCTCATCATCGTTATGAGGGTCAATCTGTATTCCGCAATCTCCAATAACTTCAGGAATAGATGTACAATTAGAACAAATTACCGGCAAACCGCATTGCATAGCTTCCAAAACCGGCATGCCAAAACCCTCGTACAATGACGGAAACAAAAACATCTCCGCTCCACTGTACAGTGCCGACAAGTCCTCATCATCAACATAGCCAATTCGTAAAATTTTACCCTCAATATTGCCATATTCTTTGAGATTATCATTCATAATTTCTTCAAATCCGTCAAAATAAGCTCCACCCAAAACAAATACAAAGTCGTCAATATTATTTTTCTTAATAAATTTAAAGAAATTTCTTATTGAAAATAATAAATTCTTTCTTGGATTTAGACTGCATAAACTGAAAATATATTTTTTATCTTGCGGAATATTGTATTTCTGTTTTACCTTGTCAAGTTCTTTTTTATCTTGAATTTGTCTGTAAGGTTTTCCGGTAGAAAGCGGAATAACTATGATATTTTCTTCACTTATTGTAGGAACATATTTCAAAAAATCTTGTTTGGTGAATTCGGAATTTGCAAAATAACAATCTTTTTTATTCATTGATTTAATCAGCTTGTGAAACCATTTTCCCTGCCAATTCAAGTTTTTACACTCCTCCGCAATCGGTATAACATCGTGCAAAACTGTGTAACATTTTATGTGCTTGTTGGCTTTTATTACATCAGGTACAGCATTCATTGGAGAAAAGAACGCATCAATATCTTTCATATTGATAGCTTTTTCGCTCAATTTGTAGCCTCTTTTTAGGATTGAAGCTATCAAACCATAAAAACCTCTCAATACACTCAACCCATGATTTAGTTTGTTTTCGTTTTTAAGATTTCTAAAATATGCAACCCATTCTTGCAAAAATGAAAATTTATAAATTTTACAATTTGCAAATTCCGGATAATTTTCAACAACCTGACGCAATTTGATTAAATCATCAGCGTACAAATAAACGTTATACTCAGGATGCTTTAAAAACTCCAATAAAATATTATACGCTACAAAAAAAATACCGCTTCTTGACGAATTTTTCGCCATGATGTTGCAAACAGTCGTTGCATCATACAACAAATTAACTTTTTTCATTATAAATTACCTCTCTTGACAACTTGAACTTATCACTAAACGCCCAATGGTGTCAAGTTCTTAACATTAGATGTATAGTTTTGCAATTATATTACCATTTAATAGTAAGTTTGTCAAATTGATACTCATTTTAAGGTATATAAAAGCTAAAAAGTGTATTTTAATATATTAAGTATGGATACTTTGAAATTATTTGGGAAACGGCTAAAAGAGATTAGGAAAAATAAAAATATTACGCAAGAACAACTGGCAGAAATCATTGGACTTGAGCCAAAACAGGTTTGCAGGATAGAAAACGGAGCCTGTTTTACAACTTTTGAAAAGTTGCAAAAAATTGCGAAAACTCTTGATGTTGAAATATATGAATTTTTTAAATATGAACACAAAAAACCAAAAGATGCACTTGTGAAAGAAATGAACGAAATTTTTCAAAGTGCATCTGATGAAAATATTGAGTTAATTTATAAGATTGTAACGACTTTGTTAGTCTGAATCTTCTTCTTTTTTGATAGTGTCTACAACCATTTTAGCCATTTCTTTGGCGATAACGTGTTGTGTAGCTGCAGGACAATTTTGAAGCATGTTCATAGCAGTTCTTAAAGTTGTATCAATATCGTACCAACGACCTTTACGGTTGTCGTCAAGTCCTGAGCCTACAGCATTGATAATATCTTCAACTGCCTCAAATTTTTCATCCTCAATGTTGTGTTCAATGATGATTTTAATCAAATTTAATGCAATTTTAATTTGAGTTTCATCATCAGATTGTTCCAATGTGTTCACTGCCTGTGACAAAACCGGATCTTTGTCATACCATCTGCGGTGTTGGTTTGTGTATTCTTCTTTCATAACGCCTCCTATGCGTCTATTATTATGATGGTTTTAATGAATTATGTCAAGTTTTTACAAACCAAAACAAAAGCGGAACTTACGATGTCTATCCAAAGTTTGAAGCCGACTTCGTGCTTGCCCTCGCGTTAAACGGTACCGCTCACAATCAAAGCGAAAAGTGCGATTTTCGCTTATGATTGTTCGACTTTCGCTCTGCTCATACCTCTGCTCGTTTTTTGCCATCTTTACAAAATCTCTACAAAATCTGATGTGGCTACGTGCGTAGCACAAAAAAAAACGACTTGCGTATGCTCGTCGTTAGAAAATCAATAGGAAAAAGGGAAAGGAAAAATTTTTATTTAGATGTATAGAGGCATAGATGACTAGAGGTTAAGTCTTTATCTGTGCTTTGCACGAAATAGACTATGCATCTTTACATCTATTCATCTTATTATCCAAAAGTCTTGAATGAACTTTCGGTATTTTTTTGGATTACTTGCGAAACCGCGTCGATTTCAGTTGAGATTGCTTCTTGTTCAGTATCAAGTTGTTTCAATCTCAATTCAAGGTTTTTGTCTTGTGCCTGAACGATTTCGATTTTGGCATTAATTTCTTGTATTGCCTGATCGTACTCATATTTTTCATATTCGTATTGGTTCATAGCATCTTCGTATGCATCTTGGTCAGTTACCGTAGAAGTAGTAAGAGCGTAAGTTACAGAATTCTCACCATCGACAGGAATTGTGATGTTGATGTATCTTCCTGAACTGTCTTTTTCGATTTCACAATCTTTGACAGCTTTTACTTCTTCCGATTTTGTTTCACTGCCGATTTTGTAGCAGTTGATATTTGACTGAGAATTGCCATTATCATCGTATACAGCTTTTGTTAAGTCTGTTTCTTTGTAGAAATACGGTTCATATTCGCCTGTGGTCGTATTTTTGACATACCTGACCTTATAATTTCCGTCGCCGTATTTTTCTTGCAAAAGTTCCAGATATTCTTTTTCTTCTTCCATCAAACTCGTAATTTGATCGGATGATAAAGTTTTCAGATATTCATCATCTTCGATTATAGCTTTATCATCTGCTGTAGCTTCTTTAACGTAATATTCTCTAGTATAAGTTCCGTCGGTATTTGGAGTGACCATACAAACATCGTAGTCCTCATCTCCAAATTCATCACCAATTATGACTATAATGAGATTTTCAGAATTTTCGGTTATTCCGGTTTGCTCGTTACCATTTTCATCGACAAATTTCCCGTCAGTTTGTTTTGTCAGTTCGGTTACGCCCCCTGTAGTGTCATCATATAAGAAATATTGGAAATTTTTAATATCATCTGCTGTACAAGTGCGTTCGTATCGGTTAATTTCAGTTGTATTAGAAAGACCTGCTAAATTTCTCAAAGTTTTTGAGCCTACTTTGTAAATATCATTATCGTCAGCGTCTTTGCTTTTGTTGACAATACTTGTGGTTGCAGATACAACGGAAAAATCATCAGTCCATTGTCTCAAGTAGCTGACAGTATATTTTCCGTCATTTTGAGCAATCATTGCTGTAACTTGGTTTGTTAATGCTCCGTCTTCGAAAGTATACACAGTTTTTGTGTAATCGTCGACAGACGGTGGCACAGGTACTGACATGCCGAGCAAATCGTTGTAATAATTTGCTGACTGGTTAGACAATGTTGTTCTTTGTTGGTTGACTTGTTGACCTTCAAATTCAACATTGCTTTT
>CAYPDZ010000020.1:0-7279 GCA_964409575.1 uncultured Muribaculaceae bacterium | reverse complement strand
ACAATGTTGTTCTTTGTTGGTTGACTTGTTGACCTTCAAATTCAACATTGCTTTTTCTGGCTGTCAGGCCTAAAAATCTAGCTTGTGACGCTGCCATTCCCATAGCTGTCGAACATCCTTTCGTTTTACTTAGTACTCGTATCATGCATGTCGGCACATGTTGTGTAAAACTTTAATCATGAGGACGTTTATGTTAAGATATTGTTACAAAAGATAATTTTTAAAATTTAAGCAGACCAGCTCCAGCTTTTGTTTTTGTTATATGTAGCCCAGTCGTAGTCAGGTTTTGATTCTTTTGAACAAGCGAGCAAATACAAATCTTCTTCCTCGCCGTCAATCGTAACAGTATCGCCATTAGTTACATAACCATCGCCATCATTATCATTTATATTATCTAATGAAATACCGTTAGTTCTTGCAAATTCTGAAATTGTTATTTTATAATTATTATAAAGATCTTCAATATGGTTTGTTATGGTAGAAGCTTCATCAGCACCACTAACAGCAGTTGTCATGTACTTATTTCCGTATGAATTATATGATTTATTGAATATATCACCTGCTATACTGTCAACATAATCAGCATCAGCTTGATATGCAGCATATTCACCCCATTGACATTCCAAAAGATACATTAATCTGTTCCAATATTCAGTTTCTTCTTCAGTTGCTGATGATGGGTTGTATGTTTTTTTAAAGAAGCCTTGATAATATTGATATTCCGCATCAGTCAGTGTACCTGCATCATATAATTTTTGAACACTATCCAAGTTAGCTATATCAGAATAATATCCGCTGGCACAGTTACTTGGATACCACTGAGATGCTGTTGCATGAGTAAGTTCATGAACTAACGTATCTACAAGACAGTACCAACTCTCATTAAGCAATATTTTATTCAAAGTTATGCCTAAATCATTGTTGATATCATCGTTATCGCGTGAAAATGAACCTACTGTATAGGGATGTTTTAAATCATCTTTATCATCATATTTCCATGAGAAAGCCATGAAACTATACGCCCCCAGTGTTGTAGCACCATCTCCACTATCTGCAAATTCAGTCATAACAATTTGACCGACTTTGGCAGAAGCATTTGGATTTGCAGTATCTGTTTCAGATGTCAATCTGTTAAGTGCGTTCAACTGCATATCGAGTCCCGCCGATTGCAAATATTCTTTAGTTCTTTCGATTACAAATTCCAGTTTGCCTTGATCAGACAAGCTTGCATAAGTTGTTTGGAGTTGTTTTGCATAATTGTTAACTTTGGTAAGATAATCTGCAACATCTTCTCCGAGTTCGTCGCCAATGAAAGCTTTTATTTCATCATAACTCAGAACATCATTTGTATAATCAGAATCTCCATCAGTATCGGTATCCAAATAGTTAAATATTCTATTTAATGTAGCCCAGAAGTTATAATTATTATCTTCCCATACTTCATATTGAGTAAGGTGAACTAATTGAGCTCTTGTTATACCGGTATCTTTTGTGACTTCTCCACCGCTAAGAGTTTCAAGATATTCAAACATTGTGTCAACATCGCAAAAATCTGTTAAGAAGGATTTCTTTTCAGAAATTTCGCCGTCACCGGTTCCACTTCCACTGCCCGTACTGCCAGTACCACCTGTACCAGTACCGCCGGTTCCACCCGTACCTGTGCCGCCAGTTCCACCAGTTCCGCTTGTACCTGTGCCGCCGGTTGTGCCATGTGCATAGTTATAAATTGCCTGTTTAATTTTACTTACTTGTTCGGGGCTAAAATTTTTATAAGTTGTTGCAAATTTTATATTATTTGTTGGAGTGGACACTTTTGTACCATTACCATACAAATTTACCAATTCCGTATCGGAAATAGTTCCAAAGAGATTAACCTCAGAACCGCCAAGAGTGACAGTGTCTGTTCCGGCTTCTTGTATAGGATACAAATTTATTTTACTCACATCCGAAATTGATGCTTCTACGTTAGCATCGGATATAGGTACCAAGTTTACTTTTTTTGAAATTGTATACTGTAATAAATTTTTATCTAGTTCCATAAAATTTTCCTATAAAAACTTTGCAATTTCTATTTCGGAAAATTTTTATGAATTCTTTAAACTTTTTTGCTATTTATTACAATAAATTTACAATTTTAATTTCTAAATCTGTCAGAAAGGTACGAAAGTATTGCTCCTCCAATTTCTTCATTCGGATCGAAATTTGAAGTTTGCGGACGTAGAGAGTTTTGGACTAACATCTTTACCAAGGGTCCAAATGCGTCCGGCACTTGTGTTTTTCTGTAAATTCCTGCAAGATAGGTTTGAATATTCGGTGATGTTGTATTGTTAAAACGAGCCAACACAGGATACATTTTATCAATACCTTTTACGCCGTCATCAAGCATTTTGTCTACAATATAAAGCGTTTCTACAATTTGGTTTTCGTTGTTTGAATGCGCTAAAATATCAGACAAATATGGCAAAGTTGCTTCTTTTTTCGAAACAAAATAATCGACTTTGTTTTGGTCAACAATTGCATAATTGCGATTGCCTGACGGCAGTTGTGTGAGCTGAAACTTGTCCCCATCGACAATGGGACAAGGTATTCTAAGATATGCAAATTCTTCTTTTAGTGCTGATTTCCTTTGTACAGGAATATTATTATTTACAGTTAGATAGTTGTACATTTAAGCTCCTTTATGAGTATACAAACGGAGGACCGTTTTTGATTTCAAACAATATATTTTCTGCCATTACTTTTAATTCTTCTTTTGGTTTGCCTTCACGTGCCTGCTTGTAAAATTCATCCATTAACGGTTGAATTGCGGAGTCTTTTTTGGATTTAAAGTTTTTGAGTTCCGTAGAAACAAGTCGTTGTTGCAATTCTGTTTCTGTTTCGGCATTCAGTTTTTTGACTTGAACTTCTTTAATCGCATCGCCGGCGAGTTTTCCGCCATATCCTATTGCGGTTAAGCCTGTTGTACCTAAGAATAATGCTCTGAATTGTTTGTTTTCGGTATCCAAAAGATAGTTATAGAAAAATGCTCTATAGTCGTCTACGTGTGAATAGAATGTCGGTTTTGGAGTCTTTCCGCCGCCGCAATAAATATTTGCATCAACGGTAGATTTATTTATCTCGCGAGACAAACGCTTGATATATTCCTCTTTATCGCTCCAATTCAGGGGTTTTAAAAATTCACGCATAGCATCTTCTTTTGTTTCTGCTGTTTTGAATAAGTTTTCAAGGTTTGCCATATCTTGAGTTTTTGTTTCAGGTGTGGAATTTTTAACGATTTTTGAAATCTCACTGTTTGTATCTTTGATGAATTTTTCCAAATGTCCTTTGCTTCGTGTAAGAAGTTTCAAAGACAAAAATCCGAGCCCGATAATGCCGGCAACCGTTCCAAGCCCGAGAAGCAGGTAAGTAAATCTATCTTTCTTAAACCCCTCACCCGAATTTTTAAGCTCACTTTGTTCTCTAAGAAATTTTTCCCTCTCATTCAAGGGGCGAGGGGAATTTGAACCAAACATCAATGCTTTAAAAGTTTCGTGACGGCGTTGTTTCGGGTCATAGTTTAGATATCTTCCGAGTTCAATCGCTTTTTGAGATAGCATACTTCGTGTAATTTGAATTTTTCCTGCAAAAGATTGTGTTTCAATATCAATCAACTGTTCTTGAAGATTTTTTTGAATATCGGCTTCTTTTTTTCTTACCCAAACATCTTTGAACCCGTCAAAGAATGTTTTGCCCATAAATGCCATTGCCGTAAGTGCAAAAACACCGACTCCTGCTTGAATTGTCTTGTAATTCGGGCATTCCACAATTCTGTAAAGCGCCTGTGTTGTTTCGCTGTTGATTGCTACGTTTCTGACTGTCGGCGGAACACGTTTCAGAGCATCCATTGACAGGTTAATTTTCGAAGTGTGGTGAACCAATCCCGCAACCCCTGCAATTACACCCATAACGCCAAGTGCCAAAGCGCTTATTGGAATAAGACTTTTTTTAGTCTTATCCTGTTCATAGAGTTTTTTAGGCATTTTCGTGTTTTGCGAAATTACCAGAGTGTCCATAGTATCATTTAGGTTTACTGTACATTCGGGGCAGTCTTTATCTTTAATAAAATTATTGACAAGTACTCCCTCGCGAGTTTCCATATTTGCTCGGCGTTGAGAGTTGGTTAAATTCCTTTGTTGTCTTAGTGTTTCTGCGTCATGTAGCGGACTAATCGCCATTGTTATCACCTGTCAGTTTTTTATACAAATCATGTATAAATGTTCTAAGTTCAAATGCCTTTTTCGTTTCATCAATCTGTTTTTCTTCATCATCGGCATCAAGCGGTTTGAATATCGCAAATATTGATTTTATTTTCTTTTTTAAATCCTTAAAGCTTTCAGAAATTTTCTTTTCGATTGACGCTTTTAATTCACCCATCATTGCCGTTAATTTATCTGAAATATCTGCCATTTTTTGTGAGAAATTTTGAACAAAGTTGACGACATTTGCAATCATTTTGACACCATTTCCCAGAACCGTATTTAGTACAAAATTCATTGGTTTGGCAATTATTGCAGGTGTGTTTTGAGTGAAAAATTGTGCGATATTTGCAATTTTTTGTGAGGAATTCATCAGCGCGTTTTGAAAAGCTTGAGCTTTTTGTGCAAAACTCACAGCGTCCTGTTCTCGAGCTTGTTGAGCCATTTTTTGAGCTTTCAAAAACGCTCCGATTGCGGCACACTGATTCCAGCTCATTTCACCGGGTTTTGCCGAAAAGTCGGCTTTTTTAGCACCGCCTCCGCTCATACCGTTGCATATCGGACATGCACCAAGCGGGAGTCCGTGCGGACATGTACCTACTCTGGAGCTATTCGTTTTTACGGCACTAAATGACATTAAAATCCTCACATATCCATTCTGCACGTAGATAATGTAACAAGTATTCCGACTTTTACGGCTGCGGCAGCAGTCGGAGATATTCACTCCGTTTCCTCACATTTATTAAGGTATGATAACCATGACTTTTAGTCAATTTATTATTAAGAAATTTTTCTGGTATAATAGTTTTATAAGGAGGAAAAATGGAACGTATAGTATCAGGAATGAGATCGACAGGCAAATTACACTTAGGACATTATTTGGGTGTAATCCAAAACTGGGTGAAACTTCAACATGAGTATGAAAGTTTCTTTTTTGTTGCTGACTGGCATGCACTGACTACAAAGTATGCTGAAACAGAAAATTTACGCCAAGATGTTAGAGATGTCGTAATAGACTGGCTTGCTTGCGGTTTAGACCCTAATGTTTGCACAATATATGTTCAATCTCTCGTACCTGAGATCGCAGAACTTAATATATATCTCGGAATGATTACTCCGCAAAACTGGGTAGAGCGTGATCCTTGCCTTAAAGATATGGCAAAAATCCTTAAAACAAAAGAAGGAAACGCTTCTCAAATCAATTACGGGTTGATGGGCTATCCTGTTTTGATGAGTGCAGATATCATGATGTTCAATGCAACGGCAATTCCTGTCGGCATAGATCAGGTTGCGCATATTGAAATTACACGCGATATCGCAAGACGTTTTAACAATATTTATAAAACGGAATTTTTTAACGAACCAAAGCCGTTATTAAATGATTGTTCGTTGATTTGCGGACTTGACGGAAACAAAATGGGTAAATCTTTCCAAAACGACATAAAAATTTCCGATTCAGCAGAAGTTACGGCTAAAAAAATTATGAGTGCAATTACTGACAGAAGCAGGATGCGAAAAGATGACCCCGGACATCCTGATGAATGTGAAGTTGCGTTCAAATATTGGGAAATTTTTGGTAATAAAGAGCAGGTTGGAACAGTCAGATGTGAATGTGAAAAAGGTTTGCGCGGTTGTGCTGATTGTAAACGTCAACTTGGTGCATTGATTAACGAAAAATTTACACCAATAAGAGAAAAACGCAGATACTTTGAAGAACATCCCGAAGAAGTTGATGAAATTATTCGCGAAGGTTCTGAAAAAGCTCGCAAAGAAGCTCAAAAAATACTTCATGAAGTTAGAAATATAATAAATATGTACTAAAAAAGCTCCCATTAGGGAGCTTTTTTCTAGTAGTTCATTTCCCAGCCATCATCCATAATTTTTCCAAACGCTCCGTTATACGAGCCTTGCGAATCGTCAGTAACAAAACCGCCGTTGTTATATGGAGTATCAATTATATCGCCATTGTTAGTAACAAACATAACAAAATAATCTCTGCCTCTGATGTTTGGCTCTTGTTTCCCGTTTACATCAACTTCTATAGTTACAACATTGCCCATCAGATTGGTTGTACTTCCCTCCTGATTTCCTTGTTCGTTGGTGCCACCTGTACCGTTTTGAATATCAATACAGAGTGTTGCACCGCTTGCAATAGCTACAACTCTGTCACAAGTTCCGGAAGTAGTGTCGCCACTTGCTGAACCATCCAAATAATAATATTTTGATGCAAAACAATCTCCGAATTTACTTCCGCAATCTTTTACAACTTTAAGTTTGGAATTTATAAAATCGTTCAAGCCTGCAACAGAATTTATCCTTGTTTCGCGGAGATTTACAGCGTTTTTCTCTGTCATGTACAAAGAAAAAGCTTGTGTCATTTCGTTATAAACTTTATGCAATTGAGTAACAAAAACCTTGCGTTGATGGTTTTTAACCAATGTCGGCAGTGTCATCGCAGACACAACACCGATGATTCCTAAAGTTATTAAGACCTCTGCCAATGTGAAAGCTGCGCCTCGCATTAAACGGCACCGCTCACAATCAAAACGAAAAGCGGATTGTCGGCAGAGGGTGTTGCTGTTTTGCGTAGCAAAACACAAAAACCCGTTTATAGCCGACAACCAAGCTGCGCGGTTTCCGTTTATGATTGTTCGTCTCTCGCTATCGCTCGTGCCTCTGCTCGGCTTGGTGAAAGCAATTTTTTTTGAAGTGAATAAGTCCTTTACGGTTTGCTGTTTTCCGTCATTGCGGACAAGTGAAGCGCGATCAGCAATCGCAAGGTTGTTACCTCTCACCCTAACCCTCTCCCTCAAGGGGCGAGGGAATACTTCCTTCCCGTCATTGCGAGCCCCGTTCCCGCCATCAGCGGGGCGGGCGAAGCAATCCAGCTTATAAGATTCTTCGCGTTGCTCAGAATGACTGTTATTCGTCATCTTGAGCGAAGCGAAAGATCTCTTATCTGATAAGTTCGTTTCGGTTTGCTGTTTCCCGTCATTGCGGACAAGCGAAGCGCGATCCGCAATCGCAGAATCGTCACCTTTAGA
>CAYPDZ010000019.1:0-18943 GCA_964409575.1 uncultured Muribaculaceae bacterium | reverse complement strand
GAATACGGTGAGGAAAGATTTTCAAAAAGAATTGCAAAAAAAATTGTTGAGCAAAGAAAGGTCAAAAAGCTTGAAACTACAACAGAATTGGCTGATTTGATAGTTAATTGTACACCTTATGTAAAATCCTCAATTCACCCTGCTACTCGAGTTTTTCAGGCAATTCGCATTGAAGTAAATCAAGAGTTAACAAATGTAAAAAATACTCTGAATGATGTGTTGGATTTATTAGACTTTGGTGCTATAATAAGTATAATAAGTTTTCATTCGCTGGAAGACAGGTTAGTGAAACACTTATTCAAATATCATTCGCAGAGGTGCCATTGCGATAAATCTCAGATGATTTGCCATTGTCCGCCTCCAAAGTTGGAACTTGTAAATAAAAAACCGATAGTTGCGAGTGATGAGGAGATAAGGATAAATCCGCCGTCGAGAAGTGCAAAACTTCGGGTGGCAAGGTGTATTAAGGGGTAAGATTTGAATACGGCAAGAGTAAGATTAGACGAAAGCATTACAACTCAACAAACAAGTTATGTTGACAATCCGATAGAAACTCAAGTTATTGAAGGTTATTTTCAAAAGGAGATTTCACAGAAAGCTATGGCGATAAAAAAAGTTAATAAAACTCTATGTGCTTTATTGGGCGTTGCAGTGCTTTTTGCATTTGTAAGTTATTACTTCGCAATGTCTAACGAGCTTGCTTTGAATAAATTGAGCCGTCAAATTACGACTTTGAATGATGAAAATGCAGAATTGCAAAATAATCTAGATAGACTGAAATCTTTCAATAATGTTGATAGCAAAATGGGACAATACAATATGTTATCTAAAGCTGAAAAAGTTATTGAGGTTCAGGCTGTAAATTCTGTAGCTCCGGTTGTTTCTGCTCCGCAAAAAACTGCATCTTTTAACTGGGCTGTCGGCTATTAATAAAAAAAAGGACTCCGAGGAGTCCGTTGGAATTAAGAATAGCTGGAAGTATGAAAAAGATTTAGTAATTATATTTAACGAAATAGTCATGTGTTTCGCAATTAGTCGTGTAACTAATTTGTTTTTTAACAGTTGGCTAATAGTTTTTTATACAAAAGTTTGATTTATACCATACTAAAGTATGAATTTTTGTAAAATTTATTAAAGTTTTTTCCAAGTTGTGCCGTAAATGTATATGAAGGCATGTATAGTAAGGAAAATTCATGAATAAAGAAAATAAAAATAATGGCGTTTCACTGTTTTCACAGTCTGAATATTTAATCGATCAAGATCCTATTGAAGAACTCTTTGCACTTAACTTAGGTGATTTTGTTGCAGAAAATCTTATTTCTGAAGATTTGGCAAAGAAAATCAGTAGCAGTACAAAGGATAAAAAAGCGGGGTTGGTAAATCAGTTAAGAGAGTTGATTTCAATTTATTCACTTCAAAATACTTTGTGTGTTTTGAGTTTTAGCTCAAGTGAAAAACAGGCTATTTATACATCGATTGCTCATTCGATTGTACAAATGCTTGAAATTGATGCATGTCATATTTATTTGGAAAAAGATAATGAGCTTGAACTTGTTGGTACGACTTCAACCGGTTGTGGCGTTGAAACCGCTAAAAAAGCTTTTGCATCAAGAGAAAGTGTGTTTGAAGATGTTATCGCTGTTCCTATGCATTGTAATGTAAAATCTGTCGGCGCAATTGTATTAGAAACCGAACAGGCTATAAACGAACAATATTTGCAACTTGTTGAAAGTATGGCGATACTTTTTGCAACTTCCATGACTTTGCAACAGACTATTGATGAAGCAAACAGACTTATTGATGATAAAACCTCTCAAGTTTCAGATTTGCAGCATATCAGAGCCGAATTGACTGCATTAATCGGTGATTTGTGTGACTATCAACAAAGTTTTGTTGAACATTTGGCAACTGCAGTTGATACAAAAGGTGGTTATAAAGTTTCACATTCTCAAAATACTGCAAATCTTGCAAGACAAATTTGTAAACAATTAGGATTGAACGAAAAAACTACTGATTTGATATATTACGCAGGTTTGTTGCAAAATATCGGTAAAATTGCACTTTCGCAAGAACTTTTCGCAACGAGCGGAAAACTTTCTCAAGATGATTTGCAAAAAATTCAAGAGCATTCAAATTTAGGTGTGCATTTGTTAATGAACATCAATTTCTTGTCAGAAGTTGTTCCATACGTAACTTATCAGAAAGAAAGATTTGATGGTTCAGGTGCTCCGGAAGGCTTGAAAGGTCAGTCAATACCGTTTGGTTCAAGGATTATTGCTGTTGCGGATGCTTATTCTGCAATGACATCGGATAGACCGTACAGAAAAGCAATGGCAGTTGAAAAAGCACTTGAAATTATGCAATCAGAAGCCGGAACAAAGTGGGATACAGTTGTTGTTCAGGCATTGACTGATTTGGTAAAATAAACATCTACATTATTATATATACAAAAGCCGTCGGTTATATGGACGGCTTTTGTGTTGGTAGTAGGGTCGAATATTTCCTCTTTTTGGGAGAAGGACAAGGGAGAGGGTAATTCTTTGTTTGCGCAAGCAAAACCGAAACGGACTTATCGTCTTAACGACTTTTAAAGACTCTGCGATTGCGGATCTCGCTACGCTTGTCCACAATGACGAAAAGACCTTATAGTTGATGTGAATTGTGACAAAAAACCTAATATTATTGGTAAAGACCGTTTTGCGGTAGCATTACATAGAAATGGTGCACTGGTTGAGCACTCAACCAGTGAATATTTTGATGATTATCCAGACTGGTGTGCAAGAGAACAAAAAGCAATTGCAAAAGGTGATTTTGAACGTAATCTATATGCCAGTTCGCTAGAATATTGTTCTATCCCGGTTATTGCTGATGGTTTCAATATCAAGTAAATTTGCACTTTTCTCTAATTACAACAGTTTTTAGCTTGCTTCCAGAGTTCATCAAATTCTTCAAAAGAGTACTCTGGTAGCGGCTTTTGAGCAAGTTCTTCCATCTTGCGGAAACGTGTCATAAATTTTTTATTTGCTCTTAAAAGCGCCTGTTCTGCGTCAATTTTATTCCAACGAGCCAAATTTACGACTGCAAAAAGAATGTCCCCAAGTTCATCTTCCATGTGGTCTTTATCGCCTTTTGCATCTTGAAACTCTTTTATTTCCGAAAAAACACATTCATATAATGATTTTTCATCCTGCCATTCAAAACCTGTTTTTACTGCACGTTTGCTAATTTTTTGTGCACTCATCAAAGCAGATTGTGCCTTAGAAATTCCATCCATTGCAGATTTTCGGTCTTTTTTTTCTTCTTTTTTGAGCTTATCCCAATTGTCGATAATATCTTGTGTCGAACCGACTTTAACATCTCCGAACACATGCGGATGCCGATGGATAAGTTTTTCGTTTAATTCCTTTGCAACATCATCCAGATTGAAACAACCGTTATCATCTGCGATTTGAGCATGTAAGAGAACTTGTAAAAGCACATCCCCAAGTTCCTCTCGCAAATTAGCCATGTCGCCGGTGTCAATTGCATCAACTGCTTCATAAGCTTCCTCAAGCATGTTTGGTTTTAAGGTTTTATGCGTTTGTGCTCTGTCCCATTCGCATCCTTGAGGTGAACGTAATATTCTGACTGTTTCTATAAGTTTATCCAAATTTTCCATACTTATCCCTTTCTACCCCTTAATTCTATAACTAAAGTATAAGAAATTCAAACAAGAATACATCAAAAGGTGGAGTTAATAATGTAGTCCTGATGATATCCTTATTAAGTCAATTAGAAAACGAAAGGATATAAGAATGGCAAATTTATCAATCCCATCAATTCGTGAAAGATTGTTTAACACAAGCAAACACGAACAAACAACACAAAGAAATTCTTCAAATCCGTTTGCAGCTACATCTTTTAAAGGAAATGTTTTGACTGCTGACGTATTTGAATCTTCAGCAAAGAAAAATGAAAACAAGATTTCAGCTACCGAGAAATTAAAAGCCAGTGCTTTGGTTGGTTCAATTTCAGGTTATGGTGAAAAATTCCAACACATGATTAATTCTGTAATCTCTTTTGGTAACAGAGTTAAAGAAAATGTTGTAAATGGTTGGAACAAAATGAATAGTATCGAAATCTCATTTGCTCCTGCAAGAGAAGTAATGGGCAGTTTCTACGGTTCTGTTAAAGATACATTAAACAAAGACATATTCTTTAGTGGAATAAGTGCAAAGTCTGTTTCTAAAATGGATGACATGGCAGAAGCAAGACAATTGTTGGCAGATAATGTAGCTATGTACGAGGCTATGGTGTAGGAGAGGACTTATGGCAGTAGATAAAAGAACAGCAAAAAACGTATCTAATATTATTGAAGGGTTGGGTATGAATTCAAACCCCGAAACTATTTCAATTTTGGAAGATGTAGGTACAAATTCTAAAGTTGATGCTATCAGAGAAATGACTTCTCGCGCATTGGTTAGAAAGAATGAACAAGATGCGTTGAGAGTTGTTATTACAAACAAAGGAAAAGGTATCAATGATATGTCTACAGTTGTTGCGATGAGCACGATCAACGAACTTTTATCATTGAGTGATAAAACTGAAGCTATGAGAGTTTTATCTGATACAGTAGAAATGCATGATGACGAAGAAGTCAGAGATAATGCACGTTCAGTAAAAGCTTTAATGGCACTTTCTTAAAAATTTAAATTTGCCTTATAAAACAAAAACCCGCTTTTTAATGCGGGTTTTTTGTTATTGAGAGGTTGTGTGGTGATATGTGAAAAGTGTGAAGAAGTCTTCTTCCCTCTCTTAAAAAGCTAGGGGTAAGACTGGAAAGATGTAAAAACAGGTCAGATTACTGTTCGGCACTATTGGAATGGGATAATTGGGAATTTAAAGACGATTATCCTTGGTGGTGATTTAACCTAAGAAGCAATTATGGTAATAGTATGCAAATAAAATACCAAAAAGAGCGCCCATAATAACTTCAAGTGGCGTATGTCCCAAAAGCTCTTTGAGTTTTCCGCCGATTGCCTGTACATCGTGGTTGTAAAAATCGTCCATCATTTTGTTTAAGCAAGCCGCTGTTTTGCCTGCTGCACGCCTCACACCTGCTGCATCATACATTGTAATTAAAGAGTAGCCTATCGCAATTGCAAACATTACGGAAGAAAATCCTTCAATAATTCCGACAGCGGTAGAAACTGCCATAACGCCTGCCGAATGTGAACTTGGCATACCGCCTGTTGTTGTAAATATTTTAAAATTAATTTTTCTTGAACGAATTGTGAATATGATAAATTTTATAACTTGTGCAAAAAACGCCGATAAAATTCCGGCTGAAATTACTTCATAACCTGTATTTTTAATAATTGATAACATCTTAATCCTCTCTTTGTCCAGTATACCATAATAGTTTGTGTTTGGCAAAATGTTACGAAATTCTGATTTTATTTAATATTTGTTCAAAAATTACGGATTGCAAATTGTTTCGTTTCAGAATATCAAAACATTTATCTATTAGTTCATTCAAGTCTTTTTTCGATTTTTCAAGTCCGTAAAGATTAACATAAGTTAATTTCCCTGCATCTTTGTCTTTTCCGAGAGTTTTGCCCATTTCTTCAAAAGTTGAAGTTACGTCCAAAATATCATCAGCAATTTGGAATGCAACCCCCATTGTTTGTCCGAATTCGGTAATCTCATTGAGTTGTTCATCTGTCGCATCGGCAATAATTGCCCCTGTTCTTAGTGCAAGTTTAAATAAATCAGCAGTTTTGTGAGTATGGATGTAATCCAAAATTTCAGGAAGCTGTTCATCATCCCCCCTCTCCGAAATCAAAGATTTCGACTCTCCCTCAAGGGGAGAGTATTCAGATATTAATTTCTCGCTTTCAATGTCGACAACCTGTCCTGCAATAACTCCGTAAGCACCTGCTGCTTGGCAATATTCTTCCATAATTTTTACAAGCTTTTCAGCACCTAAATTTTTAGAATTTTTAAGGATGATTTGCGGTGCGAAAGTCAATAGGGCATCACCTGCAAGAACTGCATTTGCTTCGCCAAAAACCATGTGATTTGTTAATTGCCCGCGGCGATACATATCGTCATCCATACAAGGCAAATCGTCATGGATAAGAGTTTGTGCATGTAGCATCTCTATCGCGCAAGCTGTTGGTATTGCATCTTCAAAATTCCCGCCAAACATTTTACAGCTTTCAAGACACATAATAGGGCGTAGCCGTTTCCCTTTTAAAGTAACAGTGTATTTCATTGCCTTAAAAATTTTTTGCGGATAGCAAATCGGCATAAATTCATCAAGTTTTTTGTCTACCAATTCTATAAGTTTATTCATTTTCTATTTCCTTAATAATCTGTTGTTTTAGTGTATTTCTTGCACTTTGACGTTTCTTTTCGCTAATTTTTGCAATCTCTCTGTTATGAACAAATTTTTTTGAATGTTCCTCTTTTTTACCTTCATATTTTATGCGTTCTTTGTATTCTTTTGCCTCATTTATTAGTGCAAGGTAACTTTCGTAACGTGTTTCGTCGATTTTGTCAATATTATCAAGTACATTGCAACCGTCTTCGTTGATATGCAGGCAGTCTGAATATTTGCATTCATCTCTAAATTGTGAAATATCATTGAATAACAAATCAACATCGGCAGGTAAAATAAAATCAAATCTTACGTTACTAAACCCGGGGGTATCGACAATTCTTGATGTGTCATTTATTTTTATAATTTCACAGTGGCGTGTTGTGTGAGTTCCGCGTTGAGTTTTTTCACTGACCTGTTTGGTTTTTAAGTTTAAGTTAGGGTTGATTGCATTAACAAGACTTGATTTTCCAACCCCTGAATTTCCGCAAAGTACGCTTGTTTTGCTGTCAAGAAGTTTTTCAAATGCTTTAATTCCATTATGCTCTGTTGCTGATGTGTAAACGATTTTGTAACCAAGTGGCTCGTAGATGTTTTTAATTTTATCGGACAAATGTTTGTCCCATTTCAAATCGTCTTTATTGAAACAAAGCACTGTTGGTATATTATAATATTTTGCAAGAGCGACATAACGATTGAGTTGATGCAAGTCCAAGTCAGGCTCTTTGAGTGCAGAAACTACTATGATTTGATCAATGTTTGCAACGCTCGGACGTTTGATGAAATTTTTGCGCGGAATAATGTTTGTTATAACACCGTTTTCAAATTCTACAAAATCACCGACCAAAATTCGTTCGCGTTGTTTTTTTAGAACTTCTCTAATCTTGCATTCAAAAGTATTTACGCCTGTGTCAACGTAATAAAAATCGGAATGAATTTTATAAATTTGCCCTTCAGCCATTTCATAGTTATTTTAACATAAAATTATTTTTCAAGCATAGTTTGTTTCCACGGATAATCATCTTTTATTTGCCATCCGTCATACTCAATCAATCTAGTGCAGGTATGGCGTCTGCCTTCAGATTTTCCGTCACTTGCACTCCAATTGCCGTATTTACATTTTGTTAAAAGATATTCTCGGTTTTTGTTTTGTATGCTAGGCAGCGAGGTATATAATTTACCTTCGTACAAACTGAATAAAAATGTTCTTCTGCCTTCGAAACTCTCTATTGCACAATATTTGTATTCTGTACAGTAAAAAATGAACATAGTAGGCTTGTCAGTCTCATTTGTAATATAAGATACAAAGCCGGAACCGTCATTGAATGCAACCTGTAAATGTTTTCCGGTTGTTGTTAGAATTTTTTTATCTGTAGTGTTCAGATATTTGCCAATTGTTTCGTTGTACCATTTTAAAGTTTCTGTACCGTCATCAAATACGTTGTCCGAAAAACTTAGTTGTTCACCGTTCTCTGTCTCGTATCTTTGGATTGCTTGAGCCATTACAGAATAAAATCTTTGTAATTTAACTTCGACTTGTTTTTTCTGGTGGTTGGCGACTAATGTCGGAATGGTCATCGCCGCTACAACACCGATAATGCCCAAAGTTATTAAGACTTCGGCTAATGTGAAAGCAATTTTTTTAGAAGTGAATAAGTGAATAGGTAAATAAGTGAATAAGTCCTTTTCGGTTTGTTGTTTCTCGTCATTGCGGACAAGCGCAGCGCGATCCGCAATCGCAACATCGTCACCTTTAGACAAACCCTGCGATCCCGTGTCAAGCACGGGATGACGATATAAATTTACTATCTCATTTCCACCTAACTCTAAATTTCCTAAAACCCCACAAACCCTTGCTACGTCAGCCTTTCGGGGGGGGGGAGGCACTGAACCGCTTTAAAAAACAACATATAAAATACCTCCATGTTTTTTACTATTCCTTCCATATTATAACATGTATTTTTTAATTTTGCAATCCTTGCGTCATAATTTTATTTTCCGTGTCAAAACTAAACAAACTTAACGTCTTATCGACTTCTTAATTAATATTTGCGCAAATACTTACTATTTTCTATTTCTTGTCAAGTTTCACAAAATCCGGCACTCTGTTTTTTGCAGCCTGCATCTGCATGTATTGAGCTTGTAATTTCTCTTTTTCCTCACTGTCAGCGGTCTTGGCTTTTTCGTTCATTTGGGTGTACAACTCTTTTTCGACAGCATTGCCTTTTATGTATACGTCCATGTCTTTTCCTTTTTTGAAGGCGTTGACTTTACTGTCGTAATTAATTTTCGGCGCTTTAAAGAGTGTGTAAAGTCCTGCAAATCCGCCAATAAACATCATGATCAGCCCTGCCCAAATACCAAGACCCGTCAAGAATTTTTTGTTTTTAGAAAGCCCTGAGTTTCTCTTATTAATTTTTTCTGCTTTGTTACCTAAAGTTTCAAATAAAAAGTCGCCGTCCATAAGTTCAAACAGCAATCTTGCCCCCAAGCCAAGACCTGCAACAAATGTACCTTTTACAAGCAGAGCTTTTTCTCCGCCTTTTGTAATCGGATTTGTGTCGTTGTCTTTCTTCTGAGCTTTGAATGAGTATAAGTTGTTTTGAACAGGACCTATTCTCATTATGCTCCTTTAATCATTACACCGTTTCCGTTGTTTGCCATTTGGACAGATGTGTAATGGTTAATTTTATCGTCTAAAGAAACATCTTCATCTTTAACTTCTTTGTCAACTTCTTCCATAATATTGGATTTTAGTTCTCTGTCACGACTGAAAACATCCATTTCTTTTTCGCGCGTAAATGCGTTGACTTTAGTATTATAAAGTTTTGCCGGCAAAGTTAAAGCCATTGTTATCAAACCTGCCGCTGCACCGATACCTCCGAGTTTCCAACCTCTGGCTTTTGTGCCGGCTTTAATAAAACAGCTACCGATACCTGCTGCTGTAGCGCCTACCAAAGCGCTTCCGCCGATTGAACCCCATACTGCGAGCCCTTTTTCAGTGCCTCTGTTAATTGGATTTTCGTAACTGTTTTTGTTTGCTGTAAACTGTGGTTTTGGACAACATCTGTTAATTGCTGAAACTTGCATAATACACACTCCTTTTTTTATTTTTATAATAACTCGTAAAGAAAAATTTTTGCTAGTTTGTTATCTAATTGTAACAATTGTTTGAAGTTTGAAATTTTTGTGTTAGTATCAGGTTAAAATAAGATTATACTTTTAAAAAGGGGAAAAATATGATTTCAGTAAACGATTTAAAAACAGGTTTAACTTTACAATTGGATAACGGCTTGTGGTCTGTTGTAGAATTTTTGCACGTAAAACCGGGTAAAGGCGCTGCGTTTGTTAGATCTAAACTTAAAAACGTTGAAACAGGACAGGTTGTTGAAAAAACATTCCGTGCCGGTGAAAAAGTTGCAAAAGCTATGCTTGACAGACGCGAAATGCAATATTTGTATAAAGAAGGCAACGAATATGTCATGATGGACAACGAGTCTTACGAACAACTTCAAATTACTGCCGATCAAATCGGTGATGGGCTTAAATATTTGAAAGAAAATATGGTTGTTCAAGTATTGATGCACGATGCAAGAATTATCGGTGTTGACCTTCCGTCACACGTAGTTCTTGAAGTTACAGATACTCCGCCGGCAGAAAAAGGGAACACAGCTCAAGGCGGTACAAAACCTGCAACTCTTGAAACAGGTGCTGTTGTTAACGTTCCGTTCTTTATTTCAAACGGCGACCAAATCAGAGTTGATACAAGAACTAACGAGTATTTAGACCGAGCATAGCTGAGGGCAAGAAGTTCTGAAGGCATGAAAGCCATATACGAAAATAACATGACCTCTTGGCTTCCTGACGTCTGGTCTTATTTTTGGAAAAATACACTAATAAAAAGGGTAATCTAAATGAAATTTGATATAGAATATGTTGAAAAACTAGCAAAAGTATTGGCTGATAATTCTTTAACAGAGATTTCTCTTGAAGATGGAGAACAGGCTATTACTTTGAGAAAAGAAGTTACAGGCGTAATCCCTGCGATTTCTGCTCCTGTAGCAGCTCCTCAAGCTGTTGCACCGGCTGAAAAACCGGCAGAAGTGAAAAAAGGAAAGCCATTAACTTCTCCAATGGTAGGTACTTTCTACAAAGCTCCGTCGCCTGATGCAAAACCGTTTGTTGAAGTAGGACAAACGATTAAAGAAGGTGATGTTGTTTGCATAGTAGAAGCTATGAAACTTATGAATGAAATTGAGGCTGAAGTTTCCGGTAAAATCGTTGAAATTTGTGTTTCAGACGGACAACCGGTTGAATTCGGTCAAGTTTTGATGTATGTAGAATAGCGGATTGCGAGCTGAGGGCGAAGGCTTGCCGGCTAAAATAATGAAATTATTATAGACGGCAACCGTAGACCCGTTAGATGCGAGCAACCAAGTGAAAATTTTACTAAAGGGATAAAATGTTCAGAAAAGTATTAATAGCAAACCGTGGTGAAATTGCGGTAAGGATTATAAGAGCGTGCAGAGAATTGGGTATTCCAACAGTTGCGATTTATTCACAAGCGGATGCAAATTCACTTCATGTAAGATTAGCTACAGAGGCTTATTGTGTAGGACCTGCTCAAAGTGCAAAAAGTTATTTGAGCATTCCTGCGATTATTTCTGCTGCGATTGTATCAGGTGCTGATGCAATTCACCCCGGCTATGGTTTTATGTCTGAAAGAGCTGATTTTGCGGAAATTTGTGAAAAACATGGCATAAAATTTATTGGTCCTACCGCTGAAGCAATGCGTAAAATGGGCGACAAAGCCACTGCACGCAAAACTATGATTGAAAATAACGTACCTGTAACTCCAGGGACAGGTATTCTTAAAACTCCGGAAGAAGTTAAAGAATTTGCACATAAAGCAGGTTATCCGATTATCTTGAAAGCTACAGCAGGCGGTGGCGGAAAAGGTATGCGAATTGTTCGTTCTGATGACGAAGTTGAAACTAACATGAACCTTTGCCAATCGGAAGCACAAAATTTCTTTGGAAATCCCGATGTTTACGCCGAAAAATTCTTAGAAAATCCTCGTCATATTGAAGTTCAAGTACTTGGCGACCAATACGGCAATGTTGTTCATTTGGGAGAGAGAGATTGTTCTATCCAAAGACGTCACCAAAAACTTTTGGAAGAAGCTCCATCACCGGCTATTGACGAAGAAACTCGTAAAGAAATGGGGGCAGCGGCTGTTCGTGCGGCAAAAGCTATTAACTATGAAGGTGCAGGAACTTGCGAATTTTTACTTGACCATGACGGCAAGTGGTATTTCATGGAAATGAACACAAGAATTCAAGTTGAACATTGTGTAACGGAAATGATTTCAAATATTGATTTGGTTAGAGAACAGATTTTGGTTGCATCAGGCGAAAGACTTGATTTTACTCAAGACGATATTGTATTAAGAGGTCATGCGATTGAATGTCGTATCAATGCTGAAAATCCCGAAAAAGACTTTATGCCAAATCCGGGGCAGATTACGGGTTACGTTACTCCGGGCGGATTTGGTGTAAGAGTTGATTCTCATGCTTATCAGGACTATTCAATTCCACCTTATTATGACAGTATGATTGGTAAATTGATTTGTTGGGGCAGGACGAGAAACGAAGCAAGGCGCAGAATGTATAGAGCGTTGAAGGAATATGTTATTACCGGTGTTGAAACAACAATCCCGTTCCATCAAGAAATCATTGAAGATCCTGTGTTTATGAGCGGAAAATTCAATACAGGTTTTATTGAGGATTTTTATAAAAGAACCGGTAAATAGTGGAAGAATTTATTGTATTAGAAAGTATCCCAAAATAAATCCATACTTAATAATTCTAATGCTTCATTTTCCTGAGCCTTTTCTGTTATTTGCTTTTGTTTATAGTTAATGTGCTCTGTATAATTTGCAGGTTTTGGGTTTTTACATTTAGTAGTTAAAATAGCAATTAAAGTAGCAATGATAGTACTAATAATTAAAAAACCTAAAGTAATGCAGACAGCATTCCACTTAGCCTTATTAGACAATTCTTTTTTTTCATTATTCTCTTTCAAATGAACAAACTTATCAGACTGTGAGGTAAAATTAACCTTATTTTGCTTGATATGAGGTTGGTATGTAGATGAATTTATATTTTTTCCAATTGCGTTAATCATATTAATATTAAAACTCAAACATAAAAAATTGCCAGTTTTTTACAACAATTTCAAAAATTATATCGTCCTAACGTCTTATCGTCTGAAAAAAGGTTGAAAAGTTGTGAAATACATGTTATAATGATAAAGGATAGTAAAAATCAGGAGGAATTTACCATGCAAAAATTTAAAGCGGTTCAGCCCCCCCCCCCCGAAAGGCTGATGTAGCAAGGGTTTGCGGGGTTTTAGAGAATTTAGAGTTAGGTGGAAATGAATTAGTAAGTTTATATCGTCCTCCCGTGCTTGACACGGGATCGCAAGGTTTGTCCAAAGGCGACGATATTGCGATTGCGGAACAAGTCCGCAATGACGAAAAGGGACTATCCCCTCGCCCCTTGCGGGAGCAGTCCTGCACGAGTTTACGAGTGCTAGGAATGCGGGTGAGGGGTATAACCCTCTCTCGAATTGCTAAAATTCGCTCACGCTCATTAAGCAATTCCGCTCTCTCCCGAGGAGAGAGAAAATGTGTTTTATTCCCTCTCCTTGGGAGAGGGTGTCACGAAGTGACAGGAGAGGGTAAAGTTCCCTCCCTTTACAAGGGAGGTAGTGTTCGCAACGACCTTAGTGCCCTAGTGCCTTTTAAAAAAGCAGCGTTTACATTGGCAGAAGTCTTAATAACTTTGGGCATCATTGGTGTCGTTGCGGCGATGACAATGCCAACGTTAATTCAAAACTATCAAAAACAGGTTACTGTAAATCGACTAAAAAAATCTTACAGTTTATTATCGCAAGCCATCAGAATGGCAGAAATAGAGCATGGTCCGCATTCTACTTGGCCTCTTGACTGGATGTATGGAAACACTTTTATTGAAACTTATTTAAAAGATAATGTTAAATTTACCAGAAAAACTTTTGTAACAGATCTATTATATCGAAAAGGTGAGTATAAAAATTTGAAAGGCGAAGGTATATTTAATCATATTTGGACAGATCAATATATTGAAGCTACAGACGGTTCTATATTTATATTTTTGGAAGGAGCACCTACTTTAAGAGATTGTATTAATGTTGTGATTGATATTAATGGAATAAATAAACCAAATAAAGTCGGTAAGGATGTTTTTTATTTTAAGTTATGCACTGATGGAAAAGGGGTTCAGCCGTTTGCCATGAATTATCCGAGAGAAAAGTTATTGAGTGGTTCATCAGATGCGTGTAATAAAAATTCAACCGGCAAATTTTGTAGTGCTCTTATTTTACTTGATGGCTGGAAAATCTCTGATGACTATCCGTGGTAAAGATTTTATGATATAATCAGCTTATGACAAAATTATCAATCATAATTCCGGTTTATAACATTGAGTCTTATATCTCAAACTGTTTAAACAGCATTCTAAATCAACCGTTTAAAGATTTAGAGGTAATTTGCGTAAATGACGGGTCATCTGACGGATCACTTGCCGAACTTCAAAAATACAAAGATGAGCGCGTAATTGTTATTGATAAAAAAAACGAGGGTTCGGGTGTTGCAAGGAATGTGGCACTCGCAATTGCACGCGGAGAGTACGTGTTTTTTGTAGATGGTGATGATTGGATTGAAAAAAATTCACTACAAAAAATGATTGATGAAGCCGATAGACTTAAAACTGATATATTAATATTTGGCGGACTTTCATATTACGATGGGATTGGCAAAAATGGTGGATATTCTGTCGATAAACTTCCTAAAAAATATCTCAATAAAGTTTTTTCAGCCAAAGATATAAAAAAGGATGTTTTCAAGTTCCCGTCAACTGCGTGGACAAAGCTATATCGACGTGAGTTTTTACAAAGTAATGATATAAAATTTCAGGAAATTAAAGTTGGACAAGACCAGTTGCCATTTTTTCATTCAATGATTACGGCAGAAAGGATAGCTTTGTTGCCGGAAAATCTTTATTGTTATCGTAAAAATCGCAAAGGTGCGGTTACGGCGACTAAAAAGAAAAAGAATTTTTCGCCGATTTATGTTTTTTATGCGATAGAGAAAGTTTTGCAAAAAACAAATAAGATGAAAGATTATCAGGATATTTTTGTAAAACGATATTTTTCAAAAGCGACTTCGTGGCTAGGAAAATTTCAAGATGATTTGAAGGGAGAGTATTTTATAGAATATTCAAAACTTCTTACGCACGTACAATCTCAATATAGTTTGTATAAGAACTTCCATCCGACGGTAAAAGATGGTTATTGGATGTTAAAATTTAAATTAGCGTTTACAAAATAAAAATTTTGTGTTAGCATGCTAATGTTCTCATGTCGATGTGATGGAATGGTAGACATGCATGCTTGAGGTGCATGTGGCGCGAGCTGTGGGGGTTCAAGTCCCCCCGTCGACAATTTTTTCATTTTTGTTAAAATCGTATATTAACTTAAAGACGGAATTAAGCTCAAAATGTGGCTTTTGACCGTCATATAAAAAGTTCGAGTGTAGCAATTTTAACAATTCTCTCTTTTTTTCATAGTCAGCCTGTAAATACCACTCTGGAGCGTTTTTACAGAGTTCAAGCAAATCTCTGGCCCTCTCAATATATTTTATCGGAGTCTTATTTATTTTTGACTGAGTTATTAAAAGCTCGTCTAATTCATATTGATATTGTTTATTTTTTTTATCGTAAGATTTTTTATCTATATCTCCGTCTGTGTATAAATCTAATAATTTTGATAATCTATTTTGTAGTAATTCAATTTGTTTATTTATTGCTAAGGCTTTATGCTGGCTATAGTCGGTATTTTCTTTTAATTGTCTTTTAATAGCGTCTATTACCAGCTTAGCTGTATCGTCGGACATTTTCAGGCCCTCTAATATCATTAGTAGGGCCTCTTCTATTTTTGGCTCTGGTATGTATTTACGCTTACAGTCTCCACCTTTATTACCTGTACAATGGTAATAGATGTACTTACCTTTATGTAATTCTCCGACTAAAGAACAGCCACAATGTGAACATTTAAACAGCCCGGAGTATAAAAACTCTCTTTTATTAGGACGAGTTATAGTCTGACTCCTGATAATTTTTTGTACTTGCTGGTATAACTCTCTGGTAATTATAGGCTCGTGTTTACCCTCATATCTTACACCTTTAAACATAAAATCTCCCATGTAGATACAATTATTTAAAATTGTCTCTACATTTTTTTTACTACATTTTACACTAGCGGACATTCTAAAACCCTCTTCTGACATTTGCTTAGCCAGACTCCTATAGGAATAATGGCCCGTAGCGTATAACTCATACATACGCTTAACAAACGGAGCTTTATTAGGGTCTACAATAATATGCGACGTATCCCCTTTACTCTTACGATAATTTATATATCCGTATGGAGCTACCATAGGATAATGGCCCAGTCTGGCTTTTTTCTCAAACGCTCCAGAAACATTTACGGATAAATCACGAGGCATGAGGGTAGCTATAACGCAATTTATCATATAAATAGTAAACTCGTGATTTTTTGAGTTTTTATTTAAAATCATGCCCTCTTCTATGAAATGAAAGCTAATATCTGTAGTACGAGCCAGTCTTACTATCATAGCAGCGTCAGTCTCATTACGAGCCGACCTGTCAGCTTTTTTAAATAAGACATGCCCTATTTTATGTTTTTTAGCGTAAGCCAGCATATCATTAAAGCCCTTACGTCCCGGCTCTTTAGCACTCTCGGAGACTTCATAGGCTTTAACTATTTTAAAACCATTTTCTTTAGCATATTTCTCTTGCTGGTCTATCTGAGCCGGGATAGAGTATTTATCCTTTTGCTCGTCAGAGGATACCCTACGATAGCCTACAGCCGTATTGTTAGTCGTCTCTATCACTATCTGACTCTCCACACTCTACCAGCTCGACTTTTAGACGTTTAGCCAGTCCGTTAAATAACTTATAGATTACAGCAGACGCAACCTCAGAATTTTTAGCCGGGTCTACAAGACTAAATTTATACTCGCTATGAGTTTTCATTTTTATAGCTAAGTACAGACCGCCTTTATACTCCCAGATACGCATATTATAAATATCTGAGCTTATATCCTCTATTATCTCTTTATCCTGAATAATAAAGAATTTACCAGACTCAAATTTTAATAAACATTCTCCTCTATGGAGTCTGGTTATCTCGTTATGATTTACATAGCCTGATAAAAAATAAGTTTTATACTTAAATTTTACAGGGCCTATGGCTGAAACGATTAAAAATACAGCTACTATTAAAACTAATAAAATTAAAATTGCCATGCCTATAATCCTTTACTCAAATTGTTTAATACTCGTCCGATAATGCCTATTTCTATCTGAGAGTCAGGGCCGACTATCTCAATATCATATTTTTTATTATCGGATTTAACCTCTAAGCGTCCGTCCAGAGTCATATTAAGACGCTTACAGCGATAGCGGCCGTTAGCAGTAAAAATATAAACTCCAGATATAGAGGCGTCCCTACGTCCTACATCAACTAATAACCAGTCTCCGTCAGATATTTTAGACTCCATGCTATCTCCTGACGCTTGAAATAATTTTAAATTATCTGGAGAGCTACAGCGTAAATATGCTGATATTGACTGACGACTAATCCTAAAAGGCTCTATATAAGGCTCTCCCGTAAGCTCTGTACCAGCTCCGCACTCAGATTTTATATAGATACGCTCCAGCTCTATAATATCGTCGTCGTTATTTTCTTTTGAGTCTGTAGACTCTTCTATATTGTCAGACTCTTTAAACATTGGATTATATCCCTCTAATAAATAATTAGGGCTTACGTTATATTTCTCCATAAAATTACTTAAAAAATCGGCTGGGGGGTAATTTTCGTTTCGCTCGTATGCTCCTAAAGTTCGAGGTTTAATATTTAAGTCGTTAGCTACGTCTGATACGAGTAAGTTAAGATATTTACGTACCGTCTGTATGCGGCCGCCTATTGTGTTCATTTTATCGGCTGACCTTTGAAAAGCTCTATTATAATTGTATGCCTCGTCCGGGCTTTGCAGATTTACCATAAAATAATTTTCGAGCTTTTTTATTTCGTCCATTCTTAGCATGCTTTTAGGATTATTTATCCTCTGGGAGACGGCCCCAGCAGAAACGCCCAGAGCGTCAGCTAATTTTTTATGAGTAATTTTGTAATTAGTTAAGTTTTGTAACATAGTCTGAACGTCTTTAAAATTCATAGTTTAACCCCTTTTTATTAGTTTTTACATAGTATATTTACATTAGATTTTAGTAAGGTTATTGACATAAATTTAGATTTTTGATAGTCTACTTACATAGAGTTACATACGACTTATACAGGTTAGTTAGATATAACTTAACCGTATGTAATTCTATGTAATAGTATATAACACAAAGGAGAGAAAAAGACATGCAAAATGTAAAGAATGTTACAGAGTCTTTACCTACTTCTAAACTATCGGGTAATGAAATGTTAAGAGAGTTACCGATAGGGCCGGCTCAATTACGAATTTATATTATAGACGGTAGATTAAAGGCTGAAAAGGTAAGAGGGAAGTATTACGCAACTAGAGAGGATTTTAACGACTTTAAAAATCGTTTAGGATTTTAATTAAGTTTTAGTCGTTTACATCATCAAAAAAATAGCTACTAGACAGAGTCTACAGGGCTTAGTTTGTGTACCAAAAATTTAGGAAAAATCTAAAATGACAGCAACTTTACCAGAAAAAATAGAAATGACTACTAAAAGCGGAATGAGTTTTACGGTGTCATTTTCGACCGACCCTCCAGACTTTGACCGTCTGGCTAAATTCTTTTTACTTTTATCGAAAAATCCTAAAACCGATAAAAACAGTTTAGAGAATTACATAAAAAATTAAATCCTAGCGGGCCAGAATTAACGAGATTTAATTTTTAGGCTCTTACATAAGTATTTAATTATCAGAAAAATTTTAACCGCTTTAAAACCGATTTTAAAAGGAGATAAGAAATGTTTAAAAAATTTATCGAAAACCTGAAAGCTAAAGTAACAGCTTACAAAAAGGCTGAATTACAGGAAAAATGGAACGCTGTAAAAAAAGCTCTGACGGAAAAATACGAGAGAGAAAGTAAAAAAGGCGTAAACCTCCCTGTATTTATTTCAGTAAATCAGGAAATGGAAAAAATCAAGACTCATAAAGCCTTAGACCGCTATTACGCTGTCTACGTAAAGAAGTCTAAAAAGGCTAAAAAATAGAGTAAAAACGTAGTTACACAATTAGAAAGGAAAAAAAAGATTATGACAAGTGCAGAAATTACAGACAAACAAGCACATGAAAAAATGGACGCTATTTTAAAGTCCTGTATGGAGGCTGAAACCGTACCTATGGAGCATGAAATAGTTATTAAATTTGTAACTAATTCAAATATCAGTATTAAAGATATGCTTAATACATCTAAGGAA
>CAYPDZ010000018.1:13333-21387 GCA_964409575.1 uncultured Muribaculaceae bacterium | reverse complement strand
GTTATGAGGAAATTTTACCGCCATTTATGGCAAATGCTGCTACAATGACAGGCACAGGGCAGTTGCCAAAATTTAAAGAGGATATGTACAAATGTGTTGATGAGGATTTGTACTTAATTCCGACTGCAGAAGTTCCTGTTACCAATATTTATTCCGGCGAAATTTTATCGGAAGATGATTTGCCTAAATACATGACAGCTTATACTCCATGTTTTAGACGTGAGTCTGGTTCGGCAGGACGTGACACAAGAGGGCTTATCAGAGTTCACCAGTTTAATAAAGTTGAACTTGTAAAACTTTGTACTCCTGAAACAAGCAAAGATGAGCACGAAAAATTAACTCAAGATGCTGAAAAAATGCTTCAATTACTTGAACTTCCATATCGCAGAGAAGCTCTTTCTACCGGTGATATCGGATTTTCAGCTAACAAGTGTTGGGATTTGGAAGTTTGGATGCCGTCTTACAATGCTTATAAAGAAATTTCAAGCTGTTCAAACTTTGGTGATTATCAGGCAAGACGTGCAAATATCAGGTACCGTGACAAAGAAACCGGCAAAACCAGATTTGTTCATACAATCAATGGTTCAGGGCTTGCGGTTGGCAGAACATTTGCCGCAATTGTTGAAAATTATCAGCAAGAGGACGGAACAATTATTATTCCGGAAGTTCTCAGAAAATATACAGGATTTGACAAGATTAGCTAATACTGTAGTTGTTGTGATTTTAGTTAATTTATCGGCATTGTGAAAAGAAAAGCTCCCGATTGGGAGCTTTTTTATTACTTCAATTTGTTAAATACTTCGCTGTCAGCAATATCTTTGGCTTTTTGTACTTTTATAGCGGCTTTATCTGCTATATTTGAACATTTTTCAATAAATCCTACAATACCGCCTCCAAAAGTTTTTGTGAAGAAGTTTTCACTTCTTCTTGTGAAAAAACTTGATACATCGTCTTTCGCAAAAATGTTAGCACAAATTGTGTCATCCATGCAAGGTAAAAGATTGATGTCTACAAGATTATTGTCTTTTGCTTTTTCTACAATTTGGTCTAATTTTTCAAACTCGGCATAAGTTTTTATTCTGCTTTTTATTATTTTGTTCACTGTATCACTTGAGTGTATTGCGCCAAAGCTTTGAGCTTTTGGTTGGTTACAATTCACATTTATATGCATAATATTCTCCTTTATGTTTTAATCTTTTTTCGATAGAATTGAAAAAATCCCGTCAAGCAAGTTGTCGCGTTCCGGACAAGGTTTTCTTGAACCGAATTTTTCTATTCCGAGTATTCTGTCGTACATTCTGTCACTTTGTTCTACCAATTCATCAGCACGAGCTGTTAATCTGGTTGATGCATCCATAAATTTTTCTTTTGTAAGTCTTTGTATTTTTTCAAAATAGTGGGGCAAGCTCCAGAATGAAAACGTTGGAATTACATCGTTGGTATAGTCCCATTCTCCGATTTTTGCCTTCATAAAGCCACATTCAGGATCAAGTTTTCTTTTTCCGCGTTGCAGAACAGGCTCGATGAAAACAACTTCATCTTTGCCAAGTCCTGTTTCTCCGGTTTTTAATGCATTATAAATTCTTTTTAAACCTTTCATATCACATCTGCTGTCGATTGTATTCATAACATGATCTATGTGTTCAGGTTTTACTCGGAGTCTTGCTCCAAAAGCTGTATTATTTGTATTAAGATTATTGTTTACTTGCATAATTCACTTTCCTTTTACGCTAATTCATTTAAAACTTCATTCTTTACATCTTGCATATTTGCACGAACTTCATTCAATTCATCAGCTCTATTAGCTTGTTTTTTGATGAATTTGAACGGAGAGCGTTTGAATAGACGGAAACCGCCTTCTGTTGCTTGTTCAGAGAAATTTTCACCATCTGTAATAGTTGCGGTAATTTTACCTTTTTTATCAAAATTTGCGAGCACTACATCAACAGGGTTATTTTTGTGTGCGATGACAATATCTTTTAATTCTTCCCATTGGTCGGGATTGAGTCTTCTTTCTAATAATGCCATTGTACGTTTGTCAGCTTTAATAGCCATACCAAAGTTTTGTTGGTTGTTATTGTAAGGGGTAATTTGCATAATTGTTGCCTTTCTTTTTTCTACACATTTATTCTAACTTCCATAAAAATAATAATTGCCTAAATTTCTTAACATGTTTACAAATATTAATATTTCTGTCATAATATCCAAAGATGAGGATAAATTAATGTACGAGTTCCCTTTTGAGCTGGATGAATTTCAGAAAAATGCGTGTAATTTTATAAATAATGGTAAAAGTGTTGTTGTGTGTGCGCCGACCGGTGCCGGAAAGACTGTTATTGCACAGCATGCAATCCATAGAGCATTGGAAGAAGGTACGAGAATTTTTTATACAACACCTTTAAAAGCTCTTTCTAACCAAAAATATTATGATTTTGGTGAGAAATATGGTTATGACAAAGTCGGATTATTGACCGGTGATACTTCATTAAATCGCACCGGACAAATTGTTGTAATGACAACGGAAGTTTTTCGGAACATGCTTTATGGTACAAATTTTGGGGCAGTTGCGGATAATATGAAAGATGTAAAATACGTTGTTTTGGATGAAGTTCACTATATGAATGATGAACAGCGCGGTACGGTTTGGGAAGAAAGCATTATTTATTGTCCGACAAATGTTCAAATAATTGCTCTTTCTGCAACAGTTGCAAATGCTGATGAATTGACGGATTGGATAAATACAGTTCATTCAAAAACCGAACTTGTCGATACTGATTTCAGACCGGTACCTTTGAGATTTTTCTATTTTGACAGTTCACAGCCAACAAAATTGTTACCGCTTTTGACTCCAAGCGGTCAGCTTAATAAAAAAATTAAACCTGAAAAAAGAGTTTTTGGCAGAAAACTTCAAAATAAAAAAAGTTATGTAAAAGATATAATAAGAAATCTTGAACAAAATGATATGCTTCCTGCAATATATTTTACTTTTTCTCGTAAAAAGTGTGATGAACAGATGGAAAAATGTGCATCTCTTGATTTGATTACAAAAGGTGAAAGAGCGCAAATTCAACAAATTATTGACGAATACATTGCCGAAAATCCGCATTTATATAATAACAAACATATTGAATATCTTTTGTGCGGTGTGGCTTCTCACCATGCCGGACTTTTGCCTGCGTGGAAAGGCTTGGTTGAAAAACTTTTCCAAAAGGGTTTGATAAAAGTTGTATTTGCAACGGAAACACTTGCGGCAGGGATTAATATGCCGGCGCGCTCTACTGTAATAAGTTCAACGAGCAAGAGAACAGACAGTGGACACAGGATGCTTACGGCAAGTGAATTTTTGCAGATGTCAGGTCGTGCAGGACGTCGCGGAATGGATGAAATCGGCTATGTTACTATTGTCGGCACTCAATTTCAATCACCTGAAGAAGTTGCAGAACTCGTTTTGAGTGATGCAAATCCGTTAGAAAGCCGTTTTTCACCGTCATATTCAATGGTGTTGAACTTGTTACAGCGTTTTAGCCTTGATGAAGCTAAAGAGTTGATTTTAAAAAGTTTTGGGTATTTTTCATCTGGAACTCGTTTACAGCCGTTGTTAAAGGCACAAGAACAATTGAAAAACGAAATAAATTCAAGAGATTTTGTATGTCCATATAAATTATCTGATAATGAATTACATGAATATGATAAATTACGTCGTATTTATGTTCAAAATCGTCAAACCTATAAAAAGGTTTGCAAACAAGAGCGCGCAAAAAATCGCCCATTATCGGCAGAAGTTAAGCAATTTGGTGACCAAACAAAAAAGATGCTTGAAAAAATGCATAATTTTCATTGTGATACTTGTAAACTTTACAAAAAACATTCTAAAAATATTGAAGTTTTAGCACGTTTTTCGGGTCGTTACAAGAAATTAGAAAAAGAAATTGAGAAGCAAAAAGATATTTTTTGGAATAAATTTCTCGCTCATAGAAGTGTTTTGATTGATATGGATTATTTGAAAGATGACTATCCGACCGAATTTGGAGTTACGACATCTCAAGTGCGTTCGGAAAATGAATTGTTCATATCGGAGATTATTTTTTCTGGAGTGCTTGAAAATCTCACTCCGGCACAATTGGCGGCAGTCGTTTGCGCTATTACAACCGAGGATTTGAGAATTGATATTCCTTATTTGCCAATTTCGGAGCCTGTCAGAAAAACTTTGAATTTAATCAGAAATATTCGCCGTAAGGTTGAAAAAGTTCAGACAAAATATTCGGTAGAAGCACCTATGTATATAAATCCTTACTTTAGTTCATTGATTGAACTCTGGGTTGAAGGTGCCGAATGGGAAACTATAATTGAACAGATTGATATGGGTGAAGGTGACATTGTACGTTCATTCAAGCGGGTTGTTGATGTCTTAAGACAGTTTACAACAATCGAAAATGTACCAGAAACGCTTGTCTTTACAGCACGCGAAGCAATTGAAAAAATCCAGCGAGAACCTGTAAATTTTGATTAATGTTTAACCCATTTTTCAATAACTTTCAAAGGAGCACGTGTGAGTGCTAATGCCCATTCGCCTATGTTTTTGGTTATTACACTTCCGGCACCTATGTTTGTGCCTTCTCCAACCTCAACAGGTGCCACAAGTACGGTGTTTGAGCCGATTTTAACGTTGTCTTTTAAAATGGTTTTACTTTTAGTTTTAGAAATCGGGTCGTAATTTGCCGTAATTGTTCCGGCGCCGATATTGACGTGTGAACCGAGTTCCGCATCGCCAATATAGCTCAAATGACCGGCGTTTGTATTATGGTCAATTTTAGTTTTTTTAACTTCGACAAAATTCCCGATTTTGCAATTGTCAGCAATTTCAACATCACCTCTTAGATGTGCACAAGGACCAATTTGACAATTCCGTCCGATTTTATTTTTCCCTTCGATGTATGTTGCCGGATAAACTATTGTGTCAGCGCCGATTTCGGTATCTTCTGAAATCCATGTTGATGACGGGTCAACGATTGTAACCCCATTATCCATCAGGTTTGCAAGTTTTCTGTCATTCATTATTTTAGTTGCATAAGCAAGATCTTGACGCGAATTTATACCATACATTTCTTCCGTATTTTCCATAATGAAAGCATTTACATTCAAATTTTGATTTTTTGCCCAAGAAACAATATCGGTCAGGTAATATTCTCCTTGTGCATTGTTACTTGTCAATTGAGAGAATGCTGGTTTAATTTTTGCCCAATTCAAACAGTAAACTCCGACATTAATTTCTTTTACGGCTCTTTGTTCTGGAGTTGCATCTTTTGCCTCTACAATTGCTTTCAGGGAATTGTCATTTTCTCTTATAATTCTGCCGTAACTTGCCGGATCATCAAGAATGGCGCTCATAACGGTTAGATCCGAATTATTTGAATTATGAAAATCAATAAAACTTTTAATCGTTTTTGCGGTAATAAGCGGAATATCTCCATTTAGAATTACAACTTGACCGTTGAATTTTTCAAGTTTTGGACATGCCATAGAAACAGCATGACCGGTTCCTAATTGTGGAGATTGCAAAACTGTTTGTGCATTATTATAATTCTTTTCAACAAATTCTGTTACTTTTTCCGCATCGTGACCTACAATTACGATAGATTGTTCTGCAATATTTTTAACGCTGTCAAGCACATATCCAAGAATTGTTTTTCCAAAGATTTTGTGCAAAACTTTTATTGTATCAGATTTCATTCTTGTACCTTTGCCTGCTGCTAAAATTACTGTTTTAATTTCCATGATTTTATACTCCTTTAAAATTATTTTACTATAAAAAATGTTCGGATTATAATTATTTTATGAATGAAACTAAAAAAACAGCAGTTGTAGCAATGAGTGGAGGAGTTGACAGTTCTGTCACGGCACTTTTACTACAACAACAAGGATATGATGTTATCGGAATTACAGGTAAAATGGTTAATTCTGTGGCTGCTGATGCTGTTGTACAAAATGCAAAAAGAGTTGCCGATAAGTTGTGTATCAGGCATGAAGTTTGCGAAGTTACAGACAAATTTTTTCAAAAAGTTATAAATTATTTTGAGAATGAATATAAAATCGGAAATACTCCCAACCCTTGTATAATGTGTAATGAGTTTATAAAATGGGGAGAATTGTTTGATTTCGCGATTGACAAATTAGGTGCAGATGTTTATGCTACGGGTCATTATGCGGATGTGAGATGTATTGACGGGATTTATAAACTTTATCCGGCAAAAGATGAGCATAAAGATCAATTATATTTTCTTTACAGATTGGGACAAAGACAACTTTCAAAAACGATTTTTCCACTTTACCATTATAAAAAAGCTCAAGTAAAGCAGATGGCTATAGATTTTGACCTACCGCCAAAAGACTCAAAAGAAAGTCAGGATATTTGTTTTATCCAAAAACCAATGACAACAAAATCGTTTTTGATTGACAGATTTGGCACTAAAAAAGGTGACTTCATAGATGTTTTAACCGGTAAAAAATGGGGAGAGCATGACGGAGCTTATAAGTTTACTGTCGGACAACGCAGAGGTATCGGAATTGCGGCACCTTATCCTTTGTATGTAGTTGACATTGATGCTGTAAAAAATATCGTTTATGTTGGACGTGAGGAAGATAATTATAAAAAGGTTGTGAAAATCGAAAATTTGAATTTGACGTATAAGCCGGAAGTGTCTGAATTTGATGCTTGGGTTAAAATTCGCTACAATATGCCTCACAAGAAGGCTCATGTCAGATTGTTTGATGACTTTGCAGATATTGAGTTTGAAGAACCTATAAATTCAGTTACTCGCGGGCAGTCCGGCGTAATTTATGATTTAAATGACAAACACCTTATAGGCGGTGGAATAATAACTTTTTAAGGGAGATTGGTAATGTATAATAAAAATTCACATAATGCAGAAGAATTTATTTCTCATGAAGAAATTCTTGAAACATTGAAATATGCAGATGAGAATAAAGATAATTTAACTCTTGTTGATGAAATTTTGGAGAAAGCAAAACTCGGTAAAGGTTTGTCGCATAGAGAGGCATCCGTTCTTTTGGCAAGTAATCAACGAGATGAGGAAATTTTTGCACTTGCCGAAAAAATTAAAAAAGATTATTACGGAAACAGAATTGTTCTATTTGCTCCGCTTTATCTTTCAAATTATTGTGTAAACGGCTGTGTGTACTGTCCTTATCATAAGAAAAATACTCATATTCCACGGAAAAAACTTTCACAGGAAGATATTAAAAATGAAGTTATTGCACTTCAAGATATGGGGCACAAGCGTCTTGCAATTGAAGCGGGAGAAGATCCTGTTAATAACCCGATTGAATATATTTTGGAGTCAATTAATACAATTTATTCAATTAAACATAAAAATGGAGCAATTAGACGTGTAAATGTTAATATTGCGGCAACAACTGTTGAAAATTATAAAAAACTTCATGATGCCGGAATTGGTACATATATTTTGTTTCAAGAAACTTATAACAAAGAAAGTTATGAAACGCTTCACCCGACAGGTCCAAAACACAATTATAAATACCATACGGAAGCTATGGACAGAGCGATGCAGGGTGGAATTGACGATGTCGGTTTAGGTGTTTTATTCGGATTAGAAAGTTATCGTTATGAATTTGCCGGACTTTTAATGCATGCTGAGCATTTGGAGGCAGCATTTGGTGTCGGACCGCATACAATCAGCGTTCCGCGTATCAAAAAAGCAGACGATATTGACCCTGATGAGTTTGATAACGGTATAGATGATGATATTTTTGCAAAAATTACCGCTTGCATAAGAATTGCAGTACCGTATACGGGCATGATTGTTTCTACAAGAGAAAGTGCGGAATGCAGAGCTCGTTTGTTGAAACTCGGAGTTTCTCAAATTTCAGGTGCTTCAAAAACAAGTGTAGGCGGATATTTTAATCCGATGCCTGAAAAAGATGACTCTGCTCAGTTTGATGTTTCCGATAGACGCTCACTTGATGAAGTTATAAAATGGTTAATGGAACTCGGGTATTTGCCAAGTTTTTGTACA
>CAYPDZ010000018.1:0-13233 GCA_964409575.1 uncultured Muribaculaceae bacterium | reverse complement strand
AAATTAAAAGATTTTGAAACGTTTGTAAGGTTTTACTTCACTCATTTCAAGGTATTTTCCGCATTTGCATTTAATTGTAAATGCGCTTGTTTTGCTGTTAACTATTCTTAGCTTGTAAGGATTTGGAATGTAGTATTTGCCTTTATAAGTTATGTAGCAAGGAAGCCATGGGTGAAGTGCGCGTATTCTGGCATGAATTTGTTCGGCAGTTTCATGCTCAAAATCAAGCATCATATCTTCCGGTTTGATGTTTGAAAAATATGTTGCTTCATTTTCATTTTGTGCAATTGGAATTACAAGCCCGTATTCAAGTTTTTTCAAAACTTCCGCGCACATCAAACGAGCTTGAAAAACTGTTCGTTCTTTTAGCTCTTTTCCTGTATCATTTGGCAGAATTTTAATTTCTTTTTGTGCAATAATTGCCCCTTTATCAAATTCTTCGTTTACAAGGTGAAAAGTTATGCCGGATTTTGTTTCTCTGTGTAAAATGGTTTGTAAATATGGATTTGGTCCTCTGTATTTTGGGAGCATAGACGGATGTACATTAACAGTTGCAATTGCAGGAAGGTCTATAATTTCTTTTTTCAGCTTTTCACCCCATGTTCCGACCAAAATCACATCAGCATTCAGCCTCAAAACTTCTTTTTTAAAAGCTTCTGAATTTGCGGATTTGCATTTGATTTCGTGCAAATTGTATTGTTTTATCAAAGTAAGGTCATGTGATGTTCTAAAAAAGTCCAAAATGTTTTTACGTTTGGTACTTTCGTATCTAAAAACACCAGCAATCTCACATCCGGCATCAATTGTGCCTTCAATTAAGTTTGCCAGCATTTCGCCTTTTCCTAAAATAATAACTTTCATTACACCCACCCGGAAATCAAAGATTTCCACCCTCCCCTCAAGGGAGGGTATTCAATATTTTATCTTACTTGCTCTGTCCATTTCACGCTTAAGGTCTTTTTTTGCAATATCGTCGCGTTTGTCGTGAAGTTTTTTACCTTTCGCAAGCCCTATTTCAACCTTTGCAAAGCCGTGTGATAAAAAGACTTCCAATGGAACAATTGTATAGCTGTCTTGTTTTACTTTGGTTTGCATTTTTAGAATTTCTTTTTTTGTAAGTAGTAGTTTTCTGACACGTTCTGCATCATGGTTAAACCTGTTTCCCTGTTCGTACGGTGAAATATGGCATTTGTACAGAAAAATTTCATTATCCTCAATTTTGCAAAAACTGTCTTTTAAGTTGATTGCATTTTTGCGAATTGATTTAATTTCAGTTCCTGTCAGCACAATGCCGGCTACATATTTTTCTAAAATGTTGTAGTCGTGGAATGCTTTTCTGTTTGTAGTAACGATTTTTCTGTCCATACGCTGATTATATCACAGATTTATTCATATAAAAAACATTTTACAATATGTGATATACCCTTTTCTTGTGGATTACAAGTTTTACATTTTTCCATAACTTTCGGGCAACGCGTATGGAATTTGCAGCCATTTGGCAAGTCAGCAGGTGAAGGTAAGTCGCCTTTTAATAAAACTTTTTTATCACACTTATTGATTTGGGGAATGGAACCTAAAAGAGCTTTTGTATAAGGATGAAGAGGTTTTGCAAAAATATCCGATGTCTTACCGATTTCAACGATTTCTCCCAAATACATTACGGCAGTTCTGTCTGCAAGATATTTTATTACACTCATGTCATGTGTAATAAGCAAAAATGTTAATCCGTATTTTTCTTTTAATTCCTTAATAAGATTTATGATTTGAGCTTGAATACTTACATCTAACGCACTGACAGGTTCGTCTGCCAATATAAATTCAGGCTCTAACATCAGAGCTTTTGCAATAGCAATTCTCTGGCGTTGACCTCCTGAAAATTCATGTGGATAAAGTTCAAGACAATTTTCATCAAGTCCGACAAGCTTAATTTTTTCTTTTACAATTTTAAAAATTTTTTCTCTTGAATAATCCGTATTAATTTCAAGTGGTTCTCTCAAAATTTCGCCAATTTTCATTTTTGGATTAAGGCTTGCGTAAGGATTTTGAAAAATCATCTGAGCAAATTTCCTTAAATCTTTAGCTTCGTATAAAATTTCACCTGATTTTATGGGTTCAAGCTTTAAAATTGCTTTTGCAAGAGTCGATTTTCCGCATCCTGATTCTCCGGCAAGAGCAAGAATTTCACCTTTTTTTATTTCAAGATTGACTCCATTTACGGCATGAATTACTTGTTTCTTGCCTAATACCCCTTTATTGGCTTGATATTCCACATATAAGTCTTTTATTTTTATCATAAATCAATTTTAATTTATATATATTATAAAATCAATTGTAACGGTATATAATATTTTGTGCAAAAATAGGATTTTTATTCGCTAATTCTTTAATAATTTCTTTAATTTCAGATGAAACATCATCAAGTCCTGTGATATTTTGCTTTACGGTTTGAGCAAATTCCGCTTTTTTAAATTCATGAAGTCCTCTGTGTCTGAAAAAATCTTCCAAAAATTCTACTTTAGATGTGCTGTTCTCAAGCCCTTCTATTGGCGCAAGTGAGATGTTTTGTGTTGCATAGTTGAGTGTTTTTATTAATAATGAGTTTGGTAAAAGATCCTCAAATTCTCCGCTTTTTACAAGATGAATTTTATCAAATTCTCTCAGTTTGGGTTTGATTTCTTGCAAGTTTTTTTGAGCATCGTTATCTAAAAGCACAAAAATAGGTATTTTTAAGCATTCTGCATAGTTGTAAAAATATTTTACTACCTGATTTTTCCCGCCTGCTGAAATTATATATATGCCGTTTTGTTCAAAATCATACCCGCAAATTCGGGCAAATTCAGGCAAAAGAATTTCCTCCGTAATACCTTCACAAAGTAAAACTTTTTCGACAGGAAAGCAGTATCTTTCTTTTGAGTTTAATTCAAGTGTTTTTAAAAATTTCAGATTTTGTGGAATGTTATCGGGCAAAAGTTTTATTATTTCTTTGTAGTTAATTTTATTTTTTAATAATCTATTCGCCTTTTCTGTAATATTGAAAATTGAATTTTCATAATCATATAATTTTTGATTTATTGTAAAATCGTTGCTTTTCGGTAGTGAATAATTAATAATTTTTTCGGCAAGGTTTTTTATTTCTTCATAATCCATTTCGTCAAGGTCTGATTTTTTGAACTTTGGTTCAATAAGATTGTTCAAAATCACATCTTTAAACACTCTAAGATACTTGATTTCAGGTTCTTTAAAACGAGTGAGTCTGTCAATCGAAATAATAAGTTGTTCAGTTGTTAGTTGTTTTATTTTCATGTTTTCTTTACATTTGTTAACGAAATTGGCAAATTTTTTACTTTTTATTTTTTTATTATAATAGTAGTGTAGGTGGAATTGTGTATTCAACAGGTGTAAATAGTTTCCAATACAATAATTATAACACATCAGGTGTGTTTAAGGCTACTGCTGTTAAAAAAAATGATGCCGTAAGTTCAAAATCAGATTTTGTGTCTAATCCTGTCGCTATAAATTTCACTTCTACAAGTTTGCCGGCTCAACAAGTCAGAACGGAGCTGGCATCTGCTGACGAAAAAAATAAATATAACGAGTTATTGAAGGTTGCATCAAAAGATACCAAAAAACAGTTGAATTATCTTCTTAAAAGCGGTATCTTGCTAAATTCTTCTTCAAACGACAATTCCACAACTCTTGATAATTTGTATAAAACAGTTACGACCCCGCGGGCTCAAGGACTTACTAATGCGGATATTTTTGCTCAAATAGTTGCAATTCTTGCAGATCCGCATATTATAACTCAACAATTTGGTAATATTCCAAGTCAATACAAAAATCAAGTTGCTGCATTAAATCAGCATGCCGCGGGAGAAGAAAATGTTGAACATTCCGGAACTTGTGTAGCTTCAAGTATTGAATTTAATCTTGCTCAAAAACATCCGGCAGAATTTGCCAGATTTGTACAAGGGTTGAGCTCTCCTGAAATGTCAGTTAACAAAACGATAAAAATGAAAAACCTTGCGGACAATACATTAGATGCGATTTGGCTTTTGAATGCTTTTGAAATCCCATATAAGGCTGATAATTTTGATGAAGCTCATCTTACATTTGCACCTGACAAAAATGCGATTGTAAGAGCGCATATTCAAACTATTGATAAAGACAAACTCGAACGTTCTTCTGTTGATGTATTGATGCAGTCAACATTTATGCAAGTCGGTTCGCAACAGTCTTATGACAGCTTGACAGACAAGCGCGCCGGTAAATTTAATCAAAATGACAAAGGTTTGATTGAGTTTGAAAAAACCTTCACAGAGTCTGTTGTGGAAGACAAAAATAAACTTTCGGTCACATATCAAACGGTTGATGAAAATGCAAAACTTATCGGGTATGAAACTGATTTTAACACTATGAAAAGACAAATAATTGATGCATTGAAAATGGGGGAAAATGTTATTATCGGTTATACACAGGTAGACAATACAAATACAATTATAAACGGGCATGAAATAACTATTACAGACGTTAAAACGGATAGAAACGGCAAATTGATATTTGTTTGTAACGATACTGACGATGGTGTTTCAAAACCGGTAGAATATTCGGAAGATTATCTGTTACCAAAAATTCACCATGCGGCGTTACCGCAATCAGTGGTCGGCGATGATGTCAATGTCGTTGAAAACTGGGTAGAAGGTTTAAAATCTTATAAAGAAATGAAAAAAAGTGCTTAATGTTAGTTAACATTAAGCTTTTTTTTAGCAAAAAAAATTTTGAGGAAAGTTAATATAGCAAAGGTGGAAAAATATGAATTTATTAATAAATGCAACACAAAAATCCGGTGTTATACCGCAAACTGCTCCTAAAGCGAATAATTCAAATCCGGTTTTGCAGCCGCAAAAACCTGATACATTTGAAAAAAAACAGGTCGAAGCGGATATTTTTTATATTGCAGATTTACATGGCAAAATGACTCAAATGGAAAGGATCTGTGCAATTTCAAAACAGTTTGATGCTATGAAATCAAATGGTGTTAAACTCAAGCTTGCATCAGGCGATATTTTGTTAGGTTCAAATCCGATGAAAAATAAAGTTGCAAGTAATTTCTTAAACTGGATAGGAGTTACGGCAAATGCTCTTGGCAACCACGAAATGGATGCAACTCCGGGCGCATTTGCAACAACATTGTCGGATGCTAAGTATAATATTCTTGCAGCTAATGTTACGGTTAAATCTGATAGTCCAATGGCAGGTAAAATCCAAAAATCAAAGATTGAAGAATATAATGGTGAAAAATTCGGTATTATAGGTACTGCTCCTTCCGATGCGTTAGAAAGAGTCGGGACGAGAGAGTCACTTCAAGATATTACTATTGATGATATTGATACCACAATTAAAAAAGTTCAAGAAGAAGTTAATAACTTAAAAGCACAGGGTATTAACAAAATAATTGTACTTTCGCATATCGGAAAAGATATGGATAAGCGCTTGGCACAAGAAACTGACGGTATTGATATTATTTTGGGCGGACACACTCATGACTTGTATAAAGGAGTAAAAGAAGGTGACAATCTGCTTTACTCAAAATCAGGCGAGCCTGTACTGCTTACTCAAATTGGCAAGGATGGTGAGTTTGCAGGTGTATTAAAAACTGTATTCGACAATGAGGGAAAACTGATAAAAGTTCAAAATAACGTAATGCGTTCCGATGTTTATGCAAGAACTCTGCCTTATAAAACAGCGGTAGAAGCTATTATAGGTAAACCTGAAGTTTTAGCCGAAATAAAAACAACAGCTCCTGTGCCTAAGAACAGATTAATAGAAAATAACCCTCATGGTAACGTAATTGTGGATGCGATGCGTCATGAGCTTGGCACTGATATTGGTATTTTAAATGCTGCTAATATCAGAGGTTATTTCCCAGAAGGTAAAATTGATTCAAGAAGAATAAGCGATATTACACCTTTTGATGACAAAATGATGATTTGTGAATTGTCTGAAAAACAAATTGTTGATGCCATAAAAGTCGGCGCAAAATCTTTTGAAAAATCTGATTACAAACCTGGTATTCTGCTTGTTTCAGGACTTGAATATACCGTAACTGATAAAGGTGAATTAAAGGATTTGCAATATATAAATAAAGACGGTTCAAAATCAAAAATTGATGTAAATAATCCGAGCGAAACTCGAAAATTCACTGTAGCCTGTGATGATTTCTTTGCGTACGGCGGTGATAATTATTTACCGGTAAATCCAAATCCTGATTATGTAGTGAAGAAATTTGATGTAGACAAAAATGTTTATACCGCAAATTACATCAAAAACCTTCCGCAACCTCTAGAAATCAAAGAAGATGATAGGGTTAAAATAATTAAAGGTTAGTAGCCGAATTGTTCGTGTGCGTTTAAGTATTCCTTAACCGAGTTAAGCGATGATTGTACGATACGTGTGACACGTGACGGTGATAGACCTACTTGTGTTGCAATATCTTTAACTTGCATATTTCTGTAAAAACGGTATTCAACTACAGTTCTTTCTTTTGCCGGAAGTTTTGCGATTGCGGTTCTAATCATGCGACCCATTTCCGTAATTTCTGCTTGTTCATCAGGTTGAGCATGCCCGTCTTTTAAGAAATCAAACGGCGAATCATTATCACTGGCTGCAGCAGCAAGACCATCTATACTTAAGATGGTTTCGTAAACAGCTTCACGGACTTTTGCTTTCTGCATGTCCATACCTTCAACGGCTTCTTCCTCATCAAACTCATCATCAGATTTATGTTTTAAGGAGTACCATTTATATCTTATTCTTAATTCGTTTCTAATAGCCCATCTGACAGCAGTTGCGACGTATGCAGCATTATATTTTTCCAATTGTTCGGGCGTTTTGTTTTTAATTAAAACCTGAACCGCCAAAATTCCGATAGACACAAGTTCTTCATAGTCTACCATGTGCGATGGTATACGTCTGTGTTCAATTTTAGCGACTTTTTGGACTAAATCTATATATTCTTGTAATTTGTTTCTATTCTGCATAACCATGATTATAAATATATTCTAGCATAGATTTTATTTTATTTTACCTTTATTTGTAGTATTTTTCAAGTTGTATACAAAAAGTAAAATTTCTGCTATTGCTTTGTAAAGTTCGGGCGGAATTTGTTGGTTTAAATCCACCATTTTGTAAAGTGCTCGAGCAACCGGAGCGTTTTCGATGACCGGAATTCCATGGTCTTTTGCAATACCGATGATTTTTTTTGCAATAAGTTCCGTACCTTTTGCAATAAGCATGGGTGATGCCATTTCTTCAGCTTTGTATTTTAAAGCACAAGCGATATGAGTTGGATTTGTAACAACAAAATCAGCATCAGGTACGGCATCCATCATGCCTTTTTGAAGCATTTGCATACGGCGTTGGCGAAGCGCTGCTTTAACATTCGGATCACCTTCAGTGTTTTTGTATTCATCTTTAATTTCTTTAAAAGACATTTTTTGATCTTTTAAAAATTTCCATTTGGTAACTCCGTAATCAGCGGCAGCTATGACCAAAAAGGCGATACAAGCTTTAAAAATAAAGTCGGTGATGAGTTTCCCGAATTCAATCATTACCGCGAAATTGTTATCAATTGCTGCAAGCATCAAAATCGTTTCGATATGCGACATATAAACGCTGTAGCCGATATAACCCAACAAAAGAACTTTTACGATGTTTTTAAATAATTCAAACAGAGTCTTTATCGACATTATATTTTTAAAATATTTAGTCGGGTTAAGCTTGTCCAATTTTGGCACAAGCGGCGCTGTTGCAACGAGTGGGCCTACTTGAATAAAATCAGCCATTATTGCGATGAACCACGCGATAAATAATATTGGTCCGATTATAAGCACAGCACATTTTATTGTAACTGTGAGTATGTATGTCATCCCGACATCAGAAAGATGCGCGTTGGGAATTTGTTCATACAACAGAGTATAAAGTTGAATAATTTGATTCCAAATGAATGGTGCAAGTCCAAAAATTACAGAAAACAAAATAAGCAACGAAACTGCAGTTGAAAAGTCTTTAGACTTAACAACCTGTCCTTCCTTTCTAGCCTGCTCGAGTTTTCTCGGTGTGGCATCAAACTGTTTATCTTCATCGCCCATTATGCTATTTCCTTAATAAATATTATAGCATGGTCAATTAGTTTGTAACGATTTTTACACCGGAGCTTGTACCTAATCTTTCTGCACCTGCCTCAAGCATTTTTATAGCAGCTTCTTTATCTCTAATTCCACCTGAAGCTTTTACTTTCAAACCATAAGGTGAAACTGTGTCAAACATAAGTTTTACATCCTCGGCTTTTGCACCGACACCATTTTTTACAAAACCTGTTGAAGTTTTTACAAAATCAGCTTTCGCTTCGATACAAAGTTCGCAAGCTTTTTTAATTTCATCTTTTTCCAACAAATCTGTTTCCAAAATTACTTTTAAAGGTTTGTCATTACAAGCTTCTTTGACAGCTTTGATATCATTTACAACATAGTCATAATCTTTGTTTTTTAGTGCTGTAACATTGATTACCATATCAATTTCATCTGCGCCGTCTTCGACAGCACGTGATGTTTCAAACGCTTTGACATCAGACCTGTTTGCGCCGAGAGGAAATCCCACAACAGTAACAACCTTGCTGCCTGTAAGATGTTCTTTAGCTAGTTTTACATAAGCCGGATTTATGCAAACACCTAAAAACTTATGCTCATTAGCCTCTGCAAACAGTTTTATAAAATCCTCAAGTTTTGCATCCTGTTTTAATAATGTATGTTCAATATGTTTATTCAAATTTTTCATAAAAACCTCCAATTAAAATTTATATTCCGGAATTACAAACGGTGCATTATTCACATCTTTTTCAACGAACGCAAGGTAATATTCCATAGCTTTATCTTTTGTTTCGTCGTAGAATTTATCATCTATGAATTTTTTATGAAGTTCTGTCCTGTCACCGGAGTAATTTCCGAGATTATCTGCGTAAGTTTCAATTATTCCTTTATCAGAACCGCCTCCGTAAGCTTTTGTTTTGGCATCGGTTCCTGACGGTCTTATTTCTATATATTTGTCGGTAAATTCAAGATAAGTTCCGTCACCGACAAATCTTATTGAAACAAGGTTGTCAAAAATAAGGCTCTTGAACGCATCATTAAGAACTTCTTTTACATCCTCAAGTGTCATTTCTCCTTCTTTTACACCCATAGCCATTGAAAGGTAGAATAAATCATTTTTTGTGCGTTTTTCCTCACCCGCAATTTTAGCTTCTTTAAGTTTATTAATGTCAGGCTCGGACTCATTATAATAAGCTATGTCGACACGAGTATCAAACCGTCCGATAATTTCATTTTCGTCAAATATTTGAACAAGATAATCAGAAAGTGATATATTTTGAAGTTTTGAAATCAACGCTGATGCTACAATAATAGCTTCTGTTGCAGATTTTTCTCTCATTGCAACTGCACATCTGCCGGAATTTGATTTAATAAGTTCTTCCGTACCCATAATCATTCCGCCGGATTCTTCACCGCCGAATAATAACTTCGGATTTTTGCCTAAATCAATGTGGTTTCCAAAAACGTCATCAACAACCACGTTCTTATCCAATTGTGCTTCAACTTTTTTCATTATATTTGCTATTTCTTTAAATCCGACAGGAACGTTAACAACTTTTACTCCCTGCTTTTTAGCCCATTCATCCCATGAAATTGCAGATGCTGTTGTTTTAATCATAAAGCGCGGATGTTTGTCCCACAAACCCTGTACTTTTAATTGTTTTGCCCAGAAATCCATAAGCATTAAAAACGCCTGATTTGCAGTAAATACGGTTAAAATTGTGTCATTATTAAGTTGAATGTAATCAATGCCCGCTTTTTCAAGTTCTGAAATCCTTGAAACACTTTCAGTTTGCGTAATTGTCAGTCTGTCATGGTCAGGGTCAGTTATTAAAACTGTAGTTCCGACAGGCATATTTTTTAATTTTTCATTGTAATGAAGCGTTTCTATAACCGGAAAATATCTGTTTCCGTCTGCACGTTTAGCTACAACCGTTGCATCTACAGAGTAGTCATAGAAAGCTTTTTCGCCCTTTGGTGTACGGTCATATTTGCCTATTGAGTGAAAAAACGGATCTTCCTCAACATTGAACCATACAAACTTATCAGCAATATCAAGCTTTTTTAGTACTCTGCTCAATGTTCTATATGCCGAACCGCCTACATTTTCAATAACGATTTTGTCTTTTAAGTCTTTTATTAAGTCAATACTGCTTTTTTGTGCAACTCCGGATTTTAAATATTCAACATACAAATCCACCCCGTCATCGACTTTTGCAAGCACTTCTTCATTTATTAACGGGTTATCTTGTGCTGAAATTTTTATTTCATAAGTTCCGTTTTTTTCTGTTTCGTCAAAAATTTGTTGAATTTTGTCTACAAATTCCATTGATTCTTCAGGAAGATACTGACTGCCTTGAGAGTTCAAATCTTTTGTCGCGTTTTTAACGGAAATTCCATGACTTGATGTAATGTATTCACCGCCGAGCAAATCAAGTTTAAACGCTAAAAACGAAGCAAGCCAAATCGGAATAGTTTTTCTGCCTTGCGGAACGAGAGTTTTTATATTGTTAGCTGCCTGAATACGCGCAATTGCATCCAAAAATAAATCAGAATTATATCTAACTTCTCGTCCTGCAACTTTTACGATTTCTTTATCTGGATATTTTTCTTTTGCAACAAGAGCTTTTGCAAGTGTCGCAAGAACTATACCGACAAGGTTAATCGGGAAACGCGTATCTTGCGGATAAAGGATATTTTGCGGTCCTCTTATGCCTGCTGTTGAAACTTTTGCCTCTTTTGAATAGTTTGCAAACCATTCTTTCAAATTTAATCCTTCCGGATTTTTCTTTGCATCAAAAGGTTCCAAGTATTCTTTTTTTAAAGTGAACGTAAACTCTCCTTTTTGTGAAAAGTCCATAAGATTTAAATTTTTAATATAATCTGGTGTTTTGTCGTAAACACTTTTAAACAATTCATTTTCAAGCTCATTTGCAGATGTTTTCATAATTTTTCTCTCCTATGTTTATAAATATATATGAAAAACTTGTAATGTGCAAATTTTATATATATAATAAGATTGTTGACAGGAGGGAATTTAATGTTCTGGGATAAAGACAAAAATTATACCAAAAGAGTTGCTTCCGAATTTAATGTTTGGAGAACTTTGTTTCAACTTATTATATGCAAAATTTGTTACATGATAAGGTTGAAACTCATTTATCGTCTACGTGTTGAGGGGCTTGAAAATGTCCCGAAAGACAACAATTATATTGTTTGTCCAAACCATTTATCAACGTTAGATCCTCCGATGATTGCCGGAATTATGCCAAGACGAGTGTCATTTATGGCTAAAAAAGAATTGTTTGAAATTCCGTTTATAAGATGGTGGATTGATTGGCTCGGTAGTTTTGCTGTTAATCGAGAGAGTCTTGGACCTTCTACCATAAAAACCGTTATGGAAATCAAAAAAAGTAAATGGGTTTTTGGTATTTTTCCTCAGGGAACTCGTGGTGTTCCGGGGGTTATAACCGGAGTTACTAAGGGTTTTGCCGGTTTAGCCAAGATTACGAAATGTGCTGTTTTACCGGTAGGGATTATAGGAACGGAACATGCTAAACATTTGCCATTCTCAGGTAAAGTTGTTGTTAAAATTGGAAAACCTATTCCTTTTGATGAAAATCCCGACGTCGTTATGGCAAAATGGATTGAAGCAATTCAAGAGTTGACAGGATTTAAATATCTGGAAAGTGCTTTAGGAGTTGAAAATGCAGAATAAAGAAAGAAATTATAACAGAAGATATCCTCACGAATACAATTGGTTTAGAACTTTGTTCTATTACAGTTTTTTGTATTTTGTTGTTGTACCGTTTATGAAAATTTTTTATAATTACAAAATAACGGGACGTGAAAATTTGCCGACAAAAGCAAAAAGCGGGAAGTTTTTATATACAGCAAACCATGTGTCACATTTTGACCCGCCAATGGTTTCGATGGCTTGTAACAGACCAATTGCATATATGGCAAAAAAAGAATTGTTCCAAAAAGGTGACAAGTTTGAATGGTTGGTAAAACGTCTTGGTGCGTTTGCCGTAGACCGCTCAAAACCTGAAATTGCGACATTTAAAACAGTTAGAGATATTTTGGGTACAAGTTGGTCACTGGGAGTATTTCCTCAAGGCGGTATAAGACCTTACGGTTCAGATTTAGGTGAGTTGAAAAAAGGTTTTATTGTAATTGCCAAAAATGCAAAAGCTGATATTGTGCCGGTTGCAATTGCAGGATTTGACGGATATCCAAAGTTGAAACCATTTACAAGACGAAATGTTCACTTGCATGTCGGAAAACCAATTTCATACAAGCTTTCTGACGAAGAAATCATGCGAGAATGGTGTAAACAAATTACTGAATATGCCGATTATGAAAATTCACTAAAATAATTGTTGAAGAGTTGAGTGAAGTGTGAAAAAATGTCATTGCAAGTTTTGTTCCCGCTATCTGTGGGCGAAGCAATCTTATTTAAAGTGAATAAGTTCTTTACGGTTTGCTATCGCAAATGAAATAGCCCCCACCTCAATCCTCCCCCATAGGGGAGGAAGAATAGTTCCCTCTCCTATGGGAGAGGGTTAGGGTGAGGGCTGATTTACCATTGTAAATTTTACAAATAAAACAGTTGCAAACGCATGAAAAATATGTTAAAATAATAATGTTGTTATTAAAAATAGGAGCTAAAAATGAAAAATTTTAAAAACCTTAAAAATCAGTCACAGTGCACATTTAGCTCGGGGGGGGGGGGCTCTAAGCCTTGCTAGCCGTGCATTACAGGCATGTGAAGTAGTTAAGTTTTGTTTACCCTCTACCTTTGGAGAGGGTGTGGTCCTGTACGATATAAATCGTCACCCTGAATTTATTTCAGGGTCTCATACATTTACAAGTGTTAAAAATTCGGTTGAGGGTAAAACGTTTGCGCAGCAAACTGAAAAGAACTTATTCACTTCTAAAAAATTAGCATTCACATTAGCCGAAGGTGCTACGCACGTAGCCATGCCGAAAAACATTGGTAAAGCCGCCTTTACTTTGGCTGAGGTTTTAATAACCCTCGGCGTTATCGGCGTCGTTGCGGCGATTACGTTGCCGACTTTGATGACAA
>CAYPDZ010000017.1:0-21653 GCA_964409575.1 uncultured Muribaculaceae bacterium | reverse complement strand
TCAACTTCTTTGTGATTTTTTTGAAAAAATTCAGCAATTTGAATAGCATAATTTTTTACATCGTGTTGAGAGTCTAACGTTGTAAACTCAGCTATTTCCAAAGCCAAAAGAGCTTTTTCAGAAATATCAATCATTTCATTAATTCTACCTGTCATATCAGAAGTCATCGGAATTGGAACAGGAATATTTGCAACTCCAATTGGACGATTGAGATTGATTTCGGCATCAGCTTCATAATTATCAATTTGATCTCTCATTGCAATTAGTGAACCTAATGCGATTTTAAGTTCGTCACTTGCACTGCTCGTCAAAATTCTTACTGATTTCAAGATAATATCTTGTAAATTTTCTCTTGTATAATTTGTTATATTTTTTTCAAACTGTGAAAACAGAATGAATGCTAATTCTCTTGCTGCTCTGCGCGCTTGCATATAATTTACCTCTTTAACTTGTTAACAAGTTTTATATTAGCATGAAAATAAAAACATGTAAAAGTTGTTAGGACGATAAATTTATTGCGCACTACATATTTTTCACAAAAAAAGGGGCACATAAAAATGTGTCCCAATATTCAACTATCTCTCTTTTCTCATTAATTTGACTTACTGCAAAGAAGGAGCTCTCCACAATGAATCATTAAATTTATTTTGGTTAGCAGTAACGTCAACAGACAATGTAACGTTGCTAGGTGTGAATACAAATACCAAATCGCCTACTTTTTGCGGTTTGCCATCAAGTGCATGCGCTGCACCGCAAACAAAGTCGATTGTTCTTTGTGATTGTTCTTTATCTAATAAATGAAGGTTCAAAACGATAGTTTTTCTGTTTCTCAAATGCTGAACAATTACTGCAGCATCTTCAAATGAACGAGGTTCCATAACTTTTACTTCATAACCTTTAAAGTTCGGGTGGTTAACAACTTTCAAATCATTTGATCTGTCCATAGTCGACTGATATGAATATGCAGGATCAATTGCCAAATTGTCCTGAACAGGATAATCTTCATTAATATCTTCTTCCATTTGATCAAAAATTGTCTCTTTTGGTTCAAATCCTCTTACCAAATAATCTACTACTGATTTAATTTTGTCTGTAACTACTGCCACCGTTTTTCCTCCGTTTTTATCTTACTCAAATAATTTTCTACCAATTCTAATCATTGTCGCACCGTGCCTTACTGCAACTTTATAATCCTGACTCATACCCATTGATAATTCTTTCAATTCACAGTCAAAGTCTTTTTCCAGTTTTGATTTAATCTCAGCGATTTCACCAAACAGTCTGTCCAGTTCACATTCGGAAACTCCAAAAGGCGCGATGTTCATTAGTCCTGAAATAGCAAAAGAAAGGAGCCTTTGAATAGCCGGAAAAATTTCAACAACTTCGCCTTTTGAAAATCCGAACTTCTGCTCCTCGTTAGCATTGTTAACTTGAAGCAGAACTTTTTGAACTTTACCTATATTTTGAGCTTCTTCAGAAATAACTCTTGCGAGTTTCAGACTATCGACTGAATGAATATAATCAAAATACCTTACGACCTTTTTTACCTTGTTGGTTTGAAGGTGACCAATAAAATGAAATCTTGAATTCTCTCTTATTTCTATCGGAAGTTTTTCAATTTTCTCTATAGCTTCAACTACTCTGGATTCGGCGAAATCTCTCAAACCTGCATTGTATGCAGCAATTATCGCGTTTTCGTCGAAATACTTTGTAACTGCAATGATATTCGGTTTATAAGGTGCGACGTCTTCCTGTATTTGTAAAAGATTTCTCTTAACTGTCTCAATCATAATCACCCCTACAAGAAGTATATATTAATTGTACTCTATACATCATGTACGGACAACTTTTTTATTTCTTAACCATTTTTGACTTTTCTTTTCTCCCCAAAACCATGATGATTACATGATTTCAGCCTAATTAACATTTCTTCAAAATTAGTTAATATTTTGTAATATTATCCGAATTTGACCATGCCTTTTGTAATTTTTGGGCATGCCCTGAGATGTATATTTTTAGAATAAACTATTAAATTTAAAATTTAATCCTATAAATGCATGAGATTATCTTAGCAGAACAGAAATTATGTCATAAATTTGTTTAAGTTTTTTGGGCTTGCAATCTGAGAGTAATGTAACAATATTACAAATCATATCTTCATTGTTTTGCACGGGCATAACGAGCAGTTGAGCCGGTGTAATCTCAAAAGCCGAACAAATTCTATCAACAGTTTCAGCAGTCGGCTGGTATCTGTTTCTTTCAATATTTGAAACACCTTGCAAACTGATACCGATTTTTTCTGCAAATTCTTCCTGTGTTAAATGATGCCTCAAACGAAGTTCTTTAATATTTGAATTAATTAATTTTTGATAACCCATGTTTATTAAATTATAATATTTCGCCAAACAATTTAACAAATTAATTAGATAATTATATGGCTATTTATAAATTACTTAATAAACTTGTGAGCAATGTGTGCTCGAGAGTATAAAAAAGGAGGGTATTATGTCGGAACCGATTATTAACTTTGACCAATTTAAAGGTATGGTTAACACAAAATTAAACAAAATTAACATGTCACAAGGCAGACAAAGTTACGTTCAATCCCAATTAGCAAGCATCTTTAAGCAAGGAGATGTGAACAAAGATAAGCAATTGAGTAAATCTGAATTAAATTCAGTTTTGGGAATGTTAAACCAGGTTGTTTCATTAGCTCAAGCTACCGACTTAGACAATCCACCAAAAACAGAAACTCCAAAAATCAAAGATCCGCGTTTTCAAGGTCTTGAAGATTATCAGTTTGAACAGCACGGCGCAAAAGAAGGGATAGGTGCAATTACCGTAAATGGAGAAAAAATGCTGATAGAAGCTGATGGCAAAGGTGGTTATCAGTTACAAAGATTTGATGGCAAAAATGGAGAATGGTATCGTACAGAATATTCCTCAAAAGACGAACTAAATAAGGCATTAACTGATAAAAATAATGACTTCGGCTCATACTCGGGGTTTGAGGATCTAAGTGATATAATACCATAAAAAACGGCTCTAATGAGCCGTTTTTAGTATATTAACCTCACCCTAACCCTTTCCTAAAATTAGGAGAGGAAACTTATACCGACCCCCTTCTCCTAAAACTAGGAGAAGGACTGGGGATGAGGTTTTTATTTTAAATAAGACATTATTTCTAAATATACACCTTCTAAATTATTATCAACATCATTATTCCAAAATCTAATAACTTTATATCCCCTTTCCTCAAGATACATTGTTCTTTCGTTATCCTGTTTTATATTTTCAGGGAAATTATGTTGACCTCCGTCAAGTTCGATAATCAGTTTCTTTGTTCTGGAAACAAAATCTACAATGTAAGGACCAATGGGATACTGTCTAACAAATTTCACACCCTCAAATTGTCGGTTTCTTAACAAATTCCACAATTTATATTCTTGAGTGGTCATATTTTTTCGCAAATTTCTAGCTAATACAAATTTTTTGTCCATTTTAACCTCACCCTAACCCTCTCCTAGAATTAGGAGAGGGAACTTTTTCGCTCTACTGAGTAGCATCCGGAATAAAACCTCACCCTTACGCTCTCTTAAAATTAGGAGAGGGAACTTATACCCCACCCCTTCTCCTAAAACTAGGAGAAGGGATGAGGTTTTTACGGTTTCTGAAACAACATGACATACTCATGCTTAAAAATAAAAAATCCACCGGCTAAGGCTCTGTAACGCCATAAGTTTGCAGTTTTACCCTTTGCGCGTTCGTTACCTTGAATATCTTTTACAATAATACCTTTTAGTTTAAAGCCAAGATTCATCATTTTTGCCATGCATTCAAAACCCAGTGGTTGAACCTCTGAATTTTTGTAACTATCACCGATAATTAGGGCTGCAAATCTGCCTTTTTCAAGCATATCGTAGCCGTTTTTAGCAACTTTGCCAAAAAGGTCATAGAATTCTTCGGTTGATGAACAGTTTGATAAATCCTCTTTTTTATCAGAAAATTTGATAATATCGTCATAAGGCGGATGAAGCACTAAAAACTGTGCTTTTTCCTCGCCCATAATATCTAATGCGCACTGAACTTTATCTTTTACCTGTTCTGAAGCTGAGTCTGCACAAATAATTCTAACATCCGTTACAAGTTGTTTTGGAGTAAATTTTTCGGAAACATGCTCCGCAAGCTCGTCTTTAAGCTCAACTCCGATACAACGTCTGCCCATATTAAGAGCTTCAATACCTGAAGTTCCCGAGCCAAAGAACAAATCTAATACAACATCACCTTTTTTAGTAAAACGTTCATAGAGCTGCTGTGCGATTTGCGGAATGTAATTTCCGTGATACTCGTTAGAATGACCGCCTTCTTTCAAACGTGTCGGGAATTCCCACAACGTATCTGTTTTAACATGGTCATACGCTTTCCAGTTATTCAAATCAATATCGCTGTATTTTGTAGTTTTGACAGGTTTTACGACCTGCAAATCAGCTCTCTTAGACGGTTTTAGTTTTGTATTAGTTCTTGCCATATCTCTCCTTTAAAGTGAATAAGAAAATAGGTGAATAGGTGTGAATAAGTGTGTATTGGGTGCTACGCACCAAAATTGTTTTTAAGCGAAATAAACTTATTCACTTATTTTCTCATTTACTTATTCACTCATTACTTTATAGAAATGTTTCAAATTTGTAATCAAACATTTAGATGAATTTATGTTTATAGTAGATTGATAAGTAGATGGAGGTAAGATGTTTGAAGGTACATTTACACTAAGTGATTTTTACAGGATAGTAGGATTTTTACTCTCAATGTATGCCTGCGTTTCAAACGATATTATACAAACTCTCGGAACTTTTTTGACCGCAAATAAGAAAACACCGTTTTATTGGTTATGGGCGTATTCGTCAGTAGTACTTATTCTTACTATTGGACTTGGATGGTATATAAACAACGGTGATATGTCTTTCGGTTTGTTGACAAGAATTCCGGTAACGGAACATTATACATTTTTATTTTTGTTACCGCCGATTATTTTGATTTTGTTAACGAGATGGGGAATTCCCGTTGCGACAACATTCCTTGTATTAAGTGTATTTTCAGTAAGTGATGTATCCGTAATTTGGATGATGCTTACGAAATCAGTAATTGGCTATATTATTGCTTTTATCGTAGCTATAATTATTTATAACATTATCGGACGTCCGGTTGAAAGATATTTTTATTACACCCAAAAACGCTCCGGAAATGAAAAGATTTCTAAATGGTGGATGGTTGCCAAATGGCTTTCCACAGCGTTTATTTGGTCACAATGGTTGATGCAGGATTCGGCAAAACTATTTATTTATCTACCGAGAAAAGCTTCTTTTGGCGAGCTTGTATTTGTTCTGGTTTGCTTTGTGGGTTATCTTGGAATTTTAACATACCAACGCGGTGGAGATATTCAAAATATCGTAAAAATGAAGACAAATGTACAAGACCCGCGTTCTGCAACGATTATTGACATAATTTATGCGACATTGTTGTTATATTTTATCAATTTGAACAATGTTCCAATGTCTACAACTTGGGTATTTATAGGTTTGCTGGCAGGTCGTGAAGTTGCTCTTTATCAGAGATTACGTTTTGAATCACCTAAGAAAATGTACAAACACATTATCAAAGATTTGTACAAAGTAACTCTGGGTTTGGTTGTTTCAATTGTTGTTGTCGTATTGTTAACGCAGTATGAAGCTGTAAAAGCGTTTTTCTTCTCACACTTTATAGGTGGCTAATATGGCGAGAATTAAACAGCTTTCAAAACATTTGATAAACCAAATTGCTGCAGGTGAAGTTATTGAACGTCCGGCATCTGTTGTGAAAGAGTTGGTAGAAAACTCTGTTGATGCAGGTGCTACAAAAGTCAGCATTGAAATTAATAACGATTGCAGAGATATTCGCGTAGCCGATAATGGTTCGGGAATTCATCCTGACGACATCATGCTTGCGTTTTCAAAGCATGCCACAAGCAAAATTTCATCCGACGAAGATTTATTTGATATTCATACAATGGGTTTTCGCGGTGAAGCTTTAGCAAGTATTATTTCAATCTCAAAACTAACCTGTACCACAAGAACGGCTGAATTTGATACGGGCACAAAAGTAAAATGCGAAAATTCCGAAGTCAAATCCACTCAAACTGGTTGTGCTGTCGGAACGATTATGGAAATAAAAGATTTATTTTATAACCTTCCGGCGCGTTTGAAATTTTTGAAAAGTTCCAATACTGAATTTTCGTACATTCAAGAACTTGTCCAGTCAATTGCACTTGCACATCCGCACTGTTCTTTAGAATTAAAGAAAAACGGTAAATCAATTTTAAAAACCTCCGGTCAAAATAATCTTTTGCAAACAGTAAAAGAGGTTTATTCAGCGGATGTTACAGCAAATTTAAAAGAGGTTTTAAAAACAGACCAGTTATCAGGTCTAAAAATCAGCGGATACGTAAGTACACCCGATTATACACGTTCAAGCAAAAAAAGTTATCATATTTATATCAATTCAAGAACGGTTAAATGCCCCGTGTTCCAAAAGGCAATTGATATGGCGTACAAGAGTTTGATTGCAAGCGGAAAATATCCTTTTATTGTTTTGAATTTAGAAATTCCGCCGTCTGATGTTGATGTAAATGTTCATCCGACCAAAAAAGAAGTCAGGTACAAAAATACAAATCAGATTTTTAACTTCATTTATACATCAATTCTTGCCGGTTTAACAAATTATGTTGAGAAAAAAGTTGAGAATTTACAAAATTTTATTCCTCAACCGAGCAATGTTGTAGACTTTGTCCAACCAAAATTGGAAAGTTCCGGCGATGTGATATTTAACAAAGAAGATGACACAATCTACATTTCCAACAAAGAAATGGAAAAAACGGAAGAAAAACAGATTATCAAACAGCCCAAAATGTTTGTTCCCGTTGAACAAACTCCGGAACCCGAGGAAAATATTATCGGTCAATACAAAAACACATATATTTTGATTGAAAGAGATGAGGGATTGGAAATCGTCGACCAACACATTGCAGAAGAAAGATATATTTATGAAAAACTTATGTCAGAAAAAGATGTTGTGTCCCAAATACTGTTTGTGTCGGATGTAATAAATGTTTCAAGTACGGAAGCTGAACTTATCAAAGAAAACCTCGATAAGTTTGAAAAATTCGGTTACGGAATAGAGTTTATGAAAGAAAACGAACTCATTTTCCGCAAAGTTCCGCAAATGATATCAAAAGTAAACCCAAAAGACATCTTGGCTGATATTTTGGAAAATATTGACGGGAATTTGGACAGACTTGAGGAAAAAATCCTCATTACAACATCTTGTAAAGCCTCTGTTAAAGCCGGACAAAAGCTTTCAACTTGGCAAATGCAAGAAATAATCAAAAAATGGCGCACAACAAAAATGCCTTACACCTGTCCACACGGGAGAACGATTTCAAAAATTCTCCCACACAAAGAAATTGCCTCGTTTTTCCAACGGAATGCTTAATAATCCATTTTCCAACCGTCTTCAATAATCCTTTGAGCGCAGCCAAAGCCGGAACCTTCACTGTTAATATCGCAACAAAAACTATCAGTTTCCAGTTCTTGTGTTGTACAGACAGGAACTAAATGCCCGTTACCCAATATCGTGAATACAAACGTATCTTGTCATCCCGATATTTTTACAAAAGCCAACGGAAGTTGACTTTTTTTATTCGGTCTGCCAAGATTACATCTTGGCAACGAGCACGCCGTTCTAAAAGAACGGACGGCTCATTACATTCGCTCCCGTAAGGCTCAACTACGTTTCGCCAACGGTAAGCCTATCATCCCGATATTTTTTAAAAAAGCCAACTTTCGTTGGCTTTTTTACTTTTATATCCATTCGGGTCTGAAGTATTTTATAAATAAGTTGGGCATACAGCCTAACCGGCAAACTACTTACATTTGTGTTTTCCATCCCAACTTAAATCATTACAATGCAGGTAGTCCATATTTTCGTTAATAAGAACCCACGCGGTGCAACCACGACCATTTGTCGTGGCGCTGCTGAGCAAGTTACAATCTCGTTTAAAATATAATACTGTATCTTTATAACTCGGCGCTCCAGCCGGTATAACTTTACCTTCATCTAATAATATCTTAAAATAGAATATATCAACTCCTAACTTACATCCCCTTTTTTCACAACCTGGAAAATAAACCTGTAGATCAGCATTTCTTGGATAGTAGCCATCATTGTTTATCCATCCTCCCACGATAAGAGTACCGTCATTTAGTTTCATATATTCTCCTGCAGATTTCGTTATTTGAAAACTAGAATTGCCATCAAGAGATACATAATCTAAAGCTAAATTATTACCTGCAGGTTGTACATTAAGATTTTCTGCAAGATATGATAATAAAAGTTTTGTACCAGAATAGTCAAGTATTAATTCATCGTCTTCATCTTTAGTACCGTCAGATGTTACTACCAAATCCCAGTAAGCAGGGTCCCCATGTTTTTGAACTGCCGAGAGGTATGCTTGTTGAAGTACTGAATAATTTTTCTTAAGCTGTGTAACAGTGCGTTTCTCTTTATATTCAGCAACCAAAGACGGTATAGTCATCGCCGCAACTACGCCGATGATACCGAGAGTGATTAAGACTTCAGCTAGCGTAAATGCAACTTTTTTAGAAGAGAATAAGTTCTTATCGGTTTGCTCCGCAAACTTTTTACCCCTCACCCGCATTTGTAGCTCGCTTTGCTCACACAACTGCTCCCTCTCCCGCAAGGGGCGAGGGGAAATTATTTCATTTCCTACTAACTCTAAATCTTTAATTAGGCGGAAAGCCTTGGTATCAGAGCTTAAAGCCCCCCCCCCCGAAGCTGTAATCCGCGCCAAATGTGCGTTTTTGGTGTTTTTTCATAATTACATCCTCCATTTCTTCTTAATGTTTATATTATAACATATTAGTTATGAATTCGCAACCCCTGTATTATAAAACAAATTACAGAAGGCAGGAGGTTCAGAGTACAAGAGGTCTGGTTATTTACACGAAATGCTCCTGCTTTCTATGCGTTTTCAGACGGTCCAATTACTTGAATTCCAAATTTCGTTCTGAACAAGTGTTTTACCGTATCACCCTGAATTTCGTACATCATTTTGTTAAACAAGTCATAAGCTTCACGTTTATATTCAATCAACGGGTCTTTTTGCCCGTAAGCACGCAAACCGATACCATCTCTCAACATATCAATATTGTGAAGGTGGTCAATCCATTTGTTATCTACAACACGAAGCAAAATATCTTTTTCAAGATTTCTTATAACATTATTTTCGCTAAACGCTTCCTGCAAAGTTGCTTCCGTATCATATTGCGAAATTACTGAATTATAGAAATTTATGACTTCTTCCTCATGTTGTTTATATGCATCAAGCGCAAGTGTTTTTAATTTGTCATAAATCGGCTCAAATCTCAAATTCTGAATATCCGAAACCTTCACTCCTGACAATTGCGGAATAATTGAATGAAGCTCTTTAATAAGTGTCTGCAAATCCTCATAAACATATTCCTCGGGGTGTAAATCAGGCGCGATATAACTTCTCAAAAGTCTATCTATTTCTTTTTCAATCATATAATAAATATCTTCCGACAAGTTTTTACCTGCAAGAACTTTTCTACGCTGTGCATAAAACTTTTCACGCTGAATATTCATAACATCGTCGTATTCAAGAACAGATTTCCTTATGTCAAAGTGGTATGTTTCGACTTTTTTCTGTGCAGATTGAATTTGTTTTGTGATAAGAACATTTTCTATCGCAATATCTTCCTCAACATTAAGCATGTTCATCAACGCTGTAATTTTGTCACCACCAAATATTCTCATCAAATTGTCTTCCAAAGATAAGAAAAATCTCGTAGACCCGGGATCACCCTGACGTGCCGCACGACCTCTCAATTGGTTATCAATACGGCGTGATTCGTGACGTTCTGTACCAATTACGTGAAGTCCGCCTGCTTCTACAACTTTCGCATGTTCAGCTTCCGTTATGGCGCGAGCCTCGGCGAGCGCAACTTCTTTTTCTGCTTCATAATTTTCACTTTCCAGCGTTATACCTTTATTATCAAGCATTTCTTTGGCAAGAAATTCCGCATTACCACCCAAAAGAATATCCGTACCACGTCCTGCCATATTTGTTGCGATTGTAACCGCACCGACACGACCTGCCTGTGCGATAATATAAGCCTCACGTTCATGATGCTTTGCATTAAGAACATGATGTGGTATACCTCTTTGTTTCAACAAATAAGAAACATATTCCGATTTTTCAATACTGATTGTACCGACCAAAACAGGACGACCAATTGAATGCATTCTGATAATATCCTCTACAACAGCATTATATTTTGCACGTTCTGTTTTATAAATTACGTCAGGATAATTTATTCTGATATCAGGTTTATTTGTCGGAATTGTTGTAACCTCAAGGTTATAAATCTTTCCAAATTCAGCTTCTTCTGTCATTGCTGTACCTGTCATACCTGACAATTTTGGATAAAGTCTGAACAAATTTTGAAAAGTAATACTTGCAAGAGTTTGAGTTTCATCCTGAATTTGAACGCCTTCTTTAGCTTCAATTGCCTGATGAAGCCCGTCAGACCAGCGACGTCCTTCCATCAAACGACCCGTAAACTCGTCAACAATCATAACTTCGCCGTTTTTGATTACATAATCGGTATCTTTAACAAACAGTTCTTTCGCTTTCAAAGCCTGCAAAAGATGGTGTGCATATTGAGTGTTGATATCAAACAAATCTTGAACACCGATAATTTCTTGTGCTTTATCAATACCGTCTTCTGTCAAAATAATGTTTTTATTCTTTTCATCAACTTCGTAATCTTTAACTTTTTCCAACTGCGGCGCAACTTTCGCCATCATCTGATAAGTTTCTGCCGATTTGTCAAGACGACCACTGATGATAAGAGGAGTTCTTGCTTCGTCAATCAAAATACTGTCGACTTCATCGATAATCGCGTAGTTGTAGGGTCTTTGAACAAGCATTTCAATATTTCCAGCCATATTGTCACGGAGGTAATCAAAACCAAATTCATTATTTGTACCGTAAGTGATATCGCAGTCGTACGCTGCTTTTTTTGCCGCGAAATCCTCGGCAGTACGTCCGCCCGATAAAATTACGCCAACAGAAAGCCCTAAAAATTTGTAAATTTTACCCATCCACTCGCTGTCACGTTTTGCAAGATAATCATTTACGGTAATTACGTGAACACCCTTACCTGTCAATGCATTCAAGTAAGCAGGCAGTGTCGCAACAAGAGTTTTACCTTCACCTGTTCTCATCTCTGCAATGTGACCGTTATGAAGAAAATATCCGCCTACAAGCTGAACGTCAAAATGACGCATATTCAAGACACGTTTTCCGGCTTCACGCACAGTCGCAAAAGCCTCAGGCAAAATTTTGTCTAACGCTTCTTTTTCAAGTTTTCTATCGGTTTTGAAATCACGGGACGTCGGGCGTTTAGCCAAAATTTCTCTAAATTCAGCAGTTTTTGCTTTCAATTCATCATCAGTCATTGCTTCAAACTGAGGTTCTAAAGCGTTGATATGCTCAACTACACCCATTATATTTTTAACTTTTTTTTCGTTAGGATCCCCCAACATTTTCAATAAAAAACTTATCATTATAAAATTTTCCTCTCCGTGTCTTCAGTTTAATCATACCATGGACAAGAAAAAATGGGGAAATCTTAAGGAAATATTTATGTTTTCATAATTTATATTAATTAAATACGAATTCGTTATCTTTTTTAATTTTGTCCAAAACCTCTCTATAATCTGGTTTTACAGGTGTCGGATGTGATGTTTTTATTGCCTCTGCAAAAACTTTTGAACTTTCTTTGACATCTTTTCGTGCCGAAACAATTAGACCGCTTGTTTTAAATTTTTCAGCACTTTCTTTTGATGCTAAAAAATCAACCAATTTTATAGCCTCTGTTTTGTTTTTAGAACTTTTAGAAACAGCCCATCCTGAGGCGTCCATTTGAACAATACTGCCCAATACGCCTTTTGGAAACTGTGCAATATCCCACTCAAAATTAGCTTCTTCTGTCAATTTCGGCACCATCCAATGTCCTGAAAGATACATTCCGAGCCGTCCTTGCAAAAACATTTGTCCCATCGTCGCACTTGCACTTTCTGATTTTAATGGTGCAACATGATATTTTTTTCTCAAATCAGCATAAAACTGTATTGCATCTTTGCTTTCAGGTTTTTCCATCTCATAAAACCCTCCGCCGTTGCTCATCAAATACGGTAAATAAAACAATGGTTCTTCCTCAAAACTTACACCAAATACGCCATCACCTGTCAATTGCCAAGCTTTTTTAAGAAAATCGTCCATCGTCCAGCCGTCATGCGGATATTCAACATCTTTTTTATTAAACAAATCTTTATTATAAAAAATTACGAGATTTGAAACATCACGAGGAATTGCATACAATTTGCCGTTATAACTCAATGCATCAAGTGCTTGCGGATAATATTCCAAACGCTCCGGAAATTCTTCCAAAAAATCAGCGTATACAGGTAAATAAAGATTGTTTATAAAAATAACATCAGGAGCGGTATTTGATGCAAAAAGCAAATGAATTTTTTGAAAGTAATTTTGCGGAATATGCATAAAATCAACTTTAATATCAGAATTTTGATTTTCAAAATCGCTCAACAACGGTTTTATGATATCAACCTCCGACTTAGACCCCCAACTTGCAAACTGAACTACGGTACGTTCATCTTTTGGTGAACATCCGCATAACAAAAATATACTAAATAATACTGCCAAATACTTTATAATTTTCATTACCCCGCCCCGAAATCAAAGATTTCGACCCTCCCTCAAGGGGTGGATATTATCATAATTCAATCAAAACGCCCATCTTGTCATCATTTACTTCAACAAGTGATTTAAAATCACCTGCTTTTACCATGTAAACGTTATCTTTGTCGTGTCTTACACGTATCGGAGATGTTACGTTTTGGTCAAATTTTTTGAGCACAAAAACTTCGTCATTAACTTTTCCAATCAGAGCATTTTGACCGTTTGTATTTACAAGATAAAATCCTTTGTTGTCATCAATGTTAAATCCTGATTTTACAATCAAACCTTTAAGATAAGATGATTTATTTTCATCTCTGTGCCTTGCAATCGGATTTGATACACTTACTTTTGAAGCAGGAGTTTCGATTTTCGGTTGTTCTTTGTCCAAAATCGAGAAATACTCATCTATCGACGACATAATATATTCTTTTGGCTCATATTTAATGCGTTTTTTGTCAACATCTGCAACTTTAAGGTTTGCACCGGCAAAACTTCTTGGATTTGAATGAAGCATAGACTCTCCCAGTTCAATATTTTTCTGTTCATGAAGCGGGATTTCCACTTCATATTTTCTAAATCTGCTCTTGTCACGACTTGTCATTCTCAGTGATTTTGCGCGATTTCCGAAAGCTTTCAATTTAATAGTTTTTGAAATTACTTCATCTTCGCTTTCTACAATTTCGGGTTCAATCTCATCAAATACAGGCTCTGTGACAAGTCTTTCCAGTCTTTCACGTTTTTTCTCAATCTTTTCTTTTTCGATATTTTTCTTTTCAACGTAAGGTGTTTTGATAAATACGTAATTCCCTTTATTTTCACCTCTTGAAACAGGAACTGCCGATTTATCAAGATACATTTGATATTTTTCTTTCCAAGAAAGTTCCGAGTTATTTACAATATCGCTAACTCTGTCAATTTCCGGAGCTGACGGTGTAACAGTATCAATAAAAGCTTTTTGAGGTGCATAATTTTTTGCAGAACCTTTTGCTATTTTCAAAAGCATTAAAAGTCCGGCAAGAGCAGCAATTCCGGCACAAACTTTTTTAGGCAAACTTTTTGCTTTGTTTTTTATTTTGGAAAACACTGAAAGTTTTTGAGGCATTTCCTGAATATCAGCTATAGCAGCAGGCTGTTGTTCTTCATTGGCAACTTCAGGAAGTGCCGGAAGTTCTTCGGGAACATTTTGTTGTTCGTTTTTAACTTCCTGTACCATTTCTTGCAAATGTTGACGTCTAGCCTGTCTTTGCATTTTTTCAGGGTCTATTTCAACCAATTCTATTTTAGGCTTAGTGACTTCTTGTTTTTTAGGCTCTTGTTTTTTGTTTTGAACTTTTTGAACAGGTTTTTCAACAGGCGCTTTATTTACGGTAACTTCGGTTTTTTGTTCGCGTAATTTTGGTGAAACATCCTGCTTGGCAATGTTATTTTTGACTGCATTGGCTTGCGCAATGAGTGTTCTGTATTCTTTTTGTTCATCTGTAACCGGTGCACTGATTTTGGATGACGTCTTAATATCAAGAGGTTTAGTTGTAATCAATGTAACTTTCGTATAACCGCCTGATGTGTCATTTACGGTCTTGACGTCGACATTTGAAACCAAATCCCTTACACCATTCAAATTTGATGCACTAAAACCGGAACTTTGAACTTTCGGAATAAGTATAACGTATTTGTTGTCAGATTTTTTTCTGACCATAACATTTTCGTTATAGTTGTTGGTAGTGAATAAAGTAACGTTGACAGCGTCATTAGAAGTCTTTTTTAAATCAAGCTGAACAAGACTGTTAGGCGCATCAGCAAAAACCACCGGCGCCATCAGTCCGAGTAAAATCGCTATATTAATTATATTAAAATTTTTCACTGCCATACACCTGATTATATAATACTTGCACAAGAAAAAAATTGCCAGTTTATGTTTTTTATGTTACAATTTATAAACAAAATATCAAAATATTACATCATCAGAATGGATTAAAATTTATGATAAAAAGCGGATTTTGTGCAATAATCGGACGTCCTAATGCAGGTAAATCAACTCTTTTAAACCAAATTTTAGGTCAAAAGATAGTTATAACAACCGACAAAGCACAAACAACACGGAAAAGAATTAAAGGTATTTACACAACTCAAGAGGGACAAGTCGTTTTTGTCGATACCCCCGGAATTCACAAACCTTTTAACAAACTTGGTGAATTTTTGCTTGATGAAGCAAAAGTTGCAGTGCCTGATGCTGACCTGATACTTTTCGTTGTTGACGGTTCAGAGCCTGCCGGCAAGGGCGATAAATGGATTGCACAAAATATTTTGCAAACAAATATTCCCGTTATCATTGTCATGAACAAGGTTGATAAAGTGAAAAAAGCCGGCAAAGTCGATGAGAATTTACTCACGTACAAAACACTTTTTGAAAAAAATTATCCAATCGTAAAAATTTCTGCTAAAACCGGCAGAAACATAGATACCTTGATGAAAAACATTTTCAAAAATCTGCCGGAAGGTGAATTGTTATACCCCGAAGATGTTGTAACAGAAGAAACAATGCGTGATGTAACAGAAGAAATTATCAGAGAAAAAATTTTGTTAAACACATCTGATGAAATTCCGCATTCTGTCGCTGTCAAAATCGAAAGTTACACAGAAAATGACGATATTGACAGAATTTATGCAACAATTTATTGTGAAACAAAAAGTCAAAAGGGGATTTTGATAGGCAAAGGCGGGTCTTTATTAAAAAAAATCGGAACTGAAGCCAGACAAGAACTTGAAAAAATCGTAGAAAAAAAAGTTTTTTTAGGTTTAGAAGTCAAAGTTGAAAAAGACTGGCGCAAAAAACAATCTGCTTTGAAAAACTTTGGCTATGACACGAACGAGTAACAAGTAGCAAAAAAAATTTTTACGTGTTTTTATACATACGAAAGGAAAATTTAATATGAACGTACAATCAATTTCATTCACAGGTAAAACTCCAAAAATGCCTATTGACAGAAAAGCTTATGATGAAGCATTGGCAAAAGTTTTTGAACACTCTGATAAAGACTATATTAATCTAACTAAAAAAATAAAAAATGAACAAACAAACTCGTTTGATGTTGAAAAACTTATAGAGCAAGCTAAAAAATTCTTTTCTGGTACATTCCCGCAATAAATAGACCTCAAAAAATTGTTGTATTTTTGAGGTCTGCTTAACGTATTTTGATATATAGCTACCACGGATAGTCGTCTTTTATCTGCCAACTTGCACGCAAGATTTTTTCTGCACACAAAGTTCCGTCACCCGTTTTTGAACAAGAATTATTTATCTGATTCGTAGTTGCACCATGTCCAGAAGTTACAACAGTTCCTACTTTTCCTTCGCTAGTAAGCCTATATAACAGAAAAACATCTTTTCCAAACGTATTAGGACCTTTACCTCCATTTATATCTACTAAAATACTATTACCTTTTAGACCTTGTCTTTCATCACCGCCAGCATCTTGAGGACATCTGGAAATAATATACAAAAAGCCATCTAATGTATAAAAAGTCGTATTATAACCTTCATAATCAATTACTTCAAGATACGAAGCCTTTGTACCGTTAATATATTTAAAAGGGGTATTGCTATTATAACCACACATCTTGTAATCCGTACAAGTTTCAACTTTTAAATACGGGGCCCAATAAGTATTGAAATATTCTTCTGTCTCCATAGCCCACCTCTCGGCATCGGATGGTTCACCAACATCATAATAAGCTAAACGACTTGCTTGATTTAAAATAGAAATTGATTTTTGGAGTTTTGTGACAGTTTGTTTTTTCTGGTGATTTGCAATCAACATCGGCATAGTCATCGCCGCAACGACGCCGATGATACCGAGGGTGATTAGCACTTCTGCTAATGTAAACGCTGCTTTTTTAGAAGTGAATAAGTGAATAGGTAAATAAGTGAATAAGTTCTTTTCGGTTTGCTGAGCAAATGTAGCCCCCTCACCCCAACCCTCTCCCGTGGGGCGAGGGAGTGTTTTTCCGTCATTGCGGACAAGCGAAGCGAGATCCGCAATCGCAGGGACGTCACCTTTAGATAGACTCTGCGATTCCGTGTCAAGCACGGAATGACGGTACTGGGATGAAGGTGTATTTCTGTCTCTGTCATTGCGAACACTACCTCCTTTGTAAAGGGAGGGAACTTTACAACCTCCTAAAAAATATAACATTTTACTTTTTTTAAAAACCTCTTTCATAAACACCTCAAATATTATATATACTCTTATAATGATAAATTATATCTATATAAATATAATTTGTCAATCAATTTGTATAGTTATTCCCTTAGAATTATCATGTTTTAATGGACTATAAATTTGAAAATATATCTCTGTTAGATTTTGTAAAAACTTTAAGTATATTCAAAGGAACAACCCTCAGAAAACTTTTAGCAAAACTTAACGCAACAAAAGGCTACAGCAATTGCTATTCAGGGTTTTACAACAAATTAAAAAATAACACGCTGAAATTTAAAGAAATGAATGACATTGCAGAAATTTTGGGGTACGAAATAATTTTACGCGAGATAAAAAAATAACTCTATATCGCGAGCTTATACCCTCCACCATAAATCGTTTCGATATACTTTTTACCATCAGAAATTTTACCGATTTTACTTCTCAAATGTCTAATATGAACTCTGATTGTTTCGATATCGTCATCAGGCGAATAGCCCCAAATATCTTTCAATAACTGTGCGGACGAAACCATATTGCCATGGTTTTGAAACAACAGATTAAATATATCAAATTCTATCGGAGTTAATTTTGCGCATTTTTCCCCGATTTTTACGCTATATTGTTCCGGAAGTAGAGTGATTTCGCCTAAAGTCAGAAGCTCACGCGTCGAGGCACTTTCCGGAATTTGTTTCGTACGTTTGAGCAAAGCACGCACTCTCACCTGCAATTCTTCCATCTCAAAAGGTTTGACCAAATAATCGTCAACCCCGATATTAAATCCGTTGACCTTGTCATTAATCTGCGAAAGTGCAGTCAGCATTAAAATCGGAATGTCTTTAGTTGTATCGTTTTTTCTTATACGCTGAGCAACCGTAAATCCGTCAACTTCCGGCATCATGACATCAAGTATTACCAAAGACGGCAATTCTTGTTTACACATCGCAAATCCCTTAATCCCGTCAAAAGCCTGAAACACAGTATAACCGTTCAATTCAAGATTAACTTTTATAAGCTCGTTTATTGCCAAATCATCGTCTACAACTAAAATTTTATTCATACCCAAATTTTATATTTAAAATTTTTAAAATACAACACTTTATGTTAAAAAATATTAAAAAAGATAGCCTGTTTGAATAATACAATATCTTTGACTTTCGGGGATATTAAATTGATAAGATTTGTAAAAAAATAATTTAAAAGTGTAAAAATTACAAATTTTCTGATTTTTATTGTAATATGTTAAACGTAGTAGAAAAAAATATACATTAGGAGGCACATGAATTGGCAATAACATCACCATTTACAGCGTTTCAAGAAAACGGCAAAAAAGAAATCCACTTAGGACAACACGTTTTAGCAGAATTTTTTGAATGTGATCCAAACACATTGAACAGTTTAGACAAAGTAGAAAAGTACATGGTGGATGCCGCCCTTGAATGTGGTGCGACTATTGTCCAAAAATGTTTCCATATGTTTAACCCCTACGGAGTTTCGGGTGTTGTAATTATTTCAGAAAGCCACTTGGCTATTCACACTTGGCCGGAACTCGGTTATGCGGCAGTTGATTTGTTCACATGCGGTGACAAATGTGACCCGAAAATCTCGTATGAATTTTTGAAAGAGAAATTTAACTCCAAAAAAGCAACTTTCACTGAATTAAAAAGAGGTATTATTGACGAAGCTACAATGAAAGTCGCAGAAAAACCTTTTGAAATTATGCAACAGTTTGCAAATTAATTATAAAAATTATCAAACAAAAATATTCCCTCAAAAAGGGAATATTTTTTTGTCTAAACATGTTAACATTTGTTACAAAATCCTCCCATTTTTTAAAGTTTCATGCAAAAAATGCCGATAAAAGACATGAACGTTACTAAGAGGTTTTGACCTCTAAAAATCACAAAAGCTGACAATAGTTGGCGGAAAGGGTAAAAAAGAATGGGACTGGCGGCTTCACAAGCAAGATTTTTAGCCATAACATCAAGAAAGATGAACTGTGAGTTTCAATCTATGCAGATTGCACAGGAAAAACTTTCTGTTACCCGTGATTTGCAAAAAGCGGCACAGAATTATCAAAACAGTTTGGATGCGACAAAACTTGTTTGGACAGATATGGACGATAATACGTATGATTTGTCATACGATATAATGATGACCCCTTCTGCAATAAATCAATTTGATCCATATTTACTCACAGATACCAAGGGTAAAATAATCTTATCTGATGGTATGTTTAATGCTGCCGTTAAAGCAGGTATGATTGATAAAAACGGTAATCCGAGTGGTTCTAATGATCATCCATCGCTAAACGGTAGAAATAAATTTATTGATGCATTGGGTGAACAAGGTGCTATTACCGGTACTAATGCAAGTATTGTAAAAAATAATACCAATATAGGTTGGACCAAATCAGGTATTGGCGGTGAAGTATATGACAAATCAATAGCCTACGGCTTAAATACGTATGCCTTTATTGATTACATGAAAACCGCTGAGTATGATGCTGACGTAAAAGATGACGGCGGTAATATAATCCACAAAAAAGGTGAGTCTATATATAATGCCAACTTGTCATCTCTATTCTATGTAGACACTGATCACGAAGGTTTGAAATCCGGTAAGTTAGTTTATAAGACAGATTTGGATAGTAGCAAAAAAGATAATGAGGCTCAATTTGTTATTACGAAAGACGGTACCGCATTATCACAAACAGAATTGAAAAACCTAACATTAGGAGATATTCTCTCTGGCAAGTATGAAATAACAACATGCAATGACGTCGGCGATCTTGAAAAAGCCGGCGGAGAAATCTTAGAGACATTTGCCAAAGTGCTCGGTTATGGATGTGCTTCTGATGAATTTAAAGGATTAAATGTTGATGATGAAGCTAAAAACGCTTTGGATGTAGCTTTTGAATTAACAAAATATGATTGTTTGCAACAAAAAAACGATGACGGCAAAAAGGACGTAGCCGGAAACGCAAGTAAATCTCAAGATTACAACTGTATCCTTCAAGGCAAAAACTATTCTTCATTAAGTTTGACGAATCTTTTGAAAACATATTTGACAAACTTTGCAATTTCTCTTGACGGTTATAGTGATTCTGCGTTTAAAATTGAGAATAAAACAAAAGAAAGTACTTATGTAACCAATGATTTGAACTACTATTTTGTATGTAAAAATGATTCTGCAATGACAAGTGACGAAGATTTGATAACAGATTTTTACAACATGTTATACAACCAAATATGTACAAACGGTGCAAGCACTGATGAAACAAAACGAGATTTGGCACTTACCGACAAATCATATCTGTCAAATGCGTTGAAAAACGGTCAATTGTTTATTTCATCATTGAATAATGACGGATATTTCTATCAAGGTTCCTACACTCTCAACGGTCATGTCGAAGAAATTACCGATGAAGATGCAATAGCTCAGGCAGAAGTAGAATATAACGTTACAAAAAGTAAATTAAACTACAAAGAAGAAACGTTAGAACTCCAGATGAAAAATCTTGATACAGAAATTTCAGCATTATCTACAGAATTTGATACAGTCAAAAACCTTATAAGTAAAGGTGTTGAAAAAACATTCACGATGTTTAGTTCATAATAAATAATATCGGTACTACGTACGTAGCTACATTAGGTTTTGTAAGAATTTTAACAGTATTGAACAATTTTCCCTCTCCTTGGGGGAGGGTGTCACGAAGTGACAGGAGGGGGCTAAAGAGATTATGCTTTCTAATTCAACAAGCTGAACTTGTTTCAGCATCTAAAAACTTTACGCTCAGACAATGCTCGCTCTGTTGTTGTTTCGCAAACATTGATTGTTCACTTATGCTACTGTCGCAATCTAATTTTACATTCAATAATCTGCACTTAATGAAACAACTACTGCTGCGGGGTTAAAGGGGGCGCATAGCCCCATTTAGTCAACCACCCTCTCCCTAACCCTCTCCCCTCAAGGGAGAGGGAATAGAAGGAACGATGTTATTCATTATGTAATCTTTGTTAACTAATACTTGATTAGTAAATGTTTTCGTGGTTTATTGTATTTGGAATGAGGCAATTCCTCTTAGCCTTGTTCAAGGGGCTGGCAAATACGGCGCGGCTGCAGTGTATGACAATCCCGAAAAACGTCATTCTGAGGGCAAAACCCGAAGAATCTCAAAAAGAGATCTTTCGCTTACGCTCAAGATGACAAATATAATATATTAAATTAAGAAGGAAAAACAAAATGTTAAAAATCAGATTGAAAAGATTGGGTGCAAAAAAAGCTCCTACATACAGAATTATCGTTATTAATTCAACTACAAAACGTGAAGGCAGACCTGTTCAAGAATTAGGTCACTACAATCCGAAAACTAAAGTTATGCAATTAGACAAAGCATCTGCTTTGGAATGGGTTAAAAAAGGTGCTCAACCGACTGAAACTGTTGCATATTTGATTAAAAACTGCAACGAAGACGGCACTTTGAACTACGTTAAAAAAGAAACAGTAAAGCTTTCTAAAAAAGCTCAAGCTAAAAAAGAAGCTGAAGAAAAAGC
>CAYPDZ010000016.1:0-22980 GCA_964409575.1 uncultured Muribaculaceae bacterium | reverse complement strand
TTGACAAAAATCGCGAAATCGTAAATAATGGTTTTGGAAAGATTGGAGGTATTTAATATGTTTAAATTTAAAGCGGTTCAGTGCCCCCCCCCCGAAAGGCTGATGTAGCAAGGGTTTGCGGGGTTTTAGAGAATTTAGAGTTAGGTGGAAATGAATTAGTAAGTTTATATCGTCATCCCGTGCTTGACACGGGATCGCAAAGTCTATCTAAAGGTGACGATGTTGCGATTGCGGATCGCGCTTCGCTTGTCCGCAATGACGGGAAACAGCAAACCGAAACGAACTTATCAGATAAGAGATCTTTCGCTTCGCTCAAGATGACGAATAACAGTCATTCTGAGCAACGCGAAGAATCTTATAAGCTGGATTGCTTCACAAATAATCCCACCACCGCTATGCGGTTCCCTCCCATGGAAGGGAGCGTTCGCAATGACGAAACGACCTTAGTGCCTCAGTATCTTAGTGCCCTAGTGTCTTCTAAACGCGCAGCTTTCACCAAGCCGAGCAGAGGCACGAGCGATAGCGAGAGACGAACAATCATAAACGGAAACCGCGCAGCTTGGTTGTCGGCTATAAACGGGTTTTTGTGTTTTGCTACGCAAAACAGCAACACCCTCTGCCGACAATCCGCTTTTCGTTTTGATTGTGAGCGGTGCCGTTTAACGCGAGGCGCAGCATTCACATTAGCCGAAGTCTTAATAACATTGGGCATCATCGGCGTCGTTGCCGCGATTACCATGCCGACGATTATGGCGAATGTTCAAAAAACAATTTTGAAAAACCAGTTTAAATCAGCTTATTCAAAATTTTCTCAAGCTGTATTCCAAACTCAGGCGCGCATGGGATATCCTGTGGAGAGTTTCTATTGGACAATGGGAGAGAAGTATTCCACTGTGTGTGCGGAAAAGAACGAATATGGTACATGTAAAAAGTGGACTCTGCCGGATGGCTCACCTGTGCCTTCTGATACTACTGGACTTTTTAGCGGATGTCCTGCATTTGAGAAAGAACTCTTTACAAAGACTTTAAAAGTTGTAAAGTTTTGTCAAGACCATGCTCTTGCAAACGGTTGTTTGACAGATGCGTATAGAGGTGTAGATAAGGTCAAAAATGAGCAAAATCCTGACAAGGAAGCTGATCCGGGTCAAGGCTTTAGTGACAGTAATATTAAAAACAACTATTCGTCATTGGTATTGGCGGATGGTACGGTGATTATAAAATATGGGAAGTATGGAAATACGCATAACCCTACCTACACAATCGACATCAACGGTCATAAAGGTCCTAATAAGTGGGGTTATGATATATTCGCACTTCAATTGAAAGGTGACAATGACGGGATTAAAAAGATTGCTGGTACTAATTATGCTGTTGATAAAGGCGGAACAAGTTCTACTGAAATGATAAAGAATGCGTTTTCGAAATAATAACAAACTCAAAGGTAGCGAATTCGCCCCCCTTTTGGGGTGTTTGGAATATGTGTTTGAAACGGGACTGGTTTACATTTATACATACTTTGTGTTTTGTAAATTTTTTTTTGGTAGTATAAAAAGAAATAGCAAAAAAAATTTTGTTGACTTTTTTTATAATTGAAAAGGATTTACAAATTGCAAAATACTTTAACTCGTAACGAAATCTCAAACATTAAAAGTTTTCTACAATCTGAAACAAGTCTTTGTTTTTATATTGAAAAAAGGTTAAAACAAATTTTTACGGATGAATTGAATTCTGCATACTCAATATTCCGCAAGGTTAAGCCATCAGCAATTCATAAGATGGCGTTATTCTTGTCAGGTGCAATTACAAGACCGTGTTCAATAGGCATTGCAGGCGAAACTGCCAGTGGCAAATCAACAATTACCTATGATATTATAGATACTATCCAAAAATTTGCAAACGAATATTCAATAAAAAATGCAATTACAAGAATTAACACCGATGACTATTATTATGACCGCTCCGAAATGGTCAAACAAGCCGGAAGTTTCGCCGAATTTGCGAAACATTATGACCTAGATGTGCCGGAAGCACTTGAACTTGAATTAATGAAAAAACATATTAAAACTCTACTGTACGGCGAAGCTGTTTATTTGCCAGAATACGATATGTCAGGTACAGCAATAAGGACAGATAATGTAAAATTAGCAAGACCATCAAAAATAATTATTTCAGAAGGTTTGTTTACATTAACGGAAAAAGTCGTTGATGCGTTTGATTTCAAAATTTACGTTGACGTTTCATCTCATGCACAAAAAGAAAGATTTTACAAAAGAGCGGAAGAAAGAGGACTCGGAAGTTCTGCCGATGAAGTTTATCAAAATGCAGCAAACAAAGCAATTACGCATATCCATCCGACTGCTGCAAAAGCTGATATAATTTTGTCGGGTGAAGCCGACAGAGCAGCTTACAGAAGATTTATAAACCGTATGCTTGCTTTAGTTGAAGAAATTCACTACAACAATTAGTTTTGTACAGCGATTTTAACCACTATTTTCTTGACTTTTTGTCCATAACCCATTTGAGGTCTGTGTGCTTCATGCGGATAAATTAATGCAAATTTAAATGGTTCAAGCTGCAAAGTATCAGGTAGTTTTTCAGGATTATGAAAAAACATTACATCTCTGGTTTCGTCATAAGTTTCACCGACTTTTAAACCATCAACATTTACATAATCAAGTTCTTCAACTCCATTGAGAAGCATTTGAATATCAATGTATTTTTTATGTGCTTCAAATTTGCAATTTTCAAAAGATTTTGTGTTATAGACGTCAATATTAGCAAAAGCTGTATTATCAATTTCATAATGACCTGTTTCTGAATTTTCATTCAAACTTAACAAAAAATTCACAACTTTTTCCGATACAATATTGTAGTTTTTTAAATTTTTTATATTATCAGTAATCATAATTCAGCCATTGCTCTTTCAAAATCTTCTTTGTTCGGTGCTTTTCCGTGCCATCCTGCATTGTTTTCCATGAAAGACACTCCTTTACCTTTCACGGTATTTGCAATTATCGCAATTGGTTTGTCGTGTTGTTTTGCTTTTTCTATTGCATCATAGATAGCTCTAATATCATGCCCGTCAATTTCCAAAACATCCCAATTGAAAGACTTAATTTTGTCAGCCAAATTGTCTAATGATTTAACGTTTTCCGTGCAACCGTCAATTTGAAGTCTGTTTCTGTCAATGATTGCAACGATATTGTTCAAATTCTCGTGCGCACCATGCATAAACGCTTCCCACACACTACCTTCTTGGAGTTCTCCGTCACCCAAAAGACAAAATACATGTGCCGGATTTTTGTCTAATCTTAATGCCATTGCAATACCGCATGCTATGGACAAACCCTGTCCCAAAGAGCCTGTTGCAACATCAATTCCGGGACAAATCGGAACGGGGTGTCCCTGCAATCTTGAACCAAAAAGTCTAAATGTCATAAGTTCTTCTCTCGGGAAAAAACCCAGCTGAGCAAGAACCGAATACAAAATTGAAGATGCGTGACCTTTTGATAATACAAATCTGTCACGATTTTGAAAATCTTTGTCTTTAGTCCATTTTGGACACGTTTTCATACATTTATGATAAAGAACAGTCATAATTTCCGTTGAAGACAAAGCTCCACCGATGTGCCCTGATTGAGCATTATAAACCATTTTTAAAATGTTTCGTCTACTTTCTTTACATAATTCTTCTAATTTTTCTACTTCAATATCTGTTAGCATTTAAACTCCTTTTGGAATAAACCTGTCACGTAAAACTCTCAACATAAACAACGGTAATGTCGGAAAAATTCTTTTAAACCTCTGCGGCTCTTTTATTGTTCTGTAAAGCCATTCAAGTCCTAATTTTTGCCAAATTTCGGGTGCTCTTTCTGTCATGCCTGACCAAACGTCAAAACTCCCGCCAACACCGATAAACAACGTATTTGGCATCAATTTTTTTGCTTCAATTATGAACAATTCTTGTTTTGGAGAACCGAGTGCACACAATACAAGGCGCGGATTGCTCTCTTTCAGCTCTTTCAAAACTCTTTCGTCATCATCAAAATAACCGTCTTGAGAGTAAACTATGTTTAAATTTTCAATTTCATCTTTGAGATTTTGGCAAGCTAACTCAAGAACCTTCGGTTTTGCTCCGACTAAAGCTATCAATTTACATTCCTCAAGCATTCTGTGAGCAAACTGTATTCCGGGAATTCTTTTTACATCATATCCCATAATACGCAACCCGACTTCAACCCCAATTCCGTCAGGAATTACGAGTTCTGCCGAATTTACAATGTCTTTCATATCAGGATTTGACATCATCTCGGGATTAATCGTAACAACTTGCCCCGATAACGTTTTAGCGTATTCTACAGCGCTTTCAAAATCAAATGTATCTATTTTAAAGCCTAATAATTCTGCTCTCATAAGTGTATTATAATTTTAATTCGTCAAATTTGCAAGTTTGAAAAGATAATCTTCTCTTGCACCTGTTTGCAAACCTTTCGGAATGAAATTTTCCTTAAATTTTTCAACAGCATATCTGTCAGTCATTCCTGAAATGTAGTCTGTTACAATGCGTTCAATTTTACTTTCTTCACATACCGGTTTAAGCATATCGCAATACAAGAAAAATAATTCTTTAATAACATTTCTAGCCTTTTTTTCCTCAAGTTTTGCCGGAGAATCAATATAGACATTTTCAAACATCCACTCACGGAGTTTTGTTGTGTAATGCCATGCTTCTTCACTCATTGCGACATTAGGCTTACCTACCGAATTGTTTATGATTTCATTAATCATTTTATTTAATCTTTTGCTCTGAACAGAAGAAAAATAATCTATACAATCTTTCGGAAGATCACTTTCTGAGATAATTCCGGCGCGAATACTATCCTCTATATCGTGATTGATATATGCGATTTTATCAGCGAGTTGAACGATTTGTGCTTCGGGAGTTTTTGGAGTGTAACCCCATGTATGAGTTAAAATCCCGTCAACGGTTTCTGCACTTAAGTTTAAGTCTTCCAAAACTTCCACTACTCTGACACTTTGAATATTATGATGAAATCCGCCTTTAACAAGTTCGTTCAACACACCCTCGCCACAATGCCCGAACGGTGTATGTCCCAAATCATGCCCGAGCGCAATTGCCTCAGTCAAATCCTCGTTCATATCAAGTGCTCGTGCAATTGTTCTCGCTATTTGCGAAACTTCCAAAGTATGAGTCAAACGAGTTCTAAAATGGTCATCAAACGGCGATAAAAACACTTGCGTTTTGTGTTTCAAACGTCTGAATGCTTTTGAATGTAAAATCTTATCCCTGTCACGTTGAAATTCCGTTCTGATTTCACAAGGAGTTATTTCTTTTTTTCTACCTTTAGTAAATCTGCTTTTTGTCGCAAATTCTGACAAATTATCTATTTCTCTTTGTTCTAATTTTTCTTTAATATTCATACAAGAATTTTAGCAGAAAATAAATAAAATGTTATACTTTATCCGATTGAGCTTTTTTGTTGTGTAAAGAAATATCCAGAGCGTATTGTTTTCTAATGTCATCAGCTACAACACCGACTTTATTTATTGCCCAACCTGATAACAAACCGAACAATAAAGCTTTTCCGCCTGCAATAAGTTTTGCACTGCAATACAATGAAGTAGCGATTGCACCTACAGCCGGAATTCCGTATTTTAATGCTGATGAAATTCTCTCATCCTTGTCTTTTGATTTTCCGACAAACCAGGCTGCTGTACCTGCAGTACCAAGAATTGAGATTACATCAGTCGGCGCAGCTCCAAGTTTTAAGTCGCGGAATTTATCAAAATATTTGTTTGTTTCAGTATCAATAGACTTTCTGAGTGATTTAAACGCATCTTTAGAGTGTTCTTCCAATTGGAGATATTCTCTTTTCGGTAAAATATCTTTGTAAAGTTTTAAAATTTCATTCAGACTTTCTTGTGAATTTCTGGCAAGAGCTTTAGTTTCATCAATCATTTTAGTTTTGTGTGGAAGCAGATAATCTTCCGCAATATATGAACTGTACATATTTCTTGAACGGAAGTTTCTTACATCACTCAAACTTGCGTTCCAGAAGTTGTCGAACAAACCTTCGGACGCTGTATTCATCTGGCGCAAACGAGCATTTCTGGCATTTATTCCAAAACCTGCATCCAGCTCTGTATTTACAGTGCTCATTTTTGCTTTTATTTGGTCAATAGTTGAACGAATTTGCGGATTATTTGGATTTTCACGCAAAAGTCTTTCGTTTATAGCCGTCATTTGATCATTTAGACCGGCAAAACGTCTGTTAGTTTTAGCATAAGATGTATTTACGGTACGACGACTGATTTTGTCAAAAACTTTTGTAATTCCTTCGTGAATTCTACGCGTAAAGGTACGTTGCCCCTTTTTACCAAACATCACTCTTTGGAGTGCTACATCTTTCAATGTCGTAAAATTGTTAATGCTCTCAAATCTGTTTCGGAAGTTTGTGACGTTTTTCAGTGCAAATTTGTAAACTTTTGTTAGTTTACCACCTTTTTCAAGTTTCTTCTCAAGTGATATTTTCCACTTGTTCAAAACTTTAGTAAACGATTTTGACATTACACCTTTCATCAAAGCAAGTACACCAAAACCAGCACCAATAGCGTATAAGGCAATTTTTCCACCCGTAACTTTCTTTTTCTGCTCTGCATCTTCTTGTTGAGGCAGCATAATATAACCGTTTTGCGGCTGTTTAAAATCGCGAAATACGCGCATTGAATTACTACTGCCTACCTGATTAATCATACATATATATAAACACAAATTTATCGCTAATTTTGACTATTTTGTAAAGTTTTATAAACCTCATTAGCCGCCTCAAAAGATGAAACTTTATCAGAAAGAAGTTTTTTTACTTCACCCAACTGTGAAATATTTTCATTCCTATAGATTTCATCATACAAAAGACGTTCAATTTCATAGGCAATTTTATTTACATTTACATCACTCATCAAAAGTTCCGGCACAATCAATTTGTCTAAAATTATATTAGGTAACGAAACACGCTTAATACATCTTACAATCAAATAAATCAAATAGAAAAGCCAAGGTCCTTTGTAGGCAATAATCATTGGAGTTTGATATAAACATGCCTCTAACGCTACCGTTCCTGAGGCAAGTATTAAAGCATCAGAAACACTCAACAACGCTTGGTTTTCACCCTTAATGACCTTAAAATCCGTTTTCTTTAAAAATTTGCTGTAGACCTCATCTGACAAATTTGGAGCATGTGAAATACAAAACTGTAAATCAGGATGTTTTTTCTGAAGTTCTTGTGCTGTCTGAATAAATGTTTTCATCAAATATTTAAGCTCAAAAACCCTTGAACCCGGAAAGATTGAAACAAGTTTTTTATTTTTATCTAATCCGTGTTTTTCGAAAAATTCATCTCTGTCAACTTTTTGAGGAAGTTGCGAAACAAGCGGATGACCGCAATAGTGAACTTTTATACCATAGCTTTCATATAGAGGCTTTTCAAATGGAAAAATACAAAGGACTTCGTCAACATTTTGTTTAATTTTCTTGATGCGTCCTTTTCTGCTCGCCCAAACTTGAGGTGGAATGTAATACAAAACTTTAATTCCCGCTTTTTTCAAAAATCCGGCAATCCTTGTATTAAATCCGCCATAATCAATCAAAAGCACAGCATCCGGCTTAAAATCTTTTGTCAAATAATCAACGAGCCTTTTACCAAGCAAAACATGATTTATTATAATCTGCGGTGACAATCCGACTGATGACATTTTCGAATGATTTTCAAAAAGTTTTACACCGGCTTGCAACATATTTCCACCGCCAATGCCTTCTATCACAATGTCAGAATTGAGTTCGCGTAATGCTTTTACGACATGTGATGCATGGATATCTCCCGAATATTCACCTGTTACAATAAATAATTTTTTCATACAGCCATTATTACAATATTGTGCTTGTCAGCATATTTAACAACTTTTTCTTGATTTACAATAATAGTTTCGTTTGCTTCTACCGCTATTAACGAAGCCTTATATTTTCTCATTGTTTTCAAAGTTCTCAAACCTATTGCAGGTATATCAAACCTTTTGTCCTGCGACGGTTTTGCAACTTTTACAATTACAGCACCACGCTTTGCGTTTTTGCAACCGCGTTTGATACACATGTCAGTGCCTTCAATCGCCTCTACTGCCATTGCCATTTTATCTTTGATTACGACGGACTGTCCGACATCAACTTTACCCATTTCTTTTGCAAGCCAAAAACCGTAATTGACATCTGCCATCTGATTTTCGGTAGGTTTATGTTTACCCAAAACACCCGACGGTATCATGAGATTTTTGATAAATATTGTTTGATCCAATACTTTTATATCACGTTTTTCAAACTCGCTGACAATTAATAACATGACTTCATCATCATTAAGTCTTTTGACAGATTTTAAAATTTCAATAGCGCGTTTGTCAAACTTGTGAAGTTGCAACAACACGCGTTTATGAACTTTACCTAAAAAAGTTACTTGTTTTATTTCATTTTCAGTGAAAATATTTTCAATTTTTGTCATTTCCCCGGGGTGACAAGAATAAACTTTTGAACAATACTTTTTCAATTCTTTCAAATTATCATTAGCCAAAGACACACAAATAACTTCAAATCCGTTTTCTTTTGCATGACGTGCCATCTCTATAGGCAAAATGCCATCACCTGCTATTAATCCCTGTTTATTTTCCAACATTAAAGACATATTTTTTCCTCTTATAAATTATATCACAACTTTTTCTTTAATGAATTAATTTCATCAACTTCCGTTTGATTAAACAATACCGCTCCGCCCATAAGCTTTGTGTTAAACACAACTTGAGCGTAGCTTTCGGCAAGTTCCAGCTTCAAAAAAGCATCCTGTATAGTTTTATCACCAACTATAAAACCATGATTTGCCATCAAAACAGCATCATAATCCTTGAAATATTTAGCAGTTTTTTCTACCAAATCCATTGATGACGGCAACCCGTATTCTGCCAATGGAATTTGCCCGAAATAGAAAACATTTTCAGCCATAACCGGTTCATCCAAAGGTATATGACAACAAGCAAACGAACTCAAATAAGGTGAATGAACGTGAATTATATAATTTACATCCGGTCTTTGTTTGTAAAACTCAACATGGAGCATTTTTTCAGAAGACGGTTTTTTATTACCTTCAACCAAATTCCCGCCAAAATCCATCAAAACAAGTTCATCATCGGATAAATATCCGTTTGCGGAGCCTGATGAAGTTATTAAAATTTTATCTCCATATCTCGCTGATAAATTACCCGAATAACCGGGGGTGAAATTTTTAACTCCGGCAAGTTTACCATATTCAATTAATTCTCTTTTTAACTGTTCTAACATTTATATTTGTTCCCTATCCGGATCTTCTATATCAATAACTTCTGCGTACAACATTCTTTTTGGTGCGGTTTTAATTTGATTGCTGTCAAAGACCTTCAATTCAACAGGTTCTTCATTATTTTTAGCCAGTCTTTCCGGATGTTTGATCACCATTTTATCATATTCAATTCCCGATCCTTTTGTATCCATAGCAACAACTATACCAAAATATGTATGTTTTCTAACCCAATCATATCCCAAGTTAAGTTTTAAATCATCGGGACCTATTGACACGACAAATCTACACTCTTGGAAAGTTTTTCCGTTTGGCGAATCGTTTGTAACATTTATATTTCCTGACCATGCTACAGATACATATTTATGAAGTCTTATAGCTTCTCTGACATAAATACATCCCTGACCATATCTGTATGTATCATAAACACTTAACGGAGTATTATCTTCAAAAGCAGAAGCAAAATAACCGATATCTTGCATCCAATATTTATACTGTGTATGCAATCTCGGACCGACTCTACCGATAAATTGCGTATCACCCGTTCCGTATAAAGCAGCACTACCTTGCAATACAAGAGCAAGACTTAAGTATTTTTTATTTTCTTTGTCTTCATATTTATATAAAGTTTGAGCAGCTTCCGCCATATATCTTGTTCTTGTCGTACCGATGTTGGAAGTAGCAAGACTTTCACCATATCTGTTAAAGTCACTGTTGTGCATATAACCAAAACCAAAACGATGACGAAAGTTCAAATTCAGCCCGTCACCAATTGATGAAGGAATGACACCTTTATCTTCATATACAAGCTCTGCATCGTATTTCGCCATTCTACGACCTAAGAACCATTCATCCATATACGAATTTATACCATATTGCAAGAACAATTTATCATCAAGGACTTGTTTACCCCTCATGAAAACCATATCCGAACCGGTTCCATATCCAAAATCAGTAAAGTTTGTTGCACTGCGATATTTCAAAAATCCACCGATACCCCAATCACTCTTTTTATTTACGATAGGAATAAGTTTTAACGTAGAACCGTTTTGCAACGGAGTATCAAAGGTATACCCGGGTCCTAAAAACATACCAAATCTACCGCGAGAACCTAATTCCGGATAATTACCCTCAAAATATTCCTGATTTTTGTTGGTATGAATTTTTAACCTTTTCAATGAAAATAATTTGAAATCATCATAATAAAATCTGGGTTTTTTCAAAGTAATTGTGTCGGTATTTTTTTTAGCATCGACAATAATTTCTTCTGTTTTAATTCTAATCGGCGTTTCCCCAATTTCATCACGTATATAAGTTCTATCTTCATCATCGATAATCATTGCACGGAAGCGATCACCGCCAACCATTTTAGAATGAAAATTTATAACATAAGAGTTTTTAGACACCATTTGACCATCATAAAGAATAATCAAATCTTCATCCATTTCTGCTTTTCTTGCCGTAACTGTCATAAACGAAGCCAATGTTTCAACATTATCAAGTAATGCGTTTTCTTCGTTAAGATTCACATTGAGATTGTCACCAAAAATGCTGTGTCCGTCTTTTATAATTTCAACTTTATCAGGTACGGTTAAGGTATTTGAAGCTGTATTATAAATAATTTTGTCAGCTTTTATAGAAACTTTTTGAGCAGGAAAAGTCAATACAGGCGAGCCTGTTGCTGTCAAATCCATAGTTTTTTCATCATAATCAATTACATCAGCATCCAATTGAACGCTGTTTGTTGTAACTTGTTGAGTTACGCCACCCTGCAAGCCGACAGTGTTATCAGTCTGCGGTTCTTCAACATCAATTGTTTCATCTTTTTGAAGCTTCTTTTCTTGTTCAAGCAGTTTTTGTGCTTTATTGTAATCTCTTTCTCTTAGATAGTTGGTAAGTTTAATTCTTGTCTTTTTAAAAAGAGGCATTGTTTTAATAGGTTTTGCCGTACTACCTTCCACAACAGTGACGTTCGGAACGGGTGAAGACGGTTCTTCAAAAAAATGTGTCTCGAGATTTTCCAAATCCTGAGGCGTTTCAACAAGTTCCTGTGTCTGCGCGCAGTTTGTTGAAATCGCTAATATTAATGCTGTTATTATTAAATGTTTTTTCAAAATTTAGCCTTCTTAAATATAGTTCAACGGATTGTTTGGTTTGCCGTTAATTCTTACTTCAAAGTGAACGTGAGGTCCTGTACTGTAGCCGGTAGTACCTTCATAACCTATTACATCGCCTTTATTTACATATTGTCCTTGTCCGACTTTAATTGATGACATGTGTGCATACAATGTCGTTGTCGGTTTGCCATTTATGGTACCGTGGTCAAGAATTACAACCTTTCCATATCCGCCGTACCAGCCTGAATAAATAACTTTACCTGAATTGGAAGCTTTTATGCTTCCTTTGTTAGGTCCCGCAATATCAACACCTGAATGAAAAGTTTTACTGTTAAATATCGGGTGGGTTCTCCATCCAAAAGGCGAAGATATACGACCACCGATTGGACGCATAAATCCTGCGGAAGAAACTTTTATAGAGCTGTCGCCTTTACTCTTGGCAATCATACTTTGAATACTTGCCGATTGTCTTGCCAATTCTCTTTCAGCTTTTTCGTACGTTCTTCTGTCAGTTTTGTATTTATTTATCATGTTCTGATTTTGCGCAATTGCATATTTAATATTTTTTTGTTGCGAATTTATATTTTGAATAGATTGAGCAAGTGCAATTTTTTTGTTTTGCATGTCCTGTTTCATCTGCGCAATTCTTTGTGATTTAGCCTTTACAGCCATCATATTTGCGTAGTCTTTTTTCAATACGATTTTTTCAAAATAAACTACATCCAGTAACGAGTTCAAATCCTTTGCAGTGAATATCAGTTCAAACATGCCTGTACGTTGGTTTTTATAAACCTGTCTGATACGCTTACGCATGCCAGCATTAGCATTATTAAATTCGGTAACTGAAGACGCCAAATCCTTTTCTAATTTAGCGATTTGGGCTTCCAATGTCGTATATTGCTTTTGAGAATTTTGCAAGCTGGTTGACGCCTGTTCAAGCTTCCTCTGGTTTTTAGACAATTTGCTTTTTTCAGCTTTTTCAAGAGTTTTCAAGCGTTTGATTTTTTCTTGAGTTGCTCTTTGCTTTTGCTGAATTGTTTTAAGTTGATCAGCACTGGCAAACTGGCTTATATTTCCTATAAGCAAACAAAGCATAACTATAAATAATTTTTTTATGAATTTATTCATAATCTACCTATTTTACCAAAAGAGGTAATAACATTAATCCCACAGTCCAAGCAATGAATGTGATTGCGATTATTGCAACTATAGCTTTTTGATGTTTTCTGAAAAATTCCATACCTTTCCCCTTTTATTTTAGTGTACTATAAAAAAAATCTATTTGCAAAATTTTAAGAAATCTATTAATATAGCTTTATGGAATTTATAAAAGAAGTTGTTGATAAAAAAGCAATATTGAAACAAGATATTGGCATAAATCCTATTCTTATCGAAAATAATGTCAACAAAATCGAGAGTATACTTGAATTTTTTAATACTCCGTTACCTTTGCTGCTTGTGAACGGATTTATGGGAACAGGAAAAGTTCAAGTTGTAAATCATGCCCTTTCTTTTTTGAATGATGATGTAATAACTCTTAAATATAACTGTTTTGAAACGACTGTTCTTGACGATATTTTGCTTGAATTTTTCGAAAGTTTTAAAAAACTCACGGCACAAGGTACAATTCCTGTCCCAAAAGTTAAAAGTGAAAATTTTACACAAAAGATTAATGCATATTTTGATTGTATTGATAAGCCTGTTTTAATTGTAATAAATTCTTTTGAACAAATTTTGAAAGATTATAAACAAGATATTTTAGACTTTTTTTATCATCTTTCAAAATCATATAAAATTAAAACAATCATAATTTCCAGAAAATTTGATTATGAGGATTTCAAACAAAATTATCAAAGAGTTTCAATAAGTGCTTTAGAAAAAGGTATTTTTGAGAAATATTTGCGCGAAGAAGGTTTTAAACAAATAGGACCTCTTTCTGATGAATTGTATAAATACACCCGCGGTTATTGGTTTTATACCACTTTGTCAATAAAAGTTATGCAAATTAGAAAACTTTCACTCGCTGATTTTATGTCAGGATATACACAAAGTTTTCAAACATTTAATGATTTTATTCTCAGGGAAGCTCTGTCACTTGTTGATCCGGTGAGCGGACATTTGTTCAGATTTTTGACGATAATGCGTCATCCCGTAAATGTAAAACTTTTACAAATGTTAAATCTGTATGATGCTGATAGAATTGCTTATTTTGTTGATAACCTTGTTTTGATGCGTGAAGGTTCAATGATTTATTTGCAGGATTATTTCAAAATTATCGCGGAAAATTCGATAACAGAAAATATCGCCTTAAAAATTCATAAAAGCTGTGTAGAACTGTATAACACTCAACTGCCTTTAAAACCTCTTGAAAGAGATTTACTTATTTCAAGGCAAACTATGCGACGTGAAATTGAATATCACAGTCTTTATTTACCTAAAAAGCCTGTACTTATTCAAAAACAGTCAATTCCGGAACCAGAATTTATTCAGACAATTCAACCAATTCAGCCGACTATTCAAGAAAAAGAAGAACAAATCAAACACATTTCTTTTGTCTTTGAAACAGAAGCTGAAGAAATGGCTATTATGAACAAAATCGCAAATTCTATAACAAAATTTGTTGACATCTCCGACAAAAAATCACAAGCACTTGATGAAGTTAAAGATTTATCGCTTGTTGATTTAATTAATCTCGCTAAAAAAGAAGAACAAAATTTTGAATATTTAAAAGCTGTTATGATTTATCAAAAAGCTCTTACCCTCAACAACGATGATGATTATTATACGTTTTTACCGACGCTTTATGCAAGGATTGCGGAAGCTTTTAAAAACTTGTCTGATTGGTTTAATGCACAAAAATATTTTGAACTTGCTGTAGAATTCTACGTTTCAACAGGCGATGTTGAAAAAATTAACGAGTACAAATACGAAATTGCAAATATTTTTTACATAACTTTTAAAAACGACAAAGCGGAAAAACTTCTTAAAGAGATATTATCGGAACATGTGTCTATGAATTTAAGAATTAAAACTCAACTTTTACTTGCAACAATTACGGGCATGGGTTTGAGCATTCCACAAGAAACTTCCGATATAGAAAAAAGTGTACTCGCTGAACTTTACTTTAAATATGCAGTTAACAGAGATGACGACGGAGATGTTGAAACTGCCGTAAAATATTACAAAAAATGTGTCGAAACTTCTCAAGATATAAAAGTTAACTCCTATTTGTCATCTGCCTTAACAAATCTCGCCTCTATCCACGACGAAAACGGCAAGACAGAACTTGCGATAAAATATTTGCATGAAAGTTTAAGACTTGATGAAATTACTAAAAATAACAACGGTATCTACGTTTCGACAATGAAATTGGCTGAAATTAACAAAGAAAAATCGCTTGAATACCTTGAACGTGCCCAAAAGTGTGCTCAAGAACTCAATGAGCCGTTCTATATCGTGTCAGTTGATATTGCATTAGGTGATTTTTATTGTAAACAAAAAAATTACAAAAATGCACTCATATATTATGAACAAGCACAAAAAATAGCTCAAGGTGATTTTAACAAAGAAAATGCCGAAAAAATTCAGACTCGCATAAATGACATTAAAAAGGTATACAATGGATAAATATATTGAGGTGTTTTTAAATCAAAACGCAAAACTAAACTTAATTTCAAAAAATGATGAGAAGTTTTTATGGGAAAAACATATTTTTGACAGTTTATCTATAGAAAAGTTCTTTGAAAAATACAAAAAAGGAAAAACTTTACTTGATATTGGAACCGGTGGTGGATTTCCGTCTGTTCCAATTGCATTAAAATATCCGGAAATTGAAGTTTATGCACTCGACAGCATAAGAAAAAAGATTAACGCAATAGAAAACATTAAAAAAGAACTGAATATTCAAAATCTTCACCCCATTTGTGACAGGGTAGAAAATATACGCACTTCCCCTCTACCTCTGGAAGATGGAAGAATTTTAACACGAAGAATGAGTGCTAAAAATTCGGGTGAGGGTTTTGATATTATAACTTCTCGTGCCGTTGCTTCACTTGATAAAATCACAGCTTATGCATTGCCTCTATTGAATAAAGACGGATATTTTGTTGCATACAAATCAGTTAAGGCACAAGAAGAAATCGCACAAGCAAAAGGTGTTTTGAAAAAATATAATGCAGAAGTTGTTGATGTAATTGAGTATGATTTGCCGCTTGAAGAAAATCATACCCGTAATTTGGTTGTAATAAGCCGCTCGCGTTAAACGGCATCCTAAATATCAATATCTGTAAAAGCGATGTTTAGATTGTTTGTAAAGTTTCTGCTATGCGCATAAAAGCGGTTATTATTAGTAAACCGTCCCAGTATGTAGGAGCGGACTTCGTCCGCAAAAAAAACCACTCATCTCTGAGTGGGTCGTTTTCTGCATCCTAATGGTCTCTTTTAGTGTTTATTATTTAGGAGTTTATATGTTTTTGGGGTTAATGAATCTATTTATATTTAGTGTTTCGACTACACTTAAATCTTACTCATTTATTATCGCACATCTTATTTTAAATGTCAATAGGATGGTTTAATATTTTTTTAGTAATCCTGAAAATGCCCATATAGTGTACGATTTACACTTTACAAAAGTTAACATTTCGTTTGTTTTGGCTAAATTATGGGTATATATTACTGCAATCGGGATATGTTAACAATTGTAAAGCATTACATTCTGCAAAAGGCAATTATTTAAAGAATATATACTTTATATATATAAGAGTATAAAATAGGAAAATATTATGACACCAACTGAAAAAATTGGCGCTGTTTCAAGGAGAGTTTTTAGTCCGGTTGAAGCAGTCAGACTATACGAAACAACCAACAAGCATATTGGCTCGGTTAGCAATGAAAACCCGTTTAAAGGCACTGTAAGCTGGGGGCTTTTCGCTTGGAATTATGGTGATGGCGGTCAAGTCGATCCAACAGAGTATAATCCGGAAACAGGTGAAGAATATCACCAAAAAACATTGTGCTGGGCTTAAGGAGAGGTAATGGGATATCAAGACGCAATAGCTTCAATAGGAATTCAAACAACCGCTGACAACAAACCCTCAAACGGTACTGTTGACGGCGTAGATTCTTTTGATACAAAAGTATTCCCTACTGTCGATCCGGCAACAACAACAGAAATATCCGCTCCTGATGAAAGTGCAAGATACGCGGGTAACGTCGCCGGATGGAGCCAATCTGATGCGTATGGTAACAACGAATATGCATACGAAGTAGCTCGAAACGCTTTAAATCAAAACACTTACGGAACAAATCCGTTTTCAAACGATGATTTTAACAGGATGTTGTATCAAGAAAAAGGTGCAGGATTAAACTTTTTCGGATTAGCATAAAAAACGGCGATACTTTCAAGTATCGCCGTTTTTGTTATAGTAATTAATTAAACTGTCGCAACTGATTTTGATTTTTCAATACAATCAATTAACGTTGATGCTACTGTTCTTTGTTCTTCTTCTGTAAGTTCGGGGAACATCGGAAGCGATACTACAAGTTCAGTATTTCTTTCTGAAACAGGTAACGAACCTTTACCGACTCCGAGGTATTCATGAACTTTTTGCAAGTGTAATGGGATTGGATAATAAAGCATTGCACCTATACCACGTTCCTGAAGCATTTTGTGAACTTCATCGCGGTTAGGAATTTTTACCGTATATTGGTGGTAAACACAATATGTATCATCCAACTCAACAGGTGTTTGAACATCTGCACAATCTTTGAATAATTCATTGTAGTAATATGCATGTTTACGTCTAGCTTCGTTCCATTCTTTGATGTGAGGAAGTTTTACACGCAAAATCGCTGATTGAATTTCATCAAGACGACTGTTTACACCGATTTCATCGTGATGATAACGAACAGCACCGCCGTGATTTCTCAATGCAATAACTCTATCCCTGAGAGTTTCATCATTACACATAATTAAACCGCCGTCGCCCATACCGCCTAAGTTTTTAGTCGGATAGAAGCTTAAGCATCCAAAATCACCGAATGTACCAACCATTTTGCCTTTGTACAACGCACCAACTGCCTGACAACAGTCTTCAATTACGTGCAAGTTGTGTTTTTTAGCAACTGCCATAATTGCATCCATATCACAAGGCTGACCGTAAAGGTGAACCGGAATAATAGCTTTTGTTTTTGATGTAATTGCAGCTTCCAATTTTGATGCATCCATATTGAATGTGTCTTTGTCAATATCAACAAAAACAGGTTTTGCACCGACAATTCCGATAGCTTCCGTAGTTGCAACGAATGTGAATGCAACGGTAATAACTTCATCACCTGCACCGATGTTTAAAGCACGTAATGCCAAGTGCAACGCATCAGTACCTGAGTTCAAGCCAACTGTGTATTTACAACCGTAAAAATCAGCCATTTCTTGTTCAAAAGCTTTAGTATTTGGTCCTAAAATGTAAGAACCTGAACGTAAAACTTCACAAACTGCTTTTTCTACTTCTGTGCCAATAGTTGCGTACTGACGTTTTGAATCTAAAATTGGTATCATGTCTAATCTCCTTCTTAATCTACCCACTATTCTAGTTTACCACATGATTTCCATGCCTTTATATAAGCTTAATAATTTTACGTAATAACTATTATCGGAAACTACAAAAGCACACCTGCTTTATTTTGCCCTACGCGGGCGGCGGGAACTTTGTACCGACAAAGTTCCACAAAACTCGCCACGACGCTACGTTCACTAATCAATAGTAACGCTCAACTAAAAGCTCGCAAACTCACTCCACGTCATGCTGAACTTGTTTCAGCATCTAAAAATTTTACGTTCAGACAATGCTCGCTCTGTTGCTGTTTCGCAAACATTGATTGTTCACTCCGCTATTGTGGCAAACTAGTTTTACATCCAATAATCTACACTTAATGAAACAACGGCAAGAAGGAAATAGTAGTTTCCGATAATAGTTATTATGGAGTCATAACTCTTATAATTGCAACCATTGTCCAGAAAACAAATTGGATTTGCGGACGGAAAAATACAGTGTCCACAAGTCCGTGTATACTTACGGCACATATCGAAATTAATGCCGTTGCAACAAAAATTACGGCATTTGTGTCCACAGATTTTAATATAAATTTTACGGCATCTTTTATTAAAGTGATTAAAAATCCCAAGTAAGCGATAAGTGCAAAAATTCCGCTTTCCACAGCTATTTCAAGATAAATATTATATGCGCTTAATGCATCAAATCCTGTTTTCATATACAATCCGTAGATTTCACGGAAATTTTTATTGCCGACACCAATTCCCAAAAGCCAGTTATCCTTAAACATTTCAAAAGATGATTGGTAAACATTAAATCTGAACGAATTTGAACTATCCTGACGCATTGCAAATATTGAAAAAACTCTTGCTCTCAATGACGAACTTAAAAGTACTGCAAAAGTTCCAAGTGCAACAACTCCGCCAACTATGGATAAATATATTTGTTTGTAATTTTGCCATAAAAATTTTGCCGAAACTGCAAACATGCCTGCCATTACAACCATCATACCGATATAAGAACCTCGACAACCGGTCAAAAACAGGGTTACTGTTGACAGTAAAGCAAGCACGAGCGCCACAGCAGAACATTTAAATCTTTTTTCGTTGAGAAAATATGCAGCCAAACCATAAACAGCCGGAATTCCTGCTACAAAATATCCGCCAAGCAAATTAGGATTTAACGGCTTCAATGTACCATAAACTCTTGTCATAACTTGCTCCGGATTTAGTTTTGAAACATCCTGCCATGTCGAAATTTCTTCAACATGAGCAAAATTTTGCAAAAATCCGATAATAGCTTCAAAACTGATACAAATACCAATTGTGCCTAAAATATACGGGATTTTTTCCTTGTTATTTTTCAAATGTTGGACTGTTGATGCATAAAATGCCAAATATGTAAATGTTTTGAAAAATCCTTTCAAGCTTAACGCAAACAAAGTTGAACCGGCAAGACTTATTACAACAATCATAAAATAAGTTAAAAGCCATAGTTCAAATTTGTTACAATTGAGTCGTTCATCGGGTTTTGTTAATAGTTTTACAACAGTTAAAAATACGGTAATAAGTGCAATAAAACCGATTACATCCGACGACATCACAGTCGACGACAAAAATACGGCAACGATTGATGTAAAAATAAGTTTGTCTATATTTTGTAAAAACAAGCTGTTTTTGTATAAATATTCAGTTTTTGATTGAGTAAATTCAAGAATTTTATTGAACATCGTTGTTTGTGTTTATAGAGTCGTGAAATTTGTTGTCATTTGTTTCCGGCATAACTTTTAAATCAGAAACAGTGCCGTTAAATTTGTAATCTTTGCCCTCAAGAGTAATTGGCAAACCCATTTTTATTTTATTACCACCGACAACAGCGCCGTCTTTTGTGATTTTTGCTGTGTCTGTCAAAGTTACGGTAATATCGTACATATTAGCTTGTGAAACATCCTCCACAACCATAACTTTTTTGCTGTTTATAACAGGCAAAACTACCTTTTTTCTTTCAGCTTTTACTGCAACGATATCCAAATCAGAATAAGGTACATTTCTTATACTGATAAACGTTTTATCTTTTGGCTGCAAAGGAATTTCGTTTCCAGTAAGAGTTACACTTCTGATAAACACTTGAAACGAGATTTTTGAAGTTGCTTCAATTTGATTTTGAGCAGTTTGGCGAAAATTTTTAAAAGTAAAAAATCCAACCAATAATGCAAGAATTACACCTACTATAATAATTAAATCTACGGTTTTAAATTTCTTTAAAATCTCTGTTAATTTTTCCATAAAGTTTTCTCCTTATTTTGCTATTAAAGATTTTCAACAGCATTTAAAAGTTCTTCAACTGATGTAGTTGCACATCCAAATTGCTTAACAACCTGACTTGCGGCAATATTACCGATAATTGCCGCATACGCAGGGTCTGCACCGGTTGCTAAAGCCAAAGTATAAACCGCTGTGACAGTATCACCGGCACCTGTAACATCAAAGACTTCTGATTTGTTGAATACAGGAATTTTTGTGTAATTTCCGTGAGCTCTTGCAACAAACATCCCATCTGCACCACAGGTAATCAATATTGATTTTGCGTTGGTTTCTTTGAGCAATTTGTCGCCTGCTCGTTTTAAATCGTCCTCATTTTCAATTATAAACCCGACTGCCTTTTGTGTATCAGGAAGATTTGGTGTCATAGAAGTTACGTTTTTATAAACTTCCAATTCTTTTTGAGCATCCACAACAATAATTTTGTTTTGTTGATTGGCAAGTCTTATAGTTTCCTGAATAATGTTCGGTGTGAGCGTTCCGATATGATAATTTGATAAAATAACAGCATCGTGCTCAGGGATTGCTCTTTCTATCTGTTTTAATACTTCTTGTTCAATTTCGGGGCTCAAAAATCCGTCAGTCTGTCTGTCAATTCTCACAATCTGTTGTGTAATTGAAGTTGTTATTGAGCCTGAAATTCTTGTTTTTGTAGTGGTTTTTCGAGCTGGGTCAACGACCAAACGTCCGCAATTTATGTTTGCTTCTTCAAAAGTTTCACGTAACTGACCAGCCTGAAAATCATCACCACAAACACCAATTACGCTAACTTTACCTCCGTTTAGTGCCGAAACATTATGAGCTGCGTTTGAAGCCGCACCGAGGATTAATTTTGTATTTGAATGGCGTAAAATCAAAACGGGTGCTTCTCTTGAAATTCTTTCAGCATCGCCGTAAATCATCTCATCAATGGCTAAGTCACCAACAACAAGAACTTTTGGTTCTGTTAATTTTTTAATATGTGAAATTAATTGCTCTTTATTAATATACATAGACTTCCTTATCTGTATATTAACACAAATGAATTATTTGTAAACTTTACTCACTCAATATTACTATTGACATAATATCTAAAAACTCATAAAATACTGTTATGGCAATAGTTTATTTGAGTTTAGGATCAAATTTTGGTGATCGTGTCGGTTACGTTCAGCAGGCAACGAGTTTGCTCGGTGCATGTGACGGGATTTCTATTGTCAGAACTTCGGCTTTTTATGAAACCGAGCCTTGGGGAATGAATTCCGAAAACTGGTTTGTGAATGCTGTTTTGGAAGTCAAGACAACACTTTCACCTCACGCTTTGTTAGAGGAATGTCAACGAATTGAAGTTCAACTTGGACGCAAACGCTCTGATAACGGTTATATTGACAGAACAATTGATATAGACATTCTTTTTTACAACAAAGATATAGTTAATGAAGAAAATTTGATTATTCCACACAAGTTTGTTCATTTGCGTGCGTTTACGCTTGTTCCGCTTTTGGAATTAATTCCGAATTTTGAACATCCTATTTTGCACAAAACAATATCTGAACTTCATAATGATTTAGAAAACCCCGAAATGGTATTTTTGTATGGAACGAGAGTTGAAATCTAAGGTTGCAATTGTCGGAGGCGGACCTGCCGGATGTATTTGTGCGTATTTTTTGCAAAACGATTTTGATGTAACCGTTTATGATAAAAAATCTCCGCTTTTAACTCTTTTGCCAACAGGTGGCGAGAGGTGTAACCTCGGTCATGCTGAATATGATTTTAAAGAACTTGTCAAAAACTATCCGAGGGGAGAAAAATTTTTGTATTCTGTTTTTTCTAAGTTTTCTACTGCCGATACTGTTGAGTTTTTTGAAAAAATTGGGGTAGAAACGTATATTCAAGATGATATGAGAATTTTCCCAAAATCAAACAGTGCAAAAGATGTTCGAGAAAAATTTTTGAAAGCTTTGAATAAAGTTAAATTTGTAAAAAAAGAGATTTTAGACATTCCTGACACCGATTTTGTCGTAATTGCAACGGGCGGGCATGCTTCCTATAATATTATCAGAGCGCTCGGGCACAAAGTAATTGAGCCGAAACCTGCTTTGACAGGACTTGTTACAAAAGAGGATTTTTCGTCAATTAGTGGGGTTTGTATAAATGACGTTTTGTTCACTCACAGTGGAATTTCAGGACCTGCGGTTTATAAGATTTCGTCTTTGAAGGCGCGTGACAAATTCCCTTATACATTAAGCTTTGATTTTGTAGGTGATATTGATTTGCAGAAAGCTTTAAACGAAAATCCGCACAAAAGTATTAAAAATTTGTTGTCGGATTATGTCCCGAAATCTTTTGCAGAATTTATTCTTGATAACGCGGATGAAAAATGTCACAGAATTGACGGCAAAACTCGTGACAAAATTCTTGAAAAACTCCAAAATTTTACAGTCACTGTTGTTGGAACAGTTCCGGATGGCGAAGTTGTAACTGCAGGCGGCGTGGATTTAAAAGAAATTAATCCAAAAACAATGCAATCAAAACTTGTCCCGAATGTGTATTTTTGCGGAGAAGTCATGGATATTGACGGATTTTGCGGAGGGTTTAACCTCCAAAACTGCTGGTCAAC
>CAYPDZ010000015.1:19592-24933 GCA_964409575.1 uncultured Muribaculaceae bacterium | reverse complement strand
TTACATCCTTATACACACCCGGTTTAAACACCTGCATCATCTCATTTCGTACTCTTACGTGTGCCTGCTCCGGTGACATTTTCCAGTTTGTCGGGCATGTTGAAAGAATTTCGACAAACCCAAAACCAAGTCCATGTATTTGAACTTCAAAAGCTTTTTTGATTGCCTGTTTTGCTTTTCTGATATTTGCCACCGTGTCCAATGAAACTCTGGCTGAAAACGCTGTTCCGTCACAGAGCGCAATATGTTCGGCAATTTTTATCGGATAGCCGTAATATTCAATATTTCTGCCGGTTGGAGAAGTTGTTGTTTTTTGTCCGACAAGAGTTGTAGGTCCCAATTGACCGCCTGTCATGCCATAAGTTGTATTGTTTATACAAATTGCCGATAAGTTTTCGCCGCGAAGTGCAGAGTGCAAACTTTCGCCTATCCCGATTGATGCAAAATCGCCGTCGCCTTGATATGTAAACACAAATTTATCCGGACGAGCTCTTTTTACACCCGTTGCAACAGCTAGTGCTCTGCCGTGCGGAGCTTCTATAGAGTCAACATTTAAAAAATCATAAGCAGTAACAGAACAGCCGATAGATGCCGCAAGAATTGCGTTTTCAGTCAAACCCAATTCGTCCAAAGCTTCTGCAACAAGTCTTACAGCGATACCGTGGTCGCATCCGGGGCAAAATGAAAATTTCGCATTTTCTCTTAATGATTTTGGTAATTTAAAAACTTGTGTTGCCATTATTGTACCTCAATTCTTGAAACGATTTCATCCGCTGATGGCGGTGCGCCTACACCTTTGTTTATCAGTTCAACAGGGCATGCCCCGTTAACGGCGAGTTTTACGTCGTTAATCATTTGTCCCATATTAACTTCCACTGTAATAAATTTTTTGACTTTTTTGGAAAGCTCTGCCAATCTTTTTGATGGGAACGGGAACAGGGTTATAGGTCTGAAAAATCCTGCCTTAATCCCTTTTTCTCTAAGTTTTTTCATTGCAGTTTTAACGTTTCTTGATGTACTGCCAAAACTAACAAGAACTATGTCAGCATCATCAGTATTAATTTCTTCCCATTCGGTTTCGTTTTCTTCAATAGTCTTGTATTTAGCGTAAAGTCTGTCCAAAAATTCACATTGCCTGTCTGCTAATGGAGCATAAGAACGGATAATTCTACCATTGCGCCCTTTTGCACCTGTCAGAGTCCAAGCTGAATTGTCGATTTGCGGATACGGATATTCACCAAATTCGACAGGTTCCATCATTTGTCCTAAAAGTCCGTCGGCAAGCAATACTGTCGGGTTTTTGTACTTGTGAGCCAGATAAAATGCTTTGTAAGTTAAATCAACACATTCCTGAACGGTTGACGGAGCAAGAACTATAAGCTTGTAGTCACCATTTCCGCCCCCTTTTGTAGATTGGAAGTAATCTCCTTGTGAAGGATAGATGTTTCCTAATCCCGGTCCGCCTCTCATAACGCTTACAAGTACAATCGGAAGTCCATCTGCCGTTGCATAAGATAAAGCCTCTTGCATTAGAGCTACGGCACATGAAGAAGACGAAGTCATGGCTTTTGCACCGGTAGAGCATGCCCCTAAAGTCATGTTAATTGCGGCAAGTTCGCTTTCTGCCGAAACATAAGCGCGTTTCAACTCCTGCATTTTTCCGCTCATGAATTCTCCGATTTCACTTTGCGGAGTAATAGGATAGCCAAAATAACATTCGCAACCGGCGATTACCGCGGCATTTGCTATGGCATAATTTCCTTTAGTTAAAACTTTTTTATTTACTAAGCAAGTCATTATCCTCTCCAAACTTCTTTTATTGCTAAATCAGGGCATCTTGTTGCACACATTGCGCAGCCCAAACATTCATTGTTCGGGTCGCAAAATTCTACAACGCGATTGCCGAGATTATTTGTTTCCTGCCCGATTTTAAGCAGTTTTTTCGGGCATTCGCTAATACATAAATAGCAAGCCTTACATTTATTTTTATCTATTTTTATATAGCTCATCTTAAATTCCCCTACTAAAATTATTATAGCACCGATATGAGGAGCAGACACTTTAATCTTTACAATTGTAATAATAATTGCAAAGATTACTATGGTTCTGCTAAAATAATAAGGGATATTTGTAGGAAAGAGAAATTATGCAGATAGAAATTGCAGAGATATTAAATGATATTAGGGAAGAAAATCAGCAAAACGTTGAAAATTTTGAAAAACTTCTCTCAGGTATTAACACAAAACTTGAGGTAATGAGTGAGGATAATGAAGCCGTTGAACTTGTAAGATTTTATATTGCCGAGCTCAAAAAAGCTATGGAGGATAGGTTTAGTGCATCTATGATTAAGTGTGATGCATTTGAGGCTTCTCTTGACAGTATTGTTTCGACTCAGGAACAAGTTGCAAAAACGTCTGAACTAAAAGATTTGTTCAAAGTTTTTAGTGCGCATAACGATGCATTTATGGCTGAAATTTCAAATCAAAAAAATCTGCTCGATATTCTTGATGCAAAATTATCTCAAATAGATGAAAAATCTATTGATAAAGAAGATTTGACATCATTAGTACAAGATGTTTCTTTGGATTTGTCTGTTTTGGGCGAAAATATTCAAAATAATTTTTCTCAGCTTGAACAAAAATTAAATGATTTTGATACGACGGAGCAATTGCAAGAAATTGAAAAAACAGTTGGTGAATTGAAAGAACTTCTTTCGGCAGCTCCGGATTATTCAGGCGAGTTTGAAAATCTTGAAAACAAATTTGAAAATATTGTTTCAGAATCGGATTTTTCAGAATTCAGAGCTGATTTAGCAGATTTTGTTCAGAAAATCATTGACAATTCTTCGGCATTAAATTCGGAATTGGCTTTCAATACAGAAAAGGTTTTGGACGCAATTAATTCTGCTGATTATCCAGAATTGAAAGATGAATTATCTGTTTTAAAAAATTATTTGAGCGAATTGAAAGAAGTGTCTTATCAGACATCTTTTGAGGAATTATCAAAAACTCTTGAACGTGTTGATAATGACGTACATTTTCTGCAAGCTTCTATAGGTGCTGATGTTCAAGAAAATTACGGTGCAGTTAAAGTTAGTCTTGATGAACTTGTCGCAAATTTGCACAGTGTAAAAGAAGATTTGACAGAGGCTGTTAGTGCGATAAAAGACAATGACGACAACAATTACAGTGCGTTGAAAGAGTCCGTTGAAGAAGTTTCTACAAATATTTCTTCAATTCTTGACGGTATGAGTGTTGTAAAAACCGATACTGTTATTAATCGTGAAAAACTTTATGAAATAACAGAAAAAATCGATAAATTTGAACCTGTTGATTATTCAAATGATTTCAAGCAAATTTCGGATAAATTGGATGATTTGTCTGTTGCAAATTCCGATATAAGTACGGATATTTCTGAAAGGTTTGAAAATCTAAAGAAATTGGTAGAGTCTTTGGATAATTCCGATGCGATAAAACTTCAATTTGAAGGGTTTGAAAGAGCGTTTTCTAAAGTTGTAACTGCGGAGGATTTTCTTAATTTTAAAACAGAATTTGCTGAATTTATTCAAAAAATTATTGATAACTCTAATGCTTTATATGAGAATTCTAATTCTTTGAAAGATGTGAGCCAAGATGAGTTTGAAAAAGTTAATTTGGCACTTGCTGATTTATCGGAAAATGTTCAGTATTTGAGGGAAATTTTTGATAACAAGCCGTCTGATATTTTGGATAATATCAGTTCAAGCATTGATAATGCGGTTGAACAGTTAAATTCAGAGTCGGAACTTAATTTTGGTGAATTGAAAAAATTGTTTGGAAAAATAGCATCAGAAATTTCTGAAATTAAAGATGAATTTGCACAAAAAAATGATGCAAATGTTTTTAGTATTTCATCAGGATTTGATAATGTTAAGATTTCGTTGGAAAATCTTTTATCGGCATTGCATTCGATGGGTGCTACAAGTGAAAGCATTTCTGCTATTGATGAAAAGATTAACAGATTAAACGAGGTTATGTCGGCTTTTTCATCTGATTTGTTGTCAAAGCATGATGAAGTTATTCAACATATTGATGATACGAGTGATACAAAAATTGCACAGATAAAAAATATTTTTGATAACATTGAAAATCTGAAAGGTTATATCGACGAAAGTGTCGAATGTTTAAAAAATTATATGTCAGAGTTGGAAGTTTCTGCAAATGAAGCAAAAGCTACGGGTGACGAGAAACTGACTCAAAAACTTTTTGATTTAGAAACGGCGGTTGCTCAAAGTGCTAATGAATATGAGCAAAAAATCGAACTTTTACAGGCTAAAATTACTGAATTTGCGCATATTGTGGAAAATAGCAATTCTGATACGGAGGGAAAAATTGCATCATCTCTTAATGAAATTGAAGGGATAAAATCAGAATTAGCGGCTCTAAATGAAGGTTTAAAGTCTTCTAAATTATCATCTGATGAAAAATTTGCAGAAACGATATCTTTGATTGATGCAGGAATTGAGAATATTATATTTAATGTAACAAATATTAGTGATACCGTTCTGAACGGTACGACTGCTGCATTTAAAGAAAACATGTCGTCTGTTGAGGAAAAATTTGACAGTTTATGCGAAACCATAAACGAAGTTAAAAATTTGCACACAATTAGCAATGTTGATTTAATCCAAAATGTTGAAGGCAAAATTTCTGCTTTGAAAGAAGAACTCGGACTGATTAATTCCGATATCGCAAATGCTGTTGAATGCAAAGCAGAAGATATTATAAGAGCGTTTGAGCCTGTAAAAACAAGTATTGAGGAATTTGTAGGGTTTGATGCCGAAAAAATTCTTGCGGATTTAAAATCTCAAATAGAATTGTCGTTTATGAATTTCAGTGTCGATATAAATGGTGAAATTGTGTCAAATACTCAGGCTGTTTCCAGACTTGAACAGGCTTTTAAAGAAGCTTTCAGTAAACTATCAGGTATTGAGGATTGTTTGAATGGTCAAGTTCAGAATGATCTTGAACTTTTGTCCGTAAATTTGGAAACGGCTGTTCGTGATGTAAAAGTTAATCTTGAAACCAAAATTGAAGAACAGGTTTGTGAATTGCGAGGCTACTTGGAAGAAGCATTGGATGATACAAAACTTGAAAATTCAATTGATGAAATAGGTGCTAAACTTGACGTTGTAGTTTCTGATAATTCTATTAATGAACTAAGTGATAGAGTTGACGAAATTTTAGAGAACAACAACGAGCACGATAGCAAATTAGATAAAATTTTGGAGCACGCGAATGAGCATGACAGCAAATTTGATGAAATTTTAGGAAATGTAAATGGATTTGCCGGCAAATTTGAT
>CAYPDZ010000015.1:13846-19492 GCA_964409575.1 uncultured Muribaculaceae bacterium | reverse complement strand
GCAAATTTGATGAAATTTTAGGAAATGTAAATGGATTTGCCGGCAAATTTGATAATTTATCTCAAGCAGATGCAAAAGTTTCCGATATGATATCGAATTTGCATGAAAAAATTGATATGCTTGTTACAGACTCTGTTAACAATGATTTTGCCGAAAGATTTAATAATTTATCTCAGACAGATGCGAAAGTTTCTGATATGATATCAGTTTTGCATGAAAAAGTTGATACGCTGGTTGCTGACAGTTCTGATTTTGATATTTTGGAAGAAATCGACGGGATTAAAGATATCATTTTTGAACAGCGCAAATTCTTTGAGGCTTCATCTGACGAAAAAGCTTCTGCAATCGACAAATATTTGAGAGATGTACTCTTAAAACTTGATAATGTTGATTTGGAAAAAAATGCGGATGATATAAAAGAGTCAATTTTGAACGCTCTTGTATCTCTCGTTGATCAAATTTCGTTTGTGGAAGAAACAGAAGAAATAAAAGATTTTGTAGAAGAAAAAACAGAAGAAATTAACCAAAATTTGCTCGAAGTTAGAAATCAACTGAAACAATTGACTTCTGCCGGTGATGATTTTGATTATGTTTATACGCTTCAAGATGTTGAATCGGATATTGCAAAATTAAGACTTGCTGTAACAAATATGTCAGGCAATGATTTTAGCGATATTACCGATGAAATCAAAAGGATTGTGACTGCAGTTGAGGAACTTGAAACTTCTCTTACGCAAGAACAAATTGTTGATTTAAAATCAGATATTGAAAAACTCAGTGATGATATTGTTAGTATAAGTTCTCGCACAAACAAACTTCTTTTAAATTCTGACGAAGCATACAAAGCTTTGAACGACGGTTTGAATAATTTCAGTAATGTTATTTATAAACTTGAGGACAGACTTAATACTGATACGAGTGAAAGAATTGAACGAAAAATAGACAGTGTTCATTCTCTAGCGGTTGAAGCTGATAACGCAAACAAGGTTTCACGTCAGGTTATGATGTATCTTGGTGAATGGATTGACTCTGCAGGCGAAAATATTTCTACGATTTCTGAACATACAGCAGAAATTGGTAGTATCAAAGAAAATATTCAAGAGTTGCGGGAAATTATTCCGGAAAAAAATCTTATTCTTGATGAAATTGAACGTAAATTTGAACGTCAGGAAGAAAGAATTGACAGGTTAGAGATGGGATTGGATAAAGTTCTTTCGATACTTGAACAAAAAAATGATACAATATTGGAAAGAAAGGTTGATAATATCGAAAAAATATTATCAGTTCTCGGTACAAATATAGAAAAGCTGACCTCTTATGTTGACGAAGAATAGATTAATTAACGACTTAAAAAAAGAAATACCCTGTGTTTTGGACACTTTGGAAGAACGCTATGCCTATGCACAGGATGCATCAAATATCAGACAAATTTCAAATTTACCCGACGTTGTGGTTTTTGTTGAAACAGTCGAGGATGTTCAAAATGTCGTAAAAATTGCCAATAAATATAAAACTCCGATTGTCTGCCGTGGAGCAGGTACCAATGTCGTCGGAGCTTGTGTATGTGAACATGGTGGAATTGTTTTGAATTTTTCAAAAATGAATAAAATCAAAGAAATTTCTCCTGAAAATATGACTGCAATTGTTGAGCCGGGGGTGGTGCTTGGTGATTTTCAAAAAGAAGTTGAAAAGTTTGGACTTTTTTATCCACCGGATCCTTCAAATCTTGCCGTGTCAACAATTGGCGGAAGTATTGCTCAAAGTTCGGGCGGTGCAAAGTCTTTTAAATACGGTACTACAAAGGATTATATAGTTGATTTGAAAGTCGTTATGGCAAACGGCGAAATCTTACGTACCGGCGCAAACACTATTAAAAACGCGACAGGGTATAATCTTGGCAGTCTTTTTGTAGGCTCTGAGGGTACATTAGGAATTGTTGTTGAAGCAACATTAAAACTTATTCCAAAACCTGAGAGCAAGAAAGTTTTGACAGCATATTTTGACACGGTTTCTGATGCTGTGAGAGCAGTAAATTCAGTTATTGCGCAACGAATTTATCCGACAACAATTGATTTTATGGATAAAAACGCGATTGTGACAGTAGAAAAGTTTCATTCTGCAAATCTTTTGACTGACAAAGAAGCTTTGCTTTTGATTGAAATTGACGGGTTTGAATGCTCTCTTGCTTATCAGGAAAATGTTATAACTAATGTTTTGAAATCTTGTAATGCAACCGAGATTAAAGCTTCACACAATGAAGATGAATACGACAAAATTTGGACGGCGCGTCGTTCTTCAATGGGTGCGTGTGCAAGATTAAAACCAAATGTCACGACGGATGATGTAATTGTACCGCGAGAAAATCTTGCTCAGTTGGTTTTGGGTATTCGTGAAATTTGTAAAAACTACGGGTTGGAGGTTTGTATGGTCGGGCATGTCGGTGACGGAAGTGTTCATCCGCAAATCCCGATTGATTATAATAACGAAGATGAATACAAGCGTTATAAACTTGCAAAAGGTGAAATTTATAATCTGACCGCAAAGTTAGGTGGAATTTTGTCGGGTGAGCATGGAATAGGGTTGGAAAAACGCGATTATATTCATAAAGTTATAAATTCTGTTGCACTGGATTATATGCGCCAAATCAAAAAAACTTTTGATCCGAATAATATTTTAAACCCGTATAAGATATTCTGATGAATAAACAAGAATTAATAAAATATTTTAAATCTCTTGGTTTGACCGTGCACACGACGACAAAAGCGCGCGGACATCAGGGGTTTTTCTTAAAAAATCGTATTGATATTTCAAAAAATACGCCTGAAAACAGAATTGTTCCGACGCTTTTGCATGAATTTGCACATTATATTCATTCCAAAATCGAACCCGATATGAATAGAAGCGGCGGAACTTTGCAGGCACTTTTCGGTTCGGACAAATTTAAAGACGAATTAATTAAGGTTACTAATTTTGTTGACGAAAATTCGCTCTGTGTAAGACTTTATGAGCACAAGGACAGAGTAAAAACTAAAATTAAAGAGCAGGAAGAAATTATTAAAAAATATTATTCGAAATTTCAACGGTCTAAAAAGTTTAAAGAGTTTGACAGATACATAAAACATTCAAATGCTCGTTATCTTCTTAAATATGACAGGGTGAAACTTGTTGAAGGCGGTTTTTTTAGAAGAAGTGCAAAACTTTATACAATAGACAATATTGAAAAAGATTTTACGGATATGCCAAAAGCATTTGTAGCATACATAAGGTTAAGGTCTTATCAAAAGAAACAGGCGAGAATTTCTGCACGTATTAATAAATACAAAAAGTATTATGAAAGACCTTGTGAGCTTTTTGCGCGTTTGGTTGAGGGAATTTATCTTGATAGAGAATGGGTTGAGGCTATTGCTCCAAGTGTTTCAAGAGAATTTTTTGACAGATTGAACGACGGATATTATATGGAGCTTAAAAATGTTCTCAGCTTTGCATATAAACATTCGGCATGACTCTGATAAATCCTTTGGTTTCTAAGATTTCATTGATTTTCGTGTCATGTTCGCCCGTAATAAACAAACTTCCTTTTTTCAGTTTGCAAGCGGCAAGAGTTGTAAAATGATCAATTTCTCTATCGGATAAAAAGAACAGAACATTTCTGCACATTATGACTGTATTTGAATTATCTTTATGCTTTCTCAAAATATCAAACATGTCGGCATTCTGAAATTTTACTCTGTCTGTAAGGGTTTTGGAAACTTTGAATGTTTTTGACGGTTTAATTTGCAAATCTGTATCTTTTAATGTATCACCGTCAATATTTAACTCTTTATCAGATTTTTGAAAATATTTTTTAAAATCAATTCCGTGTTCATCAAATTTTGATTTGTCAGTAATATTAAGATTTAACAATCCGCTTTTTGATGCATTGCATATTTCTTCATCAATATCATAAGCTTTTATCGGGAAAAATTTATCGGTATTGTTATGTTTTTCAAGCAGAGAAATTATTTGTGTATATGCTTCCGAGCCGTCAGAAGATGCAAATTGGATAAATTGTACATTTTCTTTATCCTTAAAATGTTTTACCATAAAATCGGTAAATTTTTCCCAATCCAAATCCGCACGGAATAAGCGGGTGTATGTTCCGACAGGATTGCCATCTTCGGCTTTGTATACCCTTGTATTTGAACAAAATTGTATATACGGGCAGAAAGATATCTTCATGGTATTCTTAAAACACGTGAAAATAAAATTTGTTATACACGACCATACATATCCTCATAGCGGATAATGTCTTCCTCAATCAGCGGGTTGCCCTTTTGAACTTCGATAATTTCCAAATCTTCTTTGTAAGGGTTTTGTAAAGAGTGAATTGCTTTCAACGGAATATCAACGCTGTGCCCCGGTGATAGGATAAAATCTTTATCCTCGAGGATTACTTTTGCAGTGCCTGACAGTACAACCCAGTGCTCGCTCCTGAAATTATGCGATTGAACAGACAATTTTTGCCCCGGATTGACATGGATAATCTTTGTCATAAAACCTTCACCTTGTGCAATTACCGTGTAAAATCCCCACGGACGGTAAACTGTTTTGTGAATAAGATGTGTATTGTCATTTTGTTTTTTCAAAGTTTCATAGATGTGTTTAACATTTTGTGTTTGATCTTTTTTGCAAGCAAGTATTGCATCTTCTGTCTCAACGATTACCGTATCTTCCAGCCCAATTGTTGCAACAAGTTTTGAGGACGAATATACAAACGAGTTTTTAGAGTTTTCATCCAAAACATGACCGACAAAAACATTGCCGTGTTCGTCTTTTTTGCTCACATCGTAAATAGACTGCCATGAGCCCAAATCGTTCCAGTCGCTTTCCAGTTTTACGAGTGCAATTTTGTCGGATTTTTCCATTATTGCGTAATCAATTGAAATACTTGGCATTTTATCAAAGTTTATAAACGGAATATCATTTTTTGATGAAAAATCAAAATCCTCTGAAATTTGTGCTATTTCAGGGGCATGCTTAATTGTTTCATTAAACAATGTTGAAGCTTTGAACATAAAAATTCCGCTGTTCCAGAAATAAGTTCCGGCATGTAGATATTTTTTTGCAGTTTCAAGGTTTGGTTTTTCAACAAATTCTTTTACTTTAAAACCTTCATCAAGTTTGTCGCATGTGTTAATATATCCGTAACCTGTCTCCGGATAATCAGGCTGGATGCCGAATGTCACAATGTAACCTTGTTTGGCTAATTTTTCACCTTTTTTAACTGTTGATAAGAATTTTTCGTTATTTTCAATCAAATGGTCAGACGGAACAACTATTATTACAGGGTCTGAGTTTGATTTTTGCATAATATATTTTGTAGCAAGAACTATTGCAGGTGCGGTGTTTTTGGCTACGGGTTCTGATAATACGACCGGATTATCCGTCAATTCTGACAATTGCATCCGCACATTTGAGGCGTGTTTTGTGTTTGTAATACTTACGATTTGAGAAGTGCAATGAGATAATCTTTCAAATGTCGATTGCAACAAGCTCTTGTCCGAATTCAAATTTAACAACTGTTTCGGATATAACTCTCTTGATAATGGCCATAATCTGCTTCCTGACCCGCCTGCTAAAATTATTGCGTACATTAAACCCTCCATA
>CAYPDZ010000015.1:5599-13746 GCA_964409575.1 uncultured Muribaculaceae bacterium | reverse complement strand
CGCAAGCTAAAATATTTTCTTTACATTATTTAACTTATTTACACCAACTGTGTATAGTTGTATTATTATAATATTAGCAAGTTAGATATTTTTACAGGTAAAATAAATTGACAGATAAATATTATATAAAAGGTGGTACCCCTTTAAGAGGTGAAGTTTCAATAGGCGGAGCAAAAAATTCGGTTTTAAAATTGATGGCAGCCGCACTATTAGCCAAAGGTGAAACAAAGATTTATAACGTTCCCGATTTGACAGACGTTGAGATTATGCTCAGTGTTATTGCGCAATTGGGCGCAAAAACATCTTACAACAAAACAGAAAAATCATTGACAATCGATGCGACAGATTTGACAAGCATCACCGCAAAATACGAATTGGTAAGCAAAATGAGGGCATCATTTATTGTTCTCGGTGCGCTTGTTTCAAGATGTAAAGAAGCAATTGTTGCCCTCCCCGGAGGATGTGCAATTGGCGAAAGACGAGTTGATTTTCACATCAAAGGCTTGGAAGCACTGGGAGCTAAAATAAAAATTGAAAACGGATACGTTCACGCAAAAGCCTCAAAACTTTCGGGTGCAGAGATTTACCTTGATATTCCGTCTGTTGGAGCAACCGAAAACCTTATGCTTGCATCAATTCTTGCAGAAGGCTCTACGAGAATTCAAAATGCGGCACAAGAGCCTGAAATCGTTGACCTTGCGAATTTCTTAAACACAATGGGCGCAGATGTCAATGGCGCGGGCACTTCCGAAATCGTTATTAACGGTGTTAAACAAGAAAACTTGCACGCAATTGAATATACAACAATTCCTGATAGAATTGAAGCCGGAACGTTTATGTCCGCAATCATTGCGACTAAAGGAAAAGCCATTATTAAAGATGTTTTTCCGGCACACTTGACATTCTTTACTGACAAATTGTTGAAAATGGGCGCAAATATCAAACTTATTGAACCAAATTCTTTGGAAGTTTCATGCAGAAACAGATTAAATTCAATAAACTTTGTAACTCAGCCATACCCCGGATTTCCGACTGATTTGCAGTCAATGGCTATGACGCTTTTGACAACTGCTAACGGTGTCGGAATTATTACGGAAAGCTTGTATGAAAACAGATTTATGCAAGTTCCTGAACTTCGTAGGATGGGTGCGGATATTCATCAAGATAGAAATCATGCAATTATTAAAGGTGTAAAAAAACTTACCGGTGCAACTTTGTGCGCAAGCGACCTAAGAGCAGGAGCATCACTTGTTGTTGCTGCATTGATGGCTGAAGGGAATTCCACTATCGAAAAACTACATCATATAGATAGAGGATACGAAAATTTTGAAAGTAAGTTAAGATTATTAGGAGCGAAGATAGAGAGAAAAAATGAGGAAATAATTTCTTCTCCTGTCGAACCTAAAATTACGGAGGGCTTACTCTAATGTCACCTGCATACAAACGCTGGTATGATTATGATCCATTATTGTTAGAAGTTATTGAGCTTTTAAAAAATTATCAAACGGAATTAAGAGCGCAAGCAGAAATTTTTCTGCAAAAAATTGAAGAAAAAGTTTCTAAAGAAACGGTTGATAAATTTTATGCAATGGTAAAACCTGTCAATGCAAATAATCGTTGGTACGACAAAGATCCGGTTATATCCAGAACAGTTGAGATTTTGAGAATTGTTCCGCCGGAAGCTCAAAAAATATGTGCTCAAAACTTTATAAGAACATTAAAAGAAATGGGCATTGAATACGAACCAAAAACAGATGTAAATAAATAAGACGGTCAATTTGACCGTCTTTATTCCTATCCTAATTTCCTTGATTATTTTTCCTAATTGATTATCTAACGACTTTTGATACGAAATTTACTGCTTCAAAAAATGAATCTTTTACAAACTCTTTTGCCAGAGTTGGGATTGGTCTGTTTTCAATAACATCGAACACGTAATAAATCGGATCTTTTGAGTTGTTAAAACGCATTCTTCTGTCATTTTTGCCAATGAATGTGTAATCTTCAAGGTTTGCGCTTGTAATATCTTTTGCGCTTACTTTTTTTGTTTTAGTGCTTTTTACCAAAGTCCCAAATTGACCGCTTGCCATTTTCTTTTTCTCTCTCTTATCTCTTACATATATATAAAGGATATAAGTCCAAAAAAATTGCCTTTTTTGTTTTAAGCAAGTTTACAATTTGTAATATTTGACGTAGAATGGCAATATAAGCGGGTTTGGATAAATTCTATATTACCATTACCACCCAACTTATCAACTTCAAAAGTTTGTAAGCCATTTTAAATTCTTAACATTTTTTTATGCTATAATTTTACTATGAAAGAGTGGATATTTAATAAGTATGATGGGCAGGAAAAGTCTTTGATAAAAAGGCTTTTGTATTCAAGAGGGGTTAAGACGGATGAGGAAATCAAAGAGTTTTTAAACCCGCTTGAGATGAAGTTGACGCATCCGAAAGTTTTTACCGATATGGAAAAATGCGTTGAAAGACTTTCTCACGCAATTGATAACGGCGAAAAAATCGTTATTCATGGCGACTTTGATGCTGACGGAGTCACTTCAACATCATTGCTCTATAGAACTTTTAAATATTTAGGTGCGGACGTAAATTATTTTATCCCCAACCGCGAAAAAGAGGGTCACGGCTTTGATACAAAAGCATTGGTAAAACTTATGACACAGGTTAAACCAAAGCTCATAATCTCTTGTGACTGCGGGATTTCAGACGTTGATGCAGTAAATTTCCTAAACAGTTTTAAAATTGATGTAATTATTACCGATCACCACGAAGCGCCAGAAGTTTTGCCAAGCGCCTATGGAATAATTAACCCGAAAGCTCCGAATGCTCTGGATGAAAATTTGACGACAAAACAGATTGAAAGTTTGACATCTCTTGCAGGTGTTGGAGTTGCGTTCAAGGTCGCTCAGGGCTTATTGGAAAAATATTCAAAACTTGAATTTATTTCTGAAATTCTTCCCTACGTTGCAGTCGGAACGGTTGCGGATTTAGTGCCTTTGGTTGGCGAAAACAGATATTATGTTACTAAAGGGTTGGATTTAATCACTAACGGCAAGCATTACGGGCTTTCGAGATTGCTGGAAAGTGCCGGCTACAAAGGTCAAATTACTTCCGAACACATAGCATTCGGGATTGCACCGAGAATTAACGCATCAGGAAGGCTTGATACTGTTGATGAAGCATTAAAAGTTTTAATTTCTGAGAACAAACAAGAAATTGAGATGGCAATTCAAAACTTGAACGAATTTAATAAAGTTCGTCAGGAATTGTGTCAAAATATTTTTGCTGAAGCGGATGAATTAATGAAAAATAATCGAGATGCTGCAATTGTTTTATTTAATAAAGATTGGCACATAGGAATTATTGGTATTGTAGCCTCAATGCTTGTTGAAAAGTATTACAAACCGACGTTTTTAATGACGTATTCAGAAGAAACAAAACAATACAGATGTTCTGCAAGAAGTGTTGAGGGGATTAATCTCTACGATGCAATTTCCGCTAACGCCGAAATGTTTGACGGATTTGGCGGACATGCTATGGCAGGCGGATTGTCGTTTTCTGAACATTCGTTTGATGAAGTTAAATCAGCGCTGTGTAAAACTATAAAAGAAATGTCACAAGGAAAAGAGCTCAAACCGTTTATTAACATAGATTTGGAACTTATGCCCGATGATATTCATGTAGATTTAGTGGAACAGATTTCACAGCTTGAACCGTTTGGGATGTGTAATCCGAGCCCCGTTTTTGCGATAAAAAATCTTAAAATAAAAGAAAAACGATTGATGGGTGAAAATAAAAATCACCTTCGATTAACTTGCAATGCCGGAACTTCTGAATTCAATTGTATCAGGTGGAAACAGGGTGATGTTTCACTTGTTAACGGTGATGTTCTTGATATCGCATTTCATCCGCAAATTAATGTTTATAACGGTAATACGAGTGTGCAACTGATTATTGACGATATCCATTCGGAATACCTTAAAGAGGAAGAAAATACTGTATCTGTAAAACTTTATGACCACCGTAAAAAAACGGATATTTTACCTCAGGTCAATGATTACGTAAAAAATTCCAAACAAAAAATTCTTATTTTTGCGGAAAGTAAGTCGATTTGTGATAAGCTCAGACCATTTGCAAGTTTGGCAGAAAAAATAGTTACACGCGACAGTTTGATGCCTTGCGACGGGTTGATGTTTTTTGATTATCCTGCAGATAGGGAAACTTTTGACAGAATTTTGGAAATGACATCACCTTCTGCCGTGCATTTTATGAATTATGAGCAAAAAATTCTTGATGAAGAAGAATTTTTGAAAACTGTTTATAAAATGTTGAATTTTGCCTGTCATAATAACGGCGGAAAAGTAGAATTACGTCGTTGTGCAAGTTTTTTGGGTAAATCTTATAGAGTCTTTGAACTTTTGTTCACAATTTTGGAAGAAGTCGGACTTGTAAAAATCAAAGAGCGTACAAGAGATTATTATGTGTTGGATTTAACCGGTGAAACGGATATTTCAAAAATTTTGCATTCGCAAAAATATACTTTGTTGCTTGATATGATTGAGGAGTGCGAGGAATTTCAAAAATCTTTGTTAGAAGATGAAGTGTATTCTATATTGCACTAACCATTTTATATATATATTTGAGTTTTTTGTCGTCAAGATTTTCGATAGTCTTAAATATATGCTCTATGATTTCTTCTCGTGTCATGTCATCATCATAATCAAACAATATTGAGTAGTCTATATTCAAAACCTTACAAAGCCTTTCAAGCAGATCACATGATGGAAAACTTCTTGCCGTTTCGATAAAAGAGATATGTCTTGGTGCCACATTAACAAGCTCTGCAAGTTGTTCTTGTGTCAATCCTTTTGATTTTCTGATTTCTTTAAGTTTTTCTGCAAAAGCCTTTTTTAAATTCATAGTTTTAATATAGGTATTATTTGATTACAATTACACGAAATATAAAGTAATAATATATTGACAAAAATAGAAATATAATCAATAATATGTATATAAGAGGTAATTATAAAAGGATATTATATGAACAATGATATTAAGTGGACAGAAAAAATACACAGCAATAACGGGAATGGGACTCACAATGACGAAAAAACACCCACCCCTAATTGTACCTCTCACAAACGATACTCAATCGTTTGTTCGGCAGAGTCCTCAAGGGAGGGGACAAGAGAACTGTACCCTCGCCCCTTGAGGGAGAGGGAGCAGTCCTGCACGAGTTTACGAGTGTTAGGAATGCGGGTGAGGGGTAAAATGTTTGCGAAGCAAACCGTAAAGAACTTATTCTCTTATTCACCTATTCACTTATTTACTTCTAAGAGAGTTGCTTTTACTCTCGCAGAAGTCTTAATAACACTGGGCATCATCGGTGTAGTTGCGGCGATTACTATGCCGACGATTATGGCAAATGTTCAAAAAACTATCCTTAAAAACCAGTTCAAATCAGCTTATTCAAAATTTTCTCAAGCAGTTATGCAAACTCAATCACGCATGGGATATCCCGTGGAATGTTCTTATTGGATAAACGGACAATACGCTTGTGAAGAAAAATGTAATAATAGAAACGAATACGGCACTTGTACTTCATATTCATGTGCTGATGGTTCAGCTCTTTCGGCTGATCATAATGGGCCTATTAGCCAATGTACGGAGTTTTATGATGAATTATTCAACAAAACATTAAAAGTTGTAAAATATTGTGAAAAAAATGCACTTGCAAATGGGTGTTTGACCGATGCATACAGAGGTCAGGACAAGGCTAAAATAGAACAAAATCCCGAGGCAACACCTGATCCTGACCATTATTTCAGCGACAGTAATATTAAAAACAAATTTGCAAGTTGGGTTTTGAGTGATGGTATTGTACTTATACGTTATTCCAGTGTGCCAACATTTGCAATTGACATTAACGGTCACAAAGGTCCTAACAAGTGGGGATATGACATATTTGAATTCAAAACACTGGGAGATTATAACGGAATAAAAAAAGTCGGAGGTCGTGATTTTGCGGAGGAGGGCGGAACCACAACCGGTACAATGATAAAGGAAATGTTTTCTAAATAAAAAACCCTCTTTAAGAGGGTTTTTTAGCCTATAACCGGTTGAACAAATGTTCGAGTCGAAAGGTCTTTATCAAGCATTAACAATGCTTTTTTGTCGTCACCGATAAGTTTTAGAGTTGCAAGAACTCCGCCGACATTTGCTTCTTCTTCAACCTGTTCTTTCAAATACCAATCCAAGAAAGATAATGCTGCACGGTCTTTAACTTCATCGGCAACATCCATCAACGCATTAATTCTTGATGTAACAAATTCTTCGTGTTTCAAAACCTGTTCAAAGCAGTCCAAAGGTGAATTCCAGTTTGTTTCGGGTTTATCAATTGCTTCAAGTTCAACAGCTCCGCCTCTTTCATGGACATAATCAAACATACCCATAGCGTGAGCGTGTTCTTCTTGAACTTGTACGGTAAACCAGTTTACAAAACCTTTCAAATTCAATCTTTCAAAATACGCTTTCATTGAAAGGTAAAGGTATTCTGAGTATAATTCTTTGTTAATCTGGTCATTAAAAGCTCTTTCCATTTTTTCGTTAATCATTTTTTGTTCCTTTCTTTATCAAGTGAATAGGTGAATAAGATAATAAGTGAATAAGTTCATTAAGCGATATTGGTAAAATTTTATAAATATTACTTTTGTAAAGCTCTTATTCACCCATTAACTTATTTACTTATTCACTTTTTATTCTACCACCAACAAAACTTTTTAATATAGACAATTCGGGCAATGTAAAAATTTTTCAAACTGCTTAAATTGATTATGCTATGAATTGTGTAAACAAATTATTAAAAGCGTTAGATGAAACTACCGGTTTACAACGTGACGAATTTGCCGAGTATGTTGCGTTTCACGGAATTGGTAATGCCTATAACAAACGCTGGCTTGGAAATACTGTGCCGGCAGATGTTTTAAAACTTTCTATAAAAGATGCTGTTAATATTATTGCAACTTTGTCAGAAAGCGGTGTTTTTCATAAAGAATTCCCTGATTATATAGCAACTCCGAATTATGGTGACAAATGGGGCAGACTTGCAAATTACATAGAAATCAATGACCGCGCAATTGCTTATATGAACAATGGTTGTACCTGCAAAGGGATTTTAAGCTGCATAAAACTATTGACTGCAATTCCACCATCTGCAAAAAGTTGGGCAAATTGTATAATTTTGTCACAAGTTTGGCAAAATATTTTTGGTGATGCCTACGAAAAAGGTGCATTTGAAGAAAATTCCATTTATGGATTACGTTTAAACACAAGTTACAGCGATAATGTTATTGATTACTCAATTGTTGACAAAATTTCACCGGAAGAACAGTTAAAATCGTTTGTTGAGCTTGCACATTTCAGAGGGATTAAAGTGGGTTTTCGCCATGTGATTTCTGCTGATCAGATGAAAATTGCAATACCTTACAAAGACGACGTTACTTTTGATTGGAAAAATCACGAACATGTCGAAATTTATATAAACGAATGCGTGAAACTTATGAATTTGGGGTTTGAATGTATGTTTATAGATTCGGCAAAACATATCGGGGGTTATGATATGGGAAATTATACAGGCATTGGCTCTTTACCCGAATATCATCAGATGCAACATATTTTGCACGAAATACGTGTCAGAAGCGGAAAATCAGACATAAGTTTTGTGGGTGAAAAAAGTTCTAATGATTTTGAAAGATACAGATTTATGGGCTTGAATGCCGGAACAGATTTTATAACAGGTGACGATTTTTACGCTGTCCGCCATTTATCGGAACATTTGAAATATAACAGAGATTATGCTCCGGGGGTAGAAGTTACCAATGACAACTATGAGGGAGGCTTATCTTATGAACAAAAGCTAAATCGTATTAATACTGCACTGTTTGGCTTTTATCGGTCAAGTGATAAATTACCTAGTTTTATGCAGATGGATGACTTGTTTCCATTGAGATATGACACCACAACACATCATCTTATGATGACAAACCCGTCGTATTCAACAGATGGAACGGCTTTGAGTCACTGGAAAAATCTGTTTGCATTTGATGACGGACGTGAATACAACAGACGCG
>CAYPDZ010000015.1:0-5499 GCA_964409575.1 uncultured Muribaculaceae bacterium | reverse complement strand
AGTCACTGGAAAAATCTGTTTGCATTTGATGACGGACGTGAATACAACAGACGCGCAGGCGAATTGTTTGCGTGGGCGTTAGAAAAGTGAATAAGTGAATAAGGTAATAAGTAAATAAGTTCTTATCGGGTGCTACGCACCAAAACTGTTTTTGAGCGATAGCGAACGAAATGAACTTATTAACGAATTCACTTATTCACCTATTCACTTAATAAACTTAATAAAAAAAGGAGAACAAAAAATGACATTTAATCCACTAGAAGAAAAAGGAATTCCTGTAGAAAAACAGGTGAGATCTTGGTACGACATCGTAAAAAGACCGTTTGATAAACATGATATTGACTGTTATTCAAGAACAAGACAAATTTTGATGAACGGTATTGAAGTTGAAGCATGGAACTTTAAACATAACTTTGCCAGATGTTGCCACGATGCCGATATAAGAAAAAAAGTTGCACTATCAAGACGTATTGAAGATATGCAACAAACAACGGTAAATTGGCTTACTCCGGCATGTCAGTCGGTTTTGGAAACAACATTGGGTTATGAACAAGTCGCTGTAGATTTGACCGCGTGGCTTGCACAAAACGAACCTGATGAATATGTAAAATCGGTTTATGATATGGGGTTGTTGGAAGATTTTGACCATCTTTACAGATATAGTCAGTGGGCATACATGATGCACGGAATTGATCCTGATGATATTTTGCAGGGAATGACGGATGTTGTTATAGGACGTCCGACACAAAACCATCACAATTGCAGCGGCGTAAGGCTTATGTACCATTATGACAAAGATGTTGCATCTCCTCAAACAAAAGTTAATATTTATACACTTGTTTCGGGCGAACAACAAACACATAATTTCTACGCAGAACACGGTATGATGTATGCAAACGATGATTTAAGAAGAATTTACGGAGAAATTTGTGACGTGGAGGAAGAACACGTAACCATGTATGAAAGTTTGATTGACCCGAACGAAACACCGTTGGAAAAACTTCTGCTTCATGAATTTACGGAAGTTTGCACATATTATAACTGTTATAAAGATGAAGAAAATAATAAATTAAAACAAATTTGGGAAGAATTTCTTGCTTTTGAACTCGGACATTTACAAGTTGCAGCCGATTTATTAAAAATGCACGAAAAACGTGACCCTGAAGAAATTATAGGTAACAAAATCATTCTTCCATGCCATTTTGAAGAACAAAAAGAATATGTAACCGATATTCTTGAAAACGAAATTGACAAACGCCACGATGGTGAAGGTGGTTTTACTACAATAAAAAATCTGCCTGATGATTGGGCAAGTTATCGTATTCAAGAAATTGTCAATGGTGATGGAGCACCGACTGAAAAAGCTATTGAACTTATTGATACTTCAATTGGCACTGATATTGTGACAGCAGGCGACAGACTTCGCAAAAAAGAACCCGAACTGCTTATACGCGGACTTGAACCAAATCCTCAAGCTCCAAATACCGTATCGGTTGAGGATTATGAACGTATGGTAAAAGAACCGATTATGGAATTTTAAACAATGAGGCATCAAGGTGTATCCTTGATGCCTTTTTTAAAACTAACAATTTCCTAACATTATTTGTGATAGTATATCTCTGATGAGAGAAAATATTATAAATTATATAAAAAATCACAAAGATTTATTCCTATTTTTGAGCTTAGCTTTAATATGTTATTTTGTTTTCTTTTTTAACATAGGAAACTACGCTCTGATGGATGTTGATGAAACACGTTATGTTTCAATGGCAAGAGATATGTTTCACAGCAAAGATTTTTTAACACTTTATCTCAACGGTGAGTATTTTTTTGAAAAACCGCCTTTGTATTTTTGGGGTGAATGTTTATCTTTTGCGATTTTTGGTAAAGTTGATGAGTTTACTGCACGTTTTCCGGTAGCGTTGTATGGAACATTGTCGACATTTTTGGTTTATTTTGTCGGCAAAAAAGTTGTATCAAGACGTTTTGGATTTATTTCGGCAGTGATACTTGCAACGACTTTGGAATTTGTTATACTTGCAAAATTTGCAATCCTTGATATTGTTGTCACAACTTGCATCGGATTTTCCGTGATGTTTGGGATTTTAAGTCAATTTGCAAGACGTAAACATCTTTGTTGGTGGTTGTTTTATGTTTTTTCAGGACTTGCCGTTCTGGCAAAGGGAATTCCGGGGTTTGTAGTGCCGTTTGCAGTTATGTTTTTTATTACGCTTGCAAACAAAACTTATAAACAATCTTTAAAATATATGCCTATTGGATTTTTGTTATTCTTTTTGATAGCACTTCCGTGGCATATTACTATGTTCAAAATCCATGACCCGTTATTTTTCAATGAATATATTATGAAACATCACATAAACCGCTTTTTCTCATCAAGTCAAATTGATAGAGAACAACCGTTTTATTATTATATTTTAACGATTTTGTGGGGTTTAATTCCGTGGGTGTTTTCGGCACTTGCCGTTGCAGTATCAAAAATCAAAGAAATTAAAGTTTCAAAATTCATGCTCTTTAACTTAATTGCGTTTGCGGTTACATTGTCGTTCTTTTCAGCATCAAGTACAAAACTTATTACATATATTTTGCCGATTTATTTCTTTACGGCAAATATTTTAGGATTTATCTGGGAGGATTACATTTTTAACGGCAAATTTAAAAAAACTATAAATATTTCCGTTTATATAGTTGGCGGAATTTGTATGATTGTCGGAATTTTGGCATGTTTTATGCAATATTTTTTGCCTGAACAAATTTATCAAGACATATTGAGTATAAAATGGTTTAGTATAACGATTGTGTTGATTTTTGGGATTTCCGGTATTTTGTGTGCCGTAAAAGATTGGCGCAAAGGTGTTTTTGCCTGTTATGCGCTTTTTATAATAATTACTTCCGCTTTTGGTACTAAACTTTTTTATAATTTAGATTACAAATTCGGGCAAAATGATTTAATGCAATTTGCTCAATATGCAAAAGAAAATAATAAAAAAATAGTTGTCTTAAACAGTGAAAGAAGGTACTCGGTTCTTTATTATTATGGCAGGCATGTTTATTATATTTCTCTTGATGACGAAGAAGAAATGAAAAAATTCGGTGATATGCTTGATGACAGAGATGTTGTGGTGGTAGTGAAAGATAAAAAACTTCCCGAAGTTGACAAAGAATTGGATTTTGACATCATAACAGACGGTAGAAAATATTCGATGATAAAAGTTAAATAATATTTAAGCTCTCGGGTGGGCTTGGTTGTAAACTTCTTTCAAATGACGCGGTGATAGGTGAGTATAAATCTGTGTGTTAGAAATGCTTGCGTGTCCCAAAAGTTCTTGTACAACTCTTAAATCAGCGCCGTTTTCTATCAAATGTGTTGCAAAACTGTGACGAAAAACGTGAGGTGTAACATGTTTTGGCAAACTTATCTTTTCAACAACATCATTAATAACATTTCTAATTGTTTTTGGTTGCAAACGATAGCCTGTATTGTTTATAAAAACAGGTGAATTTTCCGTAGGTTCTCCGATATCATAACCTTTCGGCACAAGAGAACGTGCGCTTTCCAAATAACGTTCCAAAAAACTTTTTGCCCTGTCTGTTATCAAAACAATTCGTTCTTTAGCACCTTTACCAAAAACTCTGATTTCATTTTCGACCAAGTTCAAGTCACCAAAATTGAGTCCGGCGAGCTCTGAAACACGCATCCCTGTAGCCCACAAGAGTTCTAAAATCGTGCGATTTCTGTATCCTGCCGGAGTGTCAATTTTAATATTGTTTAAAATTTGTTCAACTTCGTCAGGCGTTAAAAATTTTGGCAAAGATTTTGGACGTTTTGGGTTTGTCAAACTCATTGCCGGATTGATTTCAACCTTGCGCTCTCTATATAAATATTTGTAAAAAGTTCTGAGTGATGAAATTTTTCGTGCAATTGTCGTTTTTTTATAATCGAATTTTTGGATAAAATGAAGATAATCCCGAATTTTTGAAAAGTTTACATCCTCGCAAGATTGTTCATCCATCCAGACCAAAAAACTCAAAATGTCAGAGCAATAGGCTTTTGCGGTATGCTTTGAAAAGTTCTTTTCTGCAATTATGTAAGATTTGAAATCCTCCAAATCCTGTTTTGAATTAATATTTACAGTCATTTTTCTAGTACATTTACATGATTGATTTTTTACATACATTATTATACAATACTTTTGGAATAAATAAAAATTTATTAACAAACTCCGGGAGAAAACATGAATAAAAAATTGTTAATATCATCTATTGTCGTTATGACAGCCCTATCTACACCGAGTTTTGCAAAAGAATTACAGGCTCAAGTAGAAAGAAATACGGCTGCTGTTCCTAATATTTATTCGGAGCAAAAAGTTGCGCCGATTAAGTCTTTGTCACAACCTTACCCTGAACTCGCAAGATTAATTGAATATAATCACTGTGACGAAGCTGATAAGAAAATTCAAGAAATGTTGAATTCAAAACCTAATGATGTTAACCTTTTGGCTTTGAAATCAGTTTCTATGGCTAAACAGCACAAACTCGATCCTGCACAGTTTGAATTGGATAAATTGATTAAAAGAGCACCAAACAATCCGATTGTTCACTACGCTCAAGGCTATGTTTATATGCAAAGACAAACAGCTTCTGACGTTGACTACATCAAGACTACAAGAGGGTTAATTAATTCTGCTATTAAAGAATTTGTTACTGCTGTAACTTTGGACAAGAATTACTATCAAGCTTACAACGCAATGGGCGTTGCTACTCTCAAACTTGGCAACAAAAACGATGCTATGGAACTTTTCCAAACAGCATTGAAAGTAAATCCCGGATTTGCAAACGCTTATGACAATGTTGGTGTTGTTGAAATGATGAATGGAAATCTTGATGGTGCCGAAGCAAACTTTATGAAGGCAATGAAATACAACACCCACAACCCGACTGCTTGGTATCACATGTCACAGGTTGAAACTCGCAGAGGGAATTATTCAAAAGCGTTGACTTGGGTTAATCACTCATTGCATGTAAATCCGAATTCATCTCCGGCATTGACTTTGCAAGGTGAACTTTATTTAAAACAAGGTAATCAGGCTGCTGCAATTAATTCTTTCAAAAAGGCTCAACTTGTTAAACCTGAAAATATCAGACCATATTTGAACCTTGCAACAATTTATGAAAATCGCGCAGATGAAGAATTTGCAATGGAACAATTAAAAACATCATTGGCTATCAATCCGAATAATTCGGAAAGCAAGCTAAGAATTGCAAATATGGCATTGCATATCAGAAAATATGATCAAGCACTTGATTATTATACAAAACTCGTTGGCGACACAAACTACAACGACGATGCAATAATCGGACTTGCAAACACATACTACGAAATGGCTAAAGATCGCGGTGAAAATAATGGTATCACAACAAACCGCGAGGTTTATTTGGCTTATGACTACATAAACAAAGCTATTGAAAAATGCCCTGAAG
>CAYPDZ010000014.1:9587-25118 GCA_964409575.1 uncultured Muribaculaceae bacterium | reverse complement strand
CCCTCTCACAAAACGATACTTAATCGTTTTGTTCGGCAGAGTGTCCGCAATGACGAAACGCCCTTAGTGCCTCAGTGTCTTAGTGCCCTAGTGCCTTCTAAAAAAGTTGCTTTCACTCTCGCCGAAGGTGCTACGCACGTAGCCCAGCCGAAAAACGTTGGTAAAGCCGCCTTTACCTTGGCTGAGGTTTTAGTCACCCTCGGTATCATCGGTGTTGTTTCTGCAATGACACTGCCGACATTGGTCAAAAACCATCAACGCAAGGTTTTTGTGACTCAATTACACAAAGTTTATAATGAGTTTTCACAAGCAGGTGAAGCTTATATAACATCAAGAAACGCTATTAATTTAAGTGAAGCAGGTTTGAGGTCTGCTGCAGGTATACAAAATTTTGTAGCATCACAATTTAAAACAGTAAAAAGTTGCGGTAGCACTTTTACGGATTGTTTTGCAAGTGAATACCAAAACATGAACGGTGCTACAATAACAAATTATAGTAACTCCAATGCGTCATGCTATGTTTTGCCAACAGGTGCATCTGTTTGTTTGGCACCGGGTGGTGCAACTACTACGGGTGTCCTCACTACAAATTTAAATTTTGTAGATTTGATTGTAGATACTAACGGTAAACAAGGTCCTAATATTTTGGGACGTGACCTATTTATAATGGCTATGGCAAATGATGGTTCTGTTGTACCTTCTCGGTCTACATTTGAGAGTTCTATTATTGGTGGTAGTTCTTCAAGTACAAGCAATAGTGATTTAGAAAAATGTCAGAGTGCTACTAGCATTTCAGCAATCTTTGACGGTCGATATTGCTTTACTCAATTGCAAAATGACGGTTGGCAAATGAATTATTAAAGAAAGACTCCGAAAGGAGTCTTTTTTACTAGAATTTTCTGTTCAAATCATTGTAGTGACCAAAGCCCAGAACATCTTTGATGAATTTGAAACCTGCATAAACTCCAAGACCGATTGCAGAACCTTTTGCCCAATTACCTTTGGCAAACAATGCACCCAGTCCTAACCCCAACGGAACTACGCTATCAACGAGCATTGAACCGAAGCCTTTGAAATATCCAATTGCTGAATTGAAGAAGTGTCTGCTGTTACTTTCCATTTCAATTCTGTTGACACTATTTTTTAATTTTGATGTTGTCATACTCGGGCTTGACAAGTATTGAGTGTTATTGAATGTGCCGGCACAAGCATCGGCATCTTTTGATTTTGAATAAACATCAGATTGAAGTTTGCCGATGATATGTGCATCGTACGCAACAACACCGAGTGCGCCCAAGCCTACCGCTTTTGGAAGGTATTTTATAAAATTTGTTTTAGCTGTTCTGATAATACTCATTACTTACCTGACTTTGTTTCCGTTTTTTTAGTTTCATTTTTTACTTCAAATTCTTTTTCTGTTGTTTGTCCTGACATTTTCAACAAGACATTGCTTGCTTGCATTGCATCTTGACCGTAGCCGGATTGTGAATTCTGCATTTGATGAAGAACTCCGACTGTGAAATCATCACCTGTTACAATTCTTGAATCCAATGCACTCAATGCCATTACTCTGATTGGAGTTGATGGGTCTTGAAGCATTTTGTTTATGAGAGCGTTCAAAGCTTTGTCATCTTTTCTTGAATGATCTTCTTCAAGTCTTGCAACAACTTCTTTTGCGCCCATCAATCTGACTTCTTTATCTTGACTGTTTAAGTAATTTTCAAGATTTCTAATATAATCGTCTGTTAATTGAACGATTTCACGCTTTTCTGTTTTTTTGTCAGTTGTTTTATTTTCAGTTGTATTAGCTGTTTGAGTATTTTGTCCGAATTGTTTTGTATAATAATCCGGCGGATAGCAACCTGTTGCAGTGGTTGAGCCGTAATTCGGAGCGTTAACGTTATAAACAGGTGCAGTAGCTCCAGGAGGAGTAACTGACGGGTTAAATATCTGAATATTTACACCTGAATAATTCGGAACCTGAACATTTTGGTTTTGAGGTTGACCATATTGTTGAACAGGTTGTGCAGCTTGCATTGGTGCCGTCTGATATTGAGGTGTATTGTTTTGTTGAACACTTTGAGGCGGACAATTACATTGCTGAACTGGTATATTTTGCTGACCTACTGTACTTTGCATAAAAACTACCCTTTACTACTACTATTTACATATATAAAGTATTTTTATCACAATTTATTGCCTTTATTTTAAGAAATGTTACAAAATTTTTTAAAAAATCCCATGACTAATATAATTTATTTATGGGCAGTTATGAAGAAAATTATTTAGACAAGCGTCCTCAATCTCTTTGTAAAATGTGTGGAAAGTGCTGCAGGGTTGTAACAACATCCACTCCTTACAAAAAGTTGAAACGTATGGCACATGATGGAGATGAAGGGGCTGTTGATTTTCTTTCTTTGTTTGTACCTTATAAATCAATTGAAGAAGCAAGACAAGTTGATGCTGAAATTGTTGATAACATTATAAACCGTCTTTCTGAGGACGGAAATTTTGATGAAAAAGAAACAACTTTTTATTGTTGTAAGTATTTGCAAGATGACAATTTATGTTCAAATTATGAAAATCGTCCCGCATTATGTCGGCACTGTCCATCTACGCCTTGGGCTATAGTTCCTCCGGGGTGCGGGTTTGAGGGATGGTTGTTTTGGAAACGTGAAGAAGATAAACAAAAAATCCGTAAAGCAAAAGAGGAGCTTTTGGAACTCCAATTACTTCGCAAACGCACAACAAATGAAGAAACTTTAAAGAAAATTTCTATAGTTGAACAGAAAATTCAAAGAAATATCGACCTGTATAAAAAATATGGTTCTGAAAATTGGTAGTGACAGTCGTTTTGACTTATTTTGAAAGCATCAATTTATCAAGTTTTATCCTGTAAAACTCCGTATTTATGTTCAATTTTTCGCCAATATCAAGAAGCATATCAACAAATTTTCTATCAGCAGGACGCTTAAGTCCTGTTTCTAAAATTTCACCGATTTTGTGGTAAATTTTACCAAAATAAATATTCTGAGCTTCTGCAATATCAACTTCAAGTTCCAATTTTTCAACAGTATCAAATATATCTAAAATTGCATCTGCCTGCTGGATTTCGAAACTGTGAACAAGACGGTTGATATTTTGCTGAATTTTTCTGCCAAAAATTTTGTTCGATTGTGTTTTATCAAGTTTGATTTCTATTTTTTTGGCTTCATAGTTTATATCTATTGCCTGCTGAATTAAGTCATCATCAATAAAACCGCCCGAATGTACAACTATATCATTAAATTTTCGGCTCAAAGCATAACCTGCTGAAAGCTTAAATTCATCAGGGATTTTGAGTCCGAGTCCTTGTAAATGATAAATTGAGCCTTTGCCCTCGTCGTACATTCCCTGATAAATTTGAGAAAATTTTTCAAGTTTGCTTTTCAAAAGAATTTGGAGAATTTTTCTCCTTTCTTCGATAAATATATCCTTTAAGGTGAAGTATTCTTTGCCAAAATTTTCGTCCATAGCACGAATTATTTCAGTCAGCGGGTTCATAAGAAAAGACTTGATAAGATTTGCTTTAAGTTTTCCGTATTCATCCGAGTATTCTTTTATTGCGCAATGAAAATCTCCGCCTGAATACTGCATAAGCGCAAATATAAGATTTGATTTTTGTTGTGTAATTCTTGATTGAATTTCAATATGTCCGATAACAAATGTTGACGAGCCTTTTTGAACTTTTTTGTAATCATGTTTTTTGATTGTATAGCAGTATACGTTTTCCTCATCTTCAAAATCCTGATAAAGTGAAGATAGAGCCCAAAGGCTTGCAACTTGTTTGGGAGTTACAATTGATGGTCTTACAAAACGTTCAAAAATATCTCTGCCCGTACCGTGCTCGGGGATATTGCTTTTGGCTTCGGCAAGAATATTTAGAAATTTTTCTTCTAAATTTTTGTCAGTAAATTTTTCAGCCAATTGCATTGCGCGTGCAGCATATTTCATAATTTGTACGGTTTCAATCCCTGAAATTTCCGAGAAAAACCAGCCGCAACTTGTGTACATCAAAAGTGCTTGTCGTTGAATTTCCAACAACTCCATTGCTCTAACTTTGTCATCGTCAGACAAATCAGGTTTGAAATTTTCCTGCTGGAATTTTTTAACATTCATTTCGTTGCGGTCTAAGATAACTTCAATATAATTGTTTCTTACATCCCAAACATTATCGTTAAAATATTTTGTACCTTCTGTTTCAAAGATTTTAACCAATTCATCTCTTAAATAATCAAGAGCGTTTCTTAAAGGTTTTCTCCATTTTTGGTTCCACCCAGGATGCCCGCCGGTTGAACAACCGCAATCTTCCTTCCATCTGCCGACTCCGTGAAAACAACTCCAGCTCGATGCTTGTTTTATTTCAACTTCGCAATCGCTTCTGTATTTATCAAGGTATTCAGCGTAGTTTGTAATGATAAAACCTTCATCTTTTGCCTTGATTTTTAAGACGTAAGCCAAAGCCATGTCGCCGAATTTTGTGTGATGTCCGTAACTTTCACCGTCAGTTGCGATGTTGATTAGTTGCGGGAAGTTTCTGCAATCCGATACACCTTCTTTCAATCTGCGTATAAATTTGTTTCCGTCTTTTAAAAGTTCATCAAAAGCAACAGATTTTGAAATTGCACCGTCATAAAAGAATAAATCTATGAATTTTCCGGGGGCTGATTTTATATTGTATCGGTATGACCGTGCAGGGTCAATATTTCCCCAGCTTACGTCAATCCATTCTTTACCGCCTTTTTCCTTAAATTTGTCAGCTTGATAAGGTGAAAGAACTGTGAATTTTATTCCGTTTTCTTCCAAAATTCTCAAAGTGTCGTCGTCAACAGCAGTTTCTGCAAGCCACATTCCCTCAGGTTTTCTGCCAAAACGGTATTCAAAATCTCTAATTCCCCATTTTATTTGAGTTCTTTTATCGTTTTCGTTTGCAAGAGGCATGATTATGTGGTTATAAACTTGTGCCATAGCATTACCATGACCGTTGTGTTCTGCAACACTTTCAATATCTGCTTTGATAACTCTTTCGTAAGTCAAAGGCGCAAAATGTTCCATCCATGACAAAAGTGTCGGACCAAAGTTGTAACTCATGTGTTCATAGTTGTTGACAACGTCCAATATGCGATTTCTACTGTCAACGATTTTTGACACGGAATTAGGATTGTAACACTCTTTGTTAATTCTTTCGTTCCAATCGTGAAAAGGCAGTGCGCTGTCTTGAAGCTCAATAGCTTCCAGCCACGGGTTTTCGCGTGGCGGTTGATAAAAGTGTCCGTGAATTGTCAAAAATACTTCGTTATTGCTCATCTCTAACTCCAAAATTAATAATTATTTTGCTTCTGCCTTTGGTTTTGTGCTAATTACACTGAAATTTGTAACTTCCATCCAAGGATCGCCAAGTGCCGTTGAAAAAATTCTGCCCGTAAATTCAACGATATCGCCTGAATTAAGCTCAATATATTTTTCAGCTTCTGTTCTGTCTAAAAATATTTTCAGTTCAGACAACGGAATATTATGGTCAGTCACATCAGGTCGTTGAATTAAGAACGAAATATATTTTTCTGAACTTTTCATTGCCGGCTGGTAATCCAAACCGAGTGTGGAAAATTTGTCAAATTTTGCTTTAATTTTTACGTTTTTGTTCAGGTAAAAATTTGGTCTGGCAACTAAATCTAAAGGATTTACAAGTGCACAATTTTGCTGAACTGTTTGTTGAATTCCTGATGCAGGAACAAGTGTTCTTGATGGAATTTGCTGAGCGCACACGCTCAAACCGGTTGCTACCAATAATACTAATATTAAATTTTTTATTTTATTCATTTTTATCCCCTTTTTTAATATTATTCTATCACAATTTTTCTTTTTTGTAACTACCCTAATAATTAAACATTTTTTATGATACAATTTTTTTGAAAGAGGTTTTTTATGGGTAAAAAATTTGCAATGTCGGTTATGGGTTATGCAATCGTTACAGTAATAATTTTAGGAATTGTGATGATTGCCAGTGCTCCGATGTTGGTTAACAATACAAAAGAGAAAAAAGTTTCCGAACCTGTACAGAGGAGTGAAGAAAGAACAGTTTCTGAAAATTCTTCTGATTTGAGGCGTGTTGAGGAATATTTGTTATCACGAATTGACGAACTGGAACGTCGACAGTCAAGTAATAATGAGTCAAATACTGTTCGTGACAAATATGTTTGCACAATAGAAGGAACGCTCGATGATGACGGAAATGTTGTGCCACGTGAAACATTTGAACAAACTGATAAAATAGTTTTTGTATGTGAATATAGACGTTAAAAAAGACCCTCAATTTGAGGGTCTTTGAATATTTTTTTAAAAATTATTCAACTTCGATTGCTGATACAGGGCAAGCATCTGCAGCTTCTTTAACGCAATCCATATTATCTGCTACAGCTGATTCATCAACTTGAGCAACACCGTCTACTGAGAATACTGCGTCGCAAATCGATTCGCAAGCGCCGCATCCGATACAAGAATCATTTACTTTTACTGTCATTTCTACGTTCTCCTTATATTTATATACGTCACGGAAATCATTCCGCAACTTCATTCTACTACAGAAGATTAAAAATTTCAATCATGAAAAATTTATTTTTTACATTTTTGGGGTGAAGGGTGAGGAGATGTCATTGCGAGTCTTGTTCCCGCTATCAGCGGGCGAAGCAATCCTGCTTGTTTGAAGTGAATAAGTGAATAAGTTCATTTTATTTTGTATCGCAAATCAGAAGACCGGATGTCAGGAAGGCAAGAAGGCAAGCTAGTTACAGTTCCCTACCCCCTTGAGGGGGAGGGTTAGGGTGGGGACATTTCAGATGACAGGGTGTCAGAAAGTCAGGCAATTTACCGAAATTAGCTTGCCCTCTGATAGCAATTGTAAATTTCACAAGCCACCCCAGTTGCAAATGCAGAAAAAATATGTTAAAATGGTAGTGTACATTAGGAAAAAAGGAGGCAGAAATGAAAAAACAGCTAAAACGTACACTAGGAGCGGATTTAGCCTTGGGGGGGGGGGCTTCTAAGCTCTGATACCAAGGCTTTCCGCCTAATTAAAGATTTAGAGTTAGTAGGAAATGAAATAAGTTTTAATGAGGATGGGACAAAGAACCCACCCCAACCACCTCTCGCAAACGATACTCAATCGTTTGCCCGGCAGAGTCTTGGAAAGGGAGGGAGTAACGTGCTATTCCCTCTACCTCTGGGAGAGGGTGCCCGCAGGGCGGGTGAGGGTAAGACCCTCTCTCGAATTGCTTCTTCATACCAGTATCGTCATCCCGTGCTTGACACGGGATCGCAAGGTTTGTCCAAAGGTGACGATGTTGCGATTGCGGATCGCGCTATGCTTGTCCGCAATGACGGGAAACAACAAACCGAAACGAACTCATCACATAAAAGATCTTTCGCTTCGCTCAAGATGACGAGTGTCGGTCATTCTGAGCAGCGCGAAGAATCTCATAAGCTGGATTGCTTCACTCCCTCTCACAAAACGATACTTAATCGTTTTGTTCGGCAGAGTGTCCGCAATGACGTTAAAGAAATATTCCCTCGCCCCTTGAGGGAGAGGGAGCAGTTGTGCGAGCAAAGCGAGCTACAAATGCGGGTGAGGGGCGACGATGTTGCGATTGCAGATCGCGCTTCGCTTGTCCGCAATGACGTAACGACCCTAGTGCCTTCTAAACGCATAGCGTTTACTTTAGCTGAAGTCCTTGTCACCCTCGGCATCATCGGTGTTGTATCGGCGATGACGTTGCCGACATTGGTTAAAAATCATCAACGTAAGGTTTTTGTAACGCAGTTGCATAAGGTTTATAATGAGTTGTCACAAGCTTATGAGCAGGTTATTACAGACCATAATGCTGTCAATATAAAAGAGAGCGGCTTACAAAAAAATGGTTCAGAATGGTTTTTAAGAAATTATTTTAAAACTGTGAAAATATGTTTAAACGGTAATGAAGCGGATTGCTTTGCTAACGAATATACAAATTTGGATGGTACTACATTAAGATTAAGAAGTTTTTTGGGAGATAATGGTTTAGCTGTCGTGCCACCAGCAGCAGCAATTCTAAATGATGGTGCAGCAATTTTTTTGGTCAATGGTGGTATAAGCTATATTTTGGTAGATGTCAACGGAAAACAAGGTCCCAATATTTTGGGTAGAGATATGTTCGACATGAAAGTTGATAGTAATGGAACACTGGTAGTTGAAGGGGATATCGAAACACTTGCTTCCAATTTTTCCACTGTTTGCAGTTCTGCAACAGATACCGGAGTATACGGAGCCTGCATGGCAAAAATCATAAATGACGGATGGAAAATGGATTATTAACTAAAAAAGCGGAGTGAGAGCTCCGCTTTTTGCTATATTGTAAATTTTATTTCGTTTTCTTAATCAAAATTATTACAATTAATGCGATTACACCGACATTTATGAAAATATCCGAGATATTAAACACAGGGAAGTTTATAAAATTTAATTGGAAATAATCACGTACAAATCCATAAATTATTCTTTCATGGAGATTACCTGCAATACCTGCTGATAACAAAGCTATGAAAAAACTTGACTTTAACGAAATTGATTTAAGATTGTTGATTACATGCAATGCTAACAAAACAAGCGCAATCATTGAAAGAATAATCAGTAACTCTCTTGAATCTTGCAATATGCTGAATGCGGCACCGGTATTTCTCACATAGTTGAGTGAAAATACTGCGTTTGACATGCGAAATCCGTTGCGCAAATTTTCTACCATCACGTTTGACAAATACAAGTCCGTGAAAATAAAAAATACATAACATACTACAAAATATATAAATTTACTTGCTTTGTTCATTTTTATCTCTTTCTAATTTAACAAACTTATTCTCAGGTACAACATTCACTCTTGTCATAATGAATGCAAGTCCGTTCATCTGTACATCAATATTTTCGCCGTTTTTATACATTTGAGCCAAACCAACCGATGCAATTGCGTATTCGTTTACGTTATCTTTGTTTGAAATAAATACGCGCTCAAGTGTATTGTCGCTTGAAATTCGTCTGAAATTGTCATCTGCTTTAGTTTGCGGGTATACAATTTTTTCTTTGCCAATTGAAGCAACTGCACTGTAACCTGCCGGCATATTACTAATTTTTAACGTAGTTGTATAATATTTACCGGCGCCGATTTGTTTTGGAGTATCCAATTCTATACTAACATGTCTTGCCGCTTCATATTTTAGAGCCGAAGTTTCTTCCAAAATATCTTCTGATGCAATCAGCCATTTTGTACCATGTTTTTCAAGATGGTAGATACATTTTGAAGTAGAATAAAGCTCTCCGACCGTTTCAAAATTTTCGATTTGTTCTACCGGTGCCGAAACAGCTATTTCTGTCACCAAAACTCTCGCGTAGTTGTCTGTTAATTCAATATTGTTTATTTTGGTTGAATATGAAATATCAGGATAAGTTTCCCATGTTTCTTTGACCATTTTTGAATAAATGTCAAAATTAAAACCGTCAGAATTAACAAAATCCTTTGAATATAACGACATCAAACCGTCAAAGTTATGATTGTTTGCATGCTCAATCATATTTGCAAACAGTTTTTTTATTTCGTTATTTTCTATTTTGTAAACTTTCTTTTGTTCTATTTTTGTTTTTTGTTCAGCCAGAAAACCAGCTTGTGACGGCGTTTGGACTGATAACAATAAAGCTAAAATCAAAAATACGGATATCTTTTTCATGATTTATATTATACACGAAAAAGTATTTTTATGTTAGTATTTTAACGGTAAATTTAATAGGAAAGAGAAAAAGATGAGAGATACATATTTTCCACAAGAGATAGAAAAGAAATGGCAAAAAATTTGGGAAGAAAACGGGACTTTTAAAACTCCTGACGAAAGTGATAAACCTAAATATTATGCTTTATCAATGCTTCCTTATCCGTCAGGTAAGTTGCATATGGGACATGTAAGAAATTATACGATTACAGACGTAATTGCACGTTTCAAAAAGATGAACGGCTATAACGTACTTCATCCGATGGGTTGGGACAGTTTTGGGCTTCCTGCTGAAAACGCTGCAATGAAACACGGTGCCGAACCTGAAAAATGGACTTTGGAAAATATTAAATACATGACAAAACAGCTAAAAATGCTCGGACTTTCTTATGATTGGGACAGAGAAGTTACAACTTGTCTGCCTGATTATTACAAATGGACTCAGTGGCTGTTTTTACAATTGTATAAAAAAGGACTTGCTTATAAGAAAGACGCTTCTGTTAACTGGTGTAACGAATGCGGGACAGTTCTTGCGAATGAACAAGTTATTGACGGCAAATGCTGGAGATGCGACAGCGTAGTTGAGAAAAAATATTTGTCGCAATGGTTTTTCAAAATTACCGAATACGCTGATGAGTTGCTGAAAGACCTTGATAAACTTCCAGGATGGGGCGATAACGTAAAAACAATGCAGGCAAACTGGATTGGAAAATCGGAAGGTGCAATTTTTAGATTTCCTGTAGTTGATGCTCCATCAGGTGACAAAATGGAAGTTCCTGTTTATACAACAAGACCGGATACCGTTCACGGTATAACTTATCTTGTTGTAGCACCTGAATACAAAGATATTGAAGCTTTGACTACTCCTGAAAATAAAGAGGCAGTTGAGGCATATCGAGCTAATGCGCGCAAAATGACAGAAATCGAAAGACTTTCAAATGACAGAATTAAAACAGGTGTTCCGCTAGGTACTCATTGTATAAATCCGTTTACGGGTGAAAAATTCCCGTTATGGACGGCTGATTATGCATTGGCTGAATACGGAACAGGTGCCGTAATGGCTGTTCCGACTCATGATGAACGCGATTTTGAGTTTGCTAAAAAATATAATTTGCCGATGAAAACGGTTATTGTACCTTCACGTCATTCCGGACTTGATCCGGAATCTCATAGTAGTGAATATTCTGCGATTGCGTGTCAAGCACGCAATGACGGGATGTTGACAGAGGCTTATACTGATGAGGGAATTCTTATTAATTCAAACGAATTTAACGGGATGAAAAATACCGAAGCAAAAAAAGCTATTACTCAAAAAGCGGTTGAAGAAGGTTTTGGCGAATTCAAAACTCAATTCAGACTAAGAGATTGGTTGATTTCTCGTCAACGATATTGGGGTGCTCCAATCCCTGTTGTTTACTGCGAAAAATGTGGTATTCAGCCGGTTCCGGAAAATCAATTACCAGTTTTATTACCAAAAGATGTTGATTTTTCAGTAGTTGGCAAATCTCCGATTACAACATCAAAAACTTTTGCCGAAACGACATGCCCTTGTTGTGGTGGAAAAGCTACGCGTGAAACGGATACAATGGATACGTTTGTTTGCTCAAGCTGGTATTATATGAGATACGCTGACCCGAAAAACGATAAATTACCGTTCTCAAAAGAATTGATTAACCACTGGTTGCCGGTTGAGCAGTATGTCGGCGGTATTGAGCACGCAATTTTGCACTTGTTGTATTCAAGATTTTTCACAAAAGCTTTGAGAGATTTAGGGTTGCTTGATTTTGACGAACCATTTAAAAATCTTTTGACTCAAGGTATGGTATTAAAAGACGGTGCAAAAATGTCAAAATCTAAAGGCAATACTGTTGACCCTGATGAAATATTTGAAAACTATGGAGCAGATACCGCAAGATTGTTTATCTTGTCAGATTCACCGCCGGCGAGAGATTTTGACTGGTCAGATGCAGGTGTTGAAGGATGCTACAAATTCTTGAACAGGGTTTGGAGATTAATTTCGTCTAACGCTGAGGATATTACAATTAACCCCTCACCCGCCTTTCAGGCACCCTCTCCCGCAAGGGGCGAGGGGATAAAGCTCGCTAAAGACAACGACGATCTTGTTCGTATAGTTCACATGGCAATCAAAGGTATTACTAACGATATTTCAAATGACTTCCAGTTTAATACTGTGATTTCAAAATATCGTGAACTTGTTAATGCTATTTATGATTGGCGCGGTAAAAAATCTGATCTTAATGATGAAGATAAAGCAGTTTTGAGCTTTGCCATTGTGACCCTGATTAAATTGATGTCGCCTGTAGCAGTTCACTTGTGTGAGGAAGCTTGGGCAGAATTGGGAGGCGAAGGTTCAATCCACTCACAAGTTTGGCCAAAATGGGATGAGAACCTCGCAAAAGCAAGTTCAATTACTTTAATTGTTCAGATTAACGGAAAAGTTAAAGATAAAATCGAAGCTGACGAGGCTTTAGGTCAGGATGAACTGAAAGAACTTGCCCTATCAAGTCCGAAAGTTAAGGAATTGACAGAAGGTAAAACGATAGTGAAAACGATTGTTGTACCTAAAAAACTGGTTAATATAGTTGTGAAATAAGGAGCTTACAGCTCCTTTTTTTATATAAAATATTTACAACTTGTAAAATTACCGCCATCTTGAGATTTATGTATTATAATAATAGTTAAGAGATTTTTCGGCAGGATGTCGTTCTGAGCATAAATTTTGAGCTCCTTCGCTAAAGCTCAGGATGACAAAATAGAAAAAATTTTAGAAGTAAAATATAAGGGATAGAGTTTTAATGAATAAAAAGTTTTATTTTATAGCAATAGGTGGAGTAGGGATGAGTGGTCTTGCCAAGTATTTACTTGAAAACGGCTGTGAAGTTTCTGGCTCTGATATAGTTGATAGCAAATATATTGATAAATTGAGAAAATTGGGTGCAACTGTTTATATTGGTCAAAAGGCAGAAAATGTTCCGTCTGATGCAATTGTGGTTGCAAGTACGGCAATCAGAGAGAATAATCCGGAGATGGTTCGAGCAAAGGAATTAGGATTGAAAATTTACCACCGCTCAGATATTTTGGCGGAAATTTCAAGCTGGGGCAAGTTCTTTTTAGGATTTTCGGGAACTCACGGAAAAACCACAACGAGCGGACTTTGCTCTTATGTTTTAGAAAAAGCCGGTTTGATGCCATCATACGTGGTTGGCGGGCTTTTGCCTGATATCGGTTTGAACGCTCATTCTCAGGATGGAAAGTTTTTCTGTGCAGAATTGGATGAAAGTGATGGAACGATTGTTAAATATAGTCCGAATATCTGTGTTGTAAACAATTTAGAGGCTGACCATTTAGATTTTTATAAAAACGGTTTGACGTCTATTCTTGAAACATTTGAAAAATTTATTTCAAATATGGCTGATGATGCAGTTTTGCTTGTAAACAAAGATTGTAAAGGCGCAATGAGTTTACATAGCCATAAAGCAATTACTTTCGGGTTTTCTGACGCTGATTATATGGCTAAAAATGTTGAATTTAAATCAGATTGCACAACTTTTGATATTTATTATAAAGATGAGTTTTTGACTGATTTGACAATTATTTTGCGTGGAAAACATAATGTTTATAACGCTTTGTCGGTCATTGCAAGTTTGCATCAGGCAGGTGTTGATATCAAAAAAGTTAAACCGCACTTTGCAACATTTTCCGGCATGGGCAGACGTTTTCAAAAGGTTTGCGAGTTTGACGGTGTAACTGTGTTTGATGATTACGCACACCATCCGACTGAAATCAAAGCAACTTTATCTTCTGCGGAAGGTATGAGTGGAAAGCATATTATAGCTGTTTTTCAGCCTCATAGATATACAAGATTGAAAAATCTTTGGAATGAATTTTTGGATGCATTTGGCGGTGTGGACAAAGTATATGTTACAGATGTTTATGCAGCATCAGAAGATGTAATTGACGGGATTAATTCTGAAAATTTTGTTAAAGAATTGTCAACTCATATTGATTGTGAATACATTTCAGGTTCAATCAAAGATGTGGCAAAAAAATTGTATCCAAAACTCAATGAAAATGATGTTGTAATCGGCTTGGGTGCAGGTACGATTACTAACTTGGGCAAAGAACTATTGGCATTGAATGATGAGGTTGTAACAGTTGCTCGTTGAGAAAAATTTTGACATAAAAAAACTTACATCTTTCAAAATTGGCGGAAAAATTGCAAAAATGATTTTTCCGGAGACTGTTGACGAATTTGTAATGGCATTGCAAGAAAATGTCGGTGCGTTTGTTGTCGGAAATCTTTCTAATACTCTTGTTTCATCTGACGGATTTGACGGGGTTGTTATTTCAACATCAAAACTAAATCAAATTAAAATTGACGGCACAACTGTAACCGCAGGTGCGGGTGTCAGGGGTCCAAAACTTTCTCAAGTCGTTGCTGAAAAAAATCTCAGCGGATTGGAATTTATGATTGGCTTCCCCGGTTCTGTCGGCGGTGAAGTCTTTATGAATGCCGGTGCAAACGGACAATGCGTTGCAGATGTATTGAAATCGGCAATGGTTTTTTGTCCGGAAAAAGGACTTATAACCCTGACTGACCTCGAATTTGATTACCGAACTTCAATTTGTCAAAAGAAAAATTATATTGTCCTTGAAGCTGAATTTGAACTAATTCAACGTAACGGTGTTAAGGGAAAAATGGCAGAAAACCTTGCGTTTCGCAAATCTCATCAACCGTCTTTAGCTTTACCAAATTGCGGTAGTATTTTCAAAAATCCCGAGGGTAATTCGGCTGGCAGACTTTTGGATGAATGCGGTGTGAAAGGTTTGGAAGTCGGTGGGGTTAAGGTTTGGGAAAACCATGCAAACTTTATCGTAAACCACAATGACGGCACATCGCAAGACGTTATAAATCTGATGCGAGAAATGCAAAAAAGAGTAAAAGAGAAATTTGATATTGAATTAAAGCCTGAAATTAGGTTTTTAGGGGAGGAATTATGATAGATAAACAAGCAAAAATAGCGGTTTTAGCAGGTGGGATGTCATCAGAAAAAGAAGTTTCTATGCGTTCGGGTAAAGGCTGTTATGAGGCTTTGAAAAGACTCGGATATAATAATGCGGAACTCGTTGTAGTTGATGAAAATATCGCTCAAACTTTAAAGAATGGCAATTACGATGTTGCATACAATGCACTTCACGGTAAATATGGTGAAGATGGCTGTATTCAGGGGCTTCTTGAAATTTTAAAAATTCCTTATACTGGATGTGGAGTTATGGCAAGTTCGGTTTGTATGAATAAAGAGTACACAAAACGTATTCTTTCGACTTGTAAAGATATTCCGTTGATAAAATCAGTATTTGTAAGAAAGGGTGATGATGTTAAAAAAGCAACAGCTTGTTTGAATTATCCCTTGATTACAAAACCTGTATCTGAGGGTTCAAGTTTTGGTATGACAAAGGTTAACACGCCTGATGAACTTGAAAAAGCTTATCAAGATGCGATTAAATATAATGATGATGTTTTGATTGAGGAATATTTGGTTGGAATTGCGGCGACTGTTGGGGTTTTATCAACTCCCTCGCCCCTTGAGGGAGAGGGTAGGGGAGAGGGGGTAAAACTCTTTGCAACTGAAATTCTTGAAATGCGACCAAAACACGAATGGTACGATTACGAATGCAAATATA
>CAYPDZ010000014.1:0-9487 GCA_964409575.1 uncultured Muribaculaceae bacterium | reverse complement strand
GAAATTCTTGAAATGCGACCAAAACACGAATGGTACGATTACGAATGCAAATATACAAAAGGTATGACTGAATTTGTATTGCCGGCAAAACTTTCTGACGATATGACGAAAAGAGTTAAAGAAATTGCACTCAAAGCTTTTGAAATTGCCGGCTGTTCGGGGGTTTCAAGGGTTGATTTTCATATTGTTGACGATATTCCTTATGTCTTGGAAATCAATACAAGTCCGGGGATGACTGAGACAAGTGATTTGCCTGCTCAGGCGGCTGCAATGGGTATAAATTATGATAATTTGGTACAACTGATTTTAAACAGTGCAGGGTTAAACAAATAATGGATGAAAACGAACAACAAATAAATGAGTCACAAATAAACGAGGAAGTTGAGGAACAGCAAGACGGTAAGCAGTTTGTACAAAAAAAACGTCGTGAGCGTGTTGTGCGTAAAGGCAGGATGAAACAAGAACGTTTCAGAGCTTTTATGCGGTTTTTTATTTCTGTTGGTTTGATTGTCGGAATGGCTTATTTGTTAAAAGCTGACGGTTGGTATATGAATAAAGGTGCATTTAATACATCAGACGGAACTTCCGTTCAAATTATTAATAACCACATTGTCCCGTCAGTAAAGATTTTGGCACTGTTAAAAAACAGCGATGTTCCACATCATCCTTTGTACATGGCTCGTACAAATTCTATAAAAAAAGAGTTGATGCAGTTGGCGCCGATTGAAAATGTTTATATAAGACGTTATGCATTTCCGGCGAGAATGCAAATTATAATCAGAGAACGCACCCCTGTGATTACGATTTCGCCGGATGTAAAAGCTGCTCCCGTTGCTTTTTTTACAACGGACGGAACGCTTATCGGTAGAGAGTTTTTGCCATTGGATAAGTCTTATAAAACGATTTTAGTTTTGTCTTATGGTAACAAAGGTGATGATTACAGAAAATGGGATTTGGACAAAGTTAAAGAAATCCAAAAAATAGTAAAATATGTTGAAACGTATTCAAAAGAGCAGGTTGAGTATGTTGATTTCAGAAATCCGAATGATATTTTTGTAAAAATCAAAACGGTTAACATAAGACTCGGCAAACTTGATGAAAATGTTTATAAAAGGATTGAGCGAATACCGTCAATTTTACCTCAAGTCAAAGATGTTGAAACAAAGGTTAAATATCTTGATTTGAGTTGGGAAAAAGTTAATTATTTGAAATTGAAATAAAGAAATGTCATGCTGAATTTATTTCAGCATCTCATTATACCGGATCCTGAAACAAGTTCAGGATGACAAAAAGCGGAGGATGAAAATGAAAGTTACATTAGCACAGATAAAGTTTAAAACAGGTGATTTTGAATTTAATTTTGAAAATATAAATAAGATCCTTCACCAATCGCACTCGTATAAAACGGATACGCTATCGCTTTCATCCTCTGCTCGTGCGGTTCAGGATGACAATACTCTGGTGATTTTTCCGCAGGCAGATATTGAGGATTTGGGCGGAAAAGATTTGGTTTTGGATGAAAAATGCCGAAATAGTCAAAATGAATTTTATCAAAGAATTGCTAATGAAAATTTTTCTCAAAATATTTTGATTGGCGATGTTTTGATTAGAGATGGCAAAGTCGAAATATCAGATGACGGTTTTTATGATATTTGCGGAACAAAAGTTTTTGTATCAGATACGTTTATTGAAGATATTGAGTGCGATTTGTACGTTCTCGCCAAAAACAGATATTTCGCAATGAATACTTATAAAGATTTTGTCGATAGTATTGAAACTTCGACGAATTTTGTTCATGTAAATGCACTTGGACTTGCTGATGCAAATGTTTATGCGGGTGCAAGTTTTGCCAAAAATTTGGATAACGAACTCGTTTTACAGATGCCTGTTGCAAAGGAAGATGTTGATACGGTCGATTTTTCGCGTAGAATTGAATTTGTGAAAGAACCTATGGAAAGTCAAGTTCTGGCTGTTACAACTTTTGCACTCAAAGAATATTGTGAAAATACAGGGTTTAAAAAAATCATTCTCGGTTTGTCCGGCGGAATTGACAGTGCATTGTCGGCTGCTCTTGCAGTTCAGGCACTTGGCAGCGAAAATGTTTTTGGAATTTTGATGCCGAGTATGTTTTCATCAGAAGGCAGTGTTACGGATAGTTTGAAATTAGCTGAAAATTTGGGTATGCAGACAGTGACAGAGCCGATTACCAATAAATTTGACTGTTTTATGCAAGGGCGCGAAAGACTACATGATTTGGCTGAAGAAAATCTTCAGGCGCGTTTGCGTGGGCTTATTTTGATGTTTTATTCAAACAGAGAGAATATGCTTTTGCTTTCAACAGGTAATAAATCTGAAAGTGCAATGGGTTTTGGAACGCTTTACGGCGATTTGGCAGGCGGTTACAATCTTATTTGTGACCTTACAAAGACCAATGTTTATAAGCTTTCAAATTATATAAATCGTGACGGTGAAATTATTCCGCAAGAGATTATTGATAAAGCTCCTTCTGCCGAGCTTCGTCCAAACCAAAAAGACAGCGACAGATTGCCTGAATATGACGTTTTAGACGAAATTATAGAGATGTATTTGGAACAAAATTGTCCTATCGAAGAAATATACGCAAAATTTGACAAACTAATTGTTAACGAGGTTGTTAGGAAAATTTACAGATTTCAATTCAAACGACATCAGGCATGTTTGGGTGTCAGACTTACCGAACGCGCATTCTGTGGAGGTGTGAAGCTACCGGTGGTTCAAAAGTTTTATTAAAATTTTTCATATCATATTGCAATTTGTCTAAATAATTGTTATAATGAAGAAACATAACAGCGAGGAAGTAATGAATTTAACCGTTTTAGTTGATAACAATTGCAAATTAGATTATAATCTCTTAGCAGAGCCTGCTCTTTCGTTCTTGCTCGAAAACGAATATCACAAGGTTTTGTTTGATTGCGGTTATAGCGATGTTTTTATTAAAAATGCCTATAAATTAGGATTGGATTTGAGTGACGTGACTGATATTGTATTTTCTCACGGTCATAATGACCATACTGCAGGTTTGTTAAGGCTTGAAACACTTTACCGTAAGATACTCAAAGCAGGTATAAGTTTAAATCTAAAAACAATCTTTACAACGCCTTCCACATTTGGAGTCAAACTTGACAGAAACGGGAAAAATATTGGTTACCCGGCAAGAATTGATGATTTGTCTGATATTTTTGAGGTTTCTTACACCAGAGAACCGTTATGGCTTGCTCCAAAACTCTTGTTTTTAGGCGTTATTCCGAAAGTTCACGATACTGATTACAAATACGATGATGACTCAGCTCTGGTTTACAAATCAAAAAAAGGACTTGTAATAATAAGCGGTTGTGCTCATGTCGGTATCAAAAATCTTATTGAATATGCTCAAAAAGTCACTGATGAAAAACGTATTGATACATTTATCGGAGGACTTCATCTCGTCGATAAAAGTGAATATAAAATTAGAGAGTTGGGAATTTATTTAAAAGGTTTAAATATTGAAAATTTTTATCCTTGCCACTGTTGTGATTTGAATTCAAAAATAATTTTGTCCGAATATTTGAAAGTTAAAGAAGTGTACTCAGGACTCCGTTTGGCATTTGATTAACAATCTTAATAAATTGCTTGCAAATTAATATTTTGCATAATATAATTGTCTTGAAAGGATTTCACGGCTTTGGTATGCCTGAAGTTCATAAATTACACTAACCGTGCAATGCACAGAAAGAAGGTTATAAATGCCAAAAATGAAAACACACAAATCTGCTGCAAAACGCTACAAAGTTACTGCAACAGGCAAAATTGTAAGACGTCAAGCTGGTATTGGCCACTTACTTCAACACAAATCTGCTTCTAGAAAACGCAGAATTTTCAAAATGATTTCAATTTCAGATTCACATTTCAAATTGATTTCAAAAGAGTTACCTTACAGAAAGTATGCGAGATAGGAGGCAGTAAATGAGAGTAAAACGTGGTAATGTATTACGCAAAAGACATAAGAAAATATTAAAATTAGCTAAAGGCTTTATCGGTGCAAGAAGCAGAATTTTTAAAGTTGCTAACTGTGCTGTTATGAAAGCTTTGAAATATGCTTACAGAGACAGACGTACTAACAAACGCAATATGCGTCGTTTGTGGATTGTTAGAATTAATGCAGCAGTTAGAGAACGCGGAATGAGCTATTCTAAATTCGTTAATGCTTGCAAAAAAGCTAACATTGCTGTAAACAGAAAAATGCTTGCTGATTTGGCAGTAAGAGATGCAGAAGCATTTTCTGTAGTGTTTGAAACAGCTCAAAAAGTTGCAAAATAAATTATTATTACACAAAAAAGCGGAAGCTACCAACAATGGTAGCTTTTGTTTTTTTATTTGTAAATATTTAGTTGCAATGATGAAATGTCACCCCTCCCACTTAACCCCTCCCCCTCAAGGGGTGAGGATATGGTTTTTCGTTTGCGCAACAAACCGTAAAGAACTTATTAACCTATTACCTTCTTAAAAATTTATATTTACAGACAAAACCCTAAGACCGGATTGGTTTTAGGGTTTATCTTTTAATTGTGATTTTTGTTAATCTTTATTTCTCATTGTCGGGAATGCGATTACGTCGCGGATTGACGGAGAGTCTGTTAAGAGCATTACCAAACGGTCAATACCCATTCCCATACCGCCTGTCGGTGGCATACCGTATTCAAGAGCATTGATAAAGTCTTCATCAATTTCCATTGCTTCCTCGTCACCTTCTGCTTTTGCTTGAGCTTGAGCTTCAAATCTCATTCTCTGGTCAATTGGGTCTGTAAGTTCTGAGAATGCGTTTGCGATTTCCCAACCATTGACACGAGTTTCAAAACGTTCGGTCAATCTTTCGTTATCTCTGTGAACTTTTGCAAGCGGAGAAATTTCCCTTGGATAATCAATGATGTGACAAGGTTGAATTAATGACGGTTCGATTTTTTCTTCAAACACAGCTTCTACAACTTGACCCCAGTTCATATTGTCATCAACTGCAACATGAAGTGTTCTTGCTGTTTCAATAGCTTGTTTTGCACTGTAAATTTCCATAAAATCAACGCCTGTAGCTTCTTTGATTGAGCCTAACATTGTTTTTCTATCCCATGGCGGAGTTAAATTAATTTCATTTTCGCCATATTTGATTTTTGTAGTGCCCAAAACTTCTTGAGCAACGTAAGCTACCATATTTTCTGTCAATGTCATCATGTCATTGTAATCAGCATAAGCTTGATACAATTCAATCATCGTAAATTCAGGGTTGTGACGAGTGTCAATACCTTCGTTACGGAAGCATTTTCCGATTTCAAATACGCGTTCTGAAACTCCACCAACGATTAGGCGTTTTAGATAAAGTTCAAGAGCAATTCTTAGTGTCAAGTCCATTTCAAGTGCGTTATGGTGAGTGTTGAAAGGTCTTGCGTTAGCACCTGATGCAGTTGTTTGCAAAATCGGAGTTTCAACTTCTAAATAGCCGTGTTTTGCCAAGTATTCACGAACTTTTTGGATAATCAAACTTCTTTTTCTGAAAGTATCTCTGCTGTCTTCATTAACGATTAAATCAACATATCTTTGACGGTATTTCAATTCTACGTCTGTCAAACCGTGGTAGTGGCTTAATGTTTCTGCCTTTTCTTTGCTGATTTGTTTGTTAGGTAAAGGTAAAAGAGCTTTTGATAACAATTCCAAAGATGTTGATTTGATAGAAAGTTCTCCGCGCGGAGTTCTTCTGATTGTGCCTGTAAAACCTACGATATCACCGATATCAACAAGTTTTAGGACTTTCATTTGATCTTCTGACAAATTTTCTTTGTGTGAGAAAATTTGAATTTTCCCGGATGCATCCATAAGGTCAATAAACATACCTGTGTTACGGATTGCCATTACACGACCTGCAACGGAATAAACATCTTCAGTTTCAACACCTGCTTCAAGGTCTTTGTATTTATCTTGAAGTTCTGTTGCATCGGCAGTTTTGTTAAATGAATACGGGTATGGATTTACGCCTCTATCGGCAAGATCCGTTAATTTTTGAATTCTTGTTTGTCTTATTTGTTCTTTGGTAGAACTAACCTCTTGAGTCTGTTGTGCCATTTTATAATTCCTCTTTGTTATGTGATAATAAAATTTTAGCACAAATATAAAAATCTTACTTTATTTTTTTACGATTACAAAATCTCCGCGTTTAACTTGAGTGCTTAGATATTTTATAACTTCATTGTCCATTCTTATGCATCCGTGTGATGCTTTTTTACCGATACTTGCGGGATTGTTGTTGCCATGGATAAATTCTCCGATTGAACTTCTTTCTCCGGTTTGTAAATCTATTTCATCAAGGCATATTATTTTGGGACCGTAGCTGTTTGGATCTCTCCTTCTTTTGGTAGTTCTTGGAGCTGTTTTGTAGGGATAAGTTTCAACATGAGTAACTATTCTGTATCCGGTGCTTGTCGGTGTTGAAGGTTTTCCGGTAGCTACTGAATAGGCACCGATAGCTTCACCAAAGTCATCATAATGATATAAAATATTATGGGTTACATCTACAACAAATCTGGCGTTTTTTTCCTCACCCATGAACATTAGATTGGGGTTTGGAGCATTTTTTAGTATGTGTCTGGTAAAAGAACCCGAAGGATCTACTTTATATCGTAATTCTATCGTGTCATGCTCAATTGTTTGGGGAGTAGTTGTATTGGTTTTTGCAGCTCCCGCAGTTAATGCACCTGCAGTCAAACTCGCTATTACTGTATTTCTGACGATTGATGAAATTCTCATATAAACTTAAAAAGCGCAAAAAATATTTTTTTTGCGCTTTTGTCAAGAAAGTTTAAGTAATTTTATGCCATCAATCGTTTCATTTCATCCGGTCTGGATGATTTTTGTAAAGCATCTTCGATGGTTATGAGATTTTGTTTATAAAGATTTGCAAGTGCCATTTCAAGCGTCTGCATGCCCATGCCTTGATTCATCTGGATTGTAGAATAAATCTGTGCGGCTTTTGCTTCACGAATAAGGTTTGCGATAGCAGGAGTTACAAGCATGATTTCTTGTGCCATTACACGACCTTTTTTAGTTCCGTCAGGTTGCAGTTTTTGCAAAAGTGTTTGTGAAAATACTGCTTGAAGTGAGTTTGCGAGTTGTACACGAATTTGTTGTTGTTGACCTTCGGGGAATACGTCGATGATACGGTCAATTGTTTGTGCAGCGGAAGATGTGTGAAGTGTTCCGAACACCAAGTGACCTGTTTCTGCGGCTGTCAGAGCAAGTGCAATTGTTTCGTGGTCACGCATCTCACCTACCAGAATGATATCGGGGTCTTCACGAAGTGCGGATTTTAGAGCATTTGCAAATGAACGTGTATCCATACCGAGTTCGCGCTGGTGAATGATACTTTGTTTAGATGTGTGAACAAATTCTATAGGGTCTTCAATTGTCAAAATGTGTTCTGATCTGTTTGAGTTAATATAGTCAATCATAGCTGCAAGAGTTGTAGATTTACCGGAACCTGTAGGACCTGTAACCAGAACCAATCCGCGCGGAGCATCCGCAGTTCTTCTTACAACATCCGGCAATCCGAGTTTGTCAAAAGACGGAACAATAGATGTAATTGTTCTGAATGCTGCTGCATAGTTACCTTTATCTTTGTAGAAGTTAACCCTGAAACGGCTCAAACCTTCAATACCGTACGAAAAGTCGAGTTCCCAAGTTTGTTCAAGTGTACGCCTTTGTTCATTTGAAAGCATTGGGAATAACAAAGCTTCTACGTCATCCGGACTCAATGGCGGATAATCCAATCTTTGCAATTTACCGTCAACACGTGCGATAGGAGGCAAGTTGCTTGAAATGTGCAAGTCTGAGCCGCCTAATTCTACCAATTTTTCTAAAAGTTCTTCAATCAGCATATTTTACCCTTCCTGAAAATTCATTAATACATCGTTATCTTTCATAGCAAGTTCAATCAGAGCGTATGTCATATAAGCTCCTAATGCAACAGCTTTTGGATCCAGATCTGTTTTGTTTGCAGCTTCAATAATTGCTGTGTTTATTTCCGGATTTTCTTCTTTAATGTAGTGAATCATGTGTTTACGCCATGCCGGCATATCTTTAAAGATTTCACTAAAAGCTGCTATTGCATTTTCTTCTGAAATAATAGGTAACATTTATTTTCCTTCAATATTTTTCACAATTATTATATAAAAAATTTTGAGATTAGTCTATAGTTCGTGAATAAATCATATATTTGAGGTATAATTTATTTTATGAGATTGAGGGATTTAAGTCTTACAAATTATAGGAATTGCAGGGATTTAAAGCTTGATTTGACGTCGGCAAAAATTCTTATTATCGGGAAAAATGCACAAGGAAAAACCAATATTTTGGAGAGCATTTATTTTTTGTCTGCTCTAAAATCACCAAGGACGGCAAACAATATTGAACTTATAAATTTTGATGCCGCAAAAACCGAGATTAATTGTAACCTCATAAAAAATGATACAGAAGTTGAACTTGATTTTTCGTATTCAAAAGAGAAAAAGCGCGAACTTGCCGTGAACAAGGTTAAAACTACTCCGAAAAATTTTAAATCGGTTTTAAAAACGGTGCTTTTTTCCACATCGGATTTGCTTTTGTTGAGAGGAAATCCGTCTGACAGACGCGATTGGCTAGACAGAGCAATTTCACAAATTTATCCGGCGTATGATGAAAGACTTTCAAAATATGATAAAATTCGTATTCAAAAGAACAATTTGTTAAAAGAGTATTTGAAAACCGGTAAATTGAATTCAACACTGCTTGATGTTTATAATGAACAGCTTGTAATTACGGGCAGTAATATAATTTATTTACGCAAAAAGTTTTTAAAAGAGATTGAGCGTATTGCATGCCAAAAACACCGTATAATTAGTGAAACGGAAAATTTAAAAATTAAATATGATTGTTCGTTTTTGAATTGTGAAGATAATTTGGAAGAAATTGCATCAGCTTTTCGCATATCGCTTGAGGAGAGAAAATCGGAAGAACTTCGTCGAGGTCAGGCATGTGTTGGACCGCATAGAGACGATATTATTTTTTATATAAATAACAGTGAGGCTGTAAAATTCGCATCACAAGGTCAGCAAAGAACGATTGTACTTTCGTTAAAATTGTCCGAACTTGACATGATTACCTCAAAAACTGGAGATGAACCTATTTTGTTGCTTGACGATGTTCTTGCCGAACTTGATGATTTGAGGCAAAATTTTCTCCTCAAATCAATTAATCCTGCAACTCAGACAATAATAACTTCTGTTGATACGGTATTGTTTGAGGATGAATTTTTGAAAGATGTGAAAATATATAATATATGCGCCGGGCAAGTTGCATAATAAATATTATAAGAACGTGGGGATTATGCATCCCCACACCCCGCAGCAGTAGTTCTTTCTCTTTGAGCGATGCAAAGCGGATTGTCCGCAGA
>CAYPDZ010000013.1:15396-25210 GCA_964409575.1 uncultured Muribaculaceae bacterium | reverse complement strand
GAGTTACTATTACTAAGTTAAAATTAGTTAAAGTTGATTCAGCTAACGGTTTAGTATTAGTAAAAGGTTCAGTCCCGGGATGCGAAGGTAGATTGGTAACAATCGTTCCTACAAGAACAAAATGGAATTAGTAAAAATTTCCCTCTACCTTTGGGAGAGGGTGCCCATAGGGCGGGTGAGGGTTAAAACTTCACAAAACAGATAAGTTTTAAAAATCCCGAGTTGCCAAATAAAACGGAATTTTCCGAAAGGGGTAACAGGCAGTAGAAAGTAATAAAGGAAAATTAAAATGTCAAAAGAAATTTTAAATACAAACGGTGAAAAATTAGGTGAAATCACTTTGAACGAACAAGTTTTTGGTGTTGAACCAAATTTACACGTAATGCATTTAGCATTGAGAAGACAATTAAACAACGCTCGTCAAGGCTCTGCATCTTGCAAAACAAGAGCAGAAGTTTCCGGTGGCGGTAAAAAACCTTGGAAACAAAAAGGTACAGGTAGAGCTAGAGCTGGCTCACTTCGTTCACCATTGTTTGCAGGCGGTGGCGTAATCTTTGGACCAAAACCAAGAAGCTACGCATTCAATATGCCTCAAAAAGCAAGACAATTAGCATTAAAATCTGCGTTGTCTGCTAGAAGCGAACAAATGGTTGTTGTAAGAGACTTCTCAACAATCGCTGAACCAAAAACAAAATTAATGGTTAGTGCATTAAAATCATTGAACGTATCAGGTAAAATTTTAATTGTTGCAGATATTAAAGCTGATGAAAATAAAAATCTTGAGTTGTCAGCAAGAAATATTCCAAGCGTAAAAATTATTTTACCTTCAAACTTAAACGTAAAAGATTTACTTGAAGCTGATTCTGTTGTTATTACTGAATCTGCAGTTAATGTTATAACAGAGAGGTTACAATAATGAGTAAAGCAAGAACAAATACAGAAAAATTATATGATGTAATTAAAAAACCTATCATTACTGAAAAATCAGTAGGTGCAACTACATTGGGTCAATACACTTTTGAAGTTGTTAAAGATGCTACAAAAGTTGAGATTGCTCAAGCAGTTGAATTAGCTTTTCCGGGTAGAAAAGTTAAAAAAGTAAGAACAGTTTATATGCCATCTCACGAAAAAAGAATGGGATATAAATTCGGAAGAACTGATTCTTCTAAAAAAGCCATCGTAACAATCGAAGGCGACCCAATTGAAGAATTAGTTGGAGTATAGCGCGAGTGAGCCGAGTGCGGAGGCTTGGCAACAAAAAACAAAGTTTTGAAGTTGACAACCGAAGACACGTTTAAGGCGAACGAGCAAGATGGGGCGGCGCGAGAAATCGTACAGGCACAAGTCCCGTAAAAAGTACAAAGCCAAAGGAGAAAATTAAAATGGCAATCAGAAAAATAAATCCAACTTCCCCTGGACAAAGAGGGATGACAAAAAGTGATTATCAAGAAATCACTTGCACAACTCCTGAAAAATCATTGTTAAAATCATTGAAAAAAACAGCAGGAAGAAACAATACAGGTAGAATTACATGTCGTCACAAAGGTGGCGGTGTAAAAAGAGCATACCGTATCATAGATTTCAAACGTGAAAAATTCGGTGTACCGGCAACAGTTAAAACTATTGAGTACGACCCGAACAGAAACGTTAGAATTTCTTTGGTATTCTATGCTGACGGTGAAAAAAGATATATCTTGACACCGGAAGGTTTAAATGTAGGTGATGTAATCGTTTCGGGTCCGGAAGCTCCTGTACAAACAGGTAACGCACTTCCGCTTGAACTCATCCCGTTAGGTACAATTGTTCATAACATTGAACTTACACCCGGACGTGGTGGTGTAATGGTTAGATCTGCAGGTAATGCAGCTCAAGTTATGGCTAAAGAAGGTAACTATGTAACAATTAAATTACCATCAGGCGAAATGAGAATGGTAAGAAAAGAGTGCATGGCTACAATTGGTACTTTGGGTAACGCTGAGTTTAAAAACTTGTCTATCGGTAAAGCAGGTAGAAAACGTTACATGGGTATCAGACCTACAGTACGTGGTGTTACAATGAACCCTTGCGATCACCCTCACGGTGGTGGTGAAGGTAAAACAGGTCCCGGCGGACACCCGAAAACACCTTGGGGTAAACCGGCTCTTGGATTTAAGACACGTAAACAAGGAAAAGCTTCTGATAAATTAATTGTTAGAAGAAGAAAGAAATGACACTAACTGTTAGCGAGCGAAAGTGAGCGTTACAGATATGTCATCCTGAACTTGTTTCAGGATCCCAATAAAAATAAAAACAACAAAACACAAAGGAGAATAAATTAATGGCACGTTCATTAAAAAAAGGTCCATACGTAGAAGAAGCTCTACAAAACAAAATTGCAAAAATGAATGCAAACTCTGAACACAAAGTTGTTAAAACTTGGTCAAGAGCATCTATGATTGTACCTGACATGTTAGGTCATACAATTGCTGTTCACAACGGAAAAACTCACGTTCCCGTTTATGTAACAGAACAAATGATTGGACACAAATTAGGTGAATTCGCACCTACAAGATTGTACAAAGGACACGCAGGTTCTGATAAGACTGCTAAAAGAAAGTGACGAAGCTGTAGTTTTGCATAGCAAAACATACAGATACGTCATCCTGAACTCGTTTCAGGATCTCACAGAAAAAAAACATAAGGAAAAAAACAATGGAAGCTAAATCAAGACAAACTGATATTAAAATGACAGCAAGAAAACTTCGCAGAGTTATCAACGAAGTTAGAGGTAAGTCTGTCGTAGAAGCTCAAGATATGTTACGTTTTATGCCTTATTTCGCAGCAAGAGTGGTTGAAAAGAACTTGAAAGCCGCTGTTGCAAATGCACAGGAAAAATTCGGTGTAGGCGCTGAAAGCTTAAAGGTTTCTGAAATCTTCGCTGATGAAAGCGTTACATACAAAAGAGCAAAAGCAAGAGCGCAAGGTCGTATGTACTCAAGAGTAAAACGTACTTCTCATCTAACTTTGAAAGTTAGTGAAAAATAGCGCAAATGTCATTCTGATGCATAGAGCAGAAGTTGACGAGTTACAATAAAAAGTAAACGTAAAAGATAAAGGTAAATAAAATGGGACAAAAAACACATCCAAAAGGATTTAGAATAGGCGTAATTCAACCTTGGGTAAGCACATGGTTTGCTAAAGTTAAAGATTACGGTCAATTCGTTGCAGAAGATGCAAAAATCAGAAAATTCATTAAGAAAAAACTTTATACAGCAGGCGTTTCTAAGATTTTAATCGCAAGAAAAGCTCAAAATACAACAATTACTGTTGTAACTGCTAAACCCGGTATCGTTGTAGGTAGAGGCGGTCAAGGTATTGAAGACTTGAAAAAAGAAGTTTCTAAATACATCGGTAAACCTGTAATCATTAACGTTGTAGAAGTTGCAAGAATCGATGCAGATGCTCAATTAGTTGCTGAAGCGATTGCTCAACAATTAGAAAAACGTATCGCATTCAGACGTGCAATGAAACAAGCTATGCAACGTACAATGAGAGCCGGTGCTCAAGGTATTAAAGTTATGGTATCAGGTCGTTTAGGCGGTGCTGAAATCGCTCGTTCTGAATGGGCAAAAGAGGGAAGAATTCCTCTACAAACATTAAGAGCTGATGTTGATTACGGTTTCACTGAAGCTGATACTATTATGGGTAAAATTGGTGTTAAGGTATGGATTTTCAAAGGCAACTTGATGCCTGGTGAAAAAGCAGACCAAAATATCAAAGCTAAAAACGAAAAAGGCGGTTCTGACAAAGGACAAAGACGTCCGCGTCGCAGAATTTCAACAGAAGAAGCTTAGGAACCGGAATCAAATTAAGTAAAAAACAAATGGAGTAAAAATAAAATGTTACAGCCTAAAAAAACTAAATACCGCAAAATGATGAAAGGCAGAATGAAAGGTACAGAAACCAGAGGAACAAAGTTGGAATTTGGTGGATATGCACTTCAAGCTGTTGAACCCGGCTGGATTACCAGCAGACAAATCGAGGCTGCACGTCGTGCAATGACTCGTGAAATCAAACGTGGCGGTAACGTTTGGATTAAAATATTCCCTGATAAACCAATTACTGCAAAACCTGCAGAAACTCGTATGGGTTCAGGTAAAGGTAACTTGGAATATTGGGTAGCAGTTGTTAAACCGAACAGAATTCTTTTTGAATTGGATTATTTCGATAGAAATGTTGCAGTTCACGCATTGGAATTAGCTGCTCAAAAACTGCCAATCAAAGTTAAAGTAGTAGAAAAAGCCAAATTGGAAGCTACTAAGTAGTAACCGTAATAAGGAAAATAAAAATGAAATTGAATGAAATGCGCGAAAAATCAGTAGATGAGTTACAAAGTGCAATCGTTGATTGGAAGAAGGATTTGTTTAACTACAAACTTCAACTTTCAACTCACAAATTAGAAAACACAGCGTTGATTTCTAAAACAAAAAGACTTATAGCTCAAGCTAAAACTGTAATTGCCGAAAAGGCAAATGCATAAGGAGAAAATTAAATGCCTAAAAAAGAAAAACAAGGTGTAGTAGTAAGTAATAAAATGGACAAAACTATTGTAGTTAAAGTTGCAGATTACGAACCACACCCAAAATACAAAAAAATCATAGAATCAAATAAACACTACAAAGCACATGATGCTGAAAATGTTTGTAATGAAGGCGATATCGTAAGAATCGTTGAATCAAGACCTATCTCTGGTGACAAACGTTGGACATTGGCTGAAGTAGTTGAGAAAGCACGCTAGTGCTTAACGCGCTGGGGCAAGTTTAGCACTAGCGTGTCCTGAACTTGATTCATGACCTCCTGAACAGAGTTCAGGTCAATGTTGGGAAACCAAAGACATCATTATTAACTAATGCGCTGTCGAGAAAGTAAAAACATTCTTTAAAAATAAAGGAAAAGAAAAATGATACAACAAGAAACAAGACTAGAAGTAGCAGATAACACAGGTGCAAAAGAACTTTTGTGTATCCGTGTTATGGGCAGTTCAAATAAAAAATTTGCGGCAGTAGGTGACGAAATCGTTGCAGCTGTTAAAGATGCTAACCCGAATATGCCTGTTAAAAAATCTGAAGTTGTAAGAGCTGTTGTAGTTAGAACAAAAGCTGATATCAAACGTGCAGACGGTTCTGTTATCAGATTTGACGAAAACGCAGCAGTAATTATTAACAAAGATGGCAACCCTCGTGGAACTCGTGTTTTCGGACCTGTTGCACGTGAACTTCGTGACAAAGGCTATATGAAAATAGTTTCTCTTGCACCGGAAGTTATCTAGCGCAAGCCGAGCAGAGGGCGGAGGAATTTTCTTTGGAGCAAGCAAAGCTTGTGAAAAGAAAATCCGCAGACCCGTTTAACGCGAGGCGCAGGCGTTGAATTGATAGCAATAAAACTAAACAACACTTTACGCCCGATAAATAATATCGGTACCGTATAAAAAATGGAGAAAAATAAAATGACAGACAAAAAGAAAAGCTTGCATGTAAAAAATTCTGACAGAGTTATGATTATTGCGGGCAAAGATAAAGGTAAAGATGGTAACATCAAAAAAGTAAACCCGACTGACGGTACAGTGTTGGTTGAAGGTTTAAATATGGTTACCAAGGCTCAAAAGCCTCAACCGATGGCCGGTATTCAAGGCGGTTTAATCAAGATTGAAGCTCCGGTAGATGCTTCAAATGTAATGGTTATCTGCCCTGCTTGCGAAAAACCGACAAGGATCAAACACGCAGTCGTAGACGGCAAAAAAGTTCGTGTTTGTAAAAAATGTGGTGAACAATTAGATGCTAAATTATAATTCGGTTATAATTGAAGTATCGCAGAATTAAGGAAATACGAAAATGACAAAAACTAAAAGTTTAAAAACAAGATATCAAGAAGAAATCGTACCGGCTTTAAAAGAAAAATTCGGTTACGAAAACATCAACCAAGTTCCGAAACTTCATAAGATTGTTTTGAACATGGGTGTTGGTGAAGCTTCTCATAACTCTAAAATTGCCGAAGTAATTGAAGGTCAGTTGACTAAAATTGCTGGTCAAAAATGTGTAGTTACAAAGGCTAAAAAATCAATCGCTTCTTACAAATTGAGAGAAGGAATGCCTGTTGGTGCAATGGTTACATTGCGTGGCGAAAGAATGTATGACTTCTTACAAAAACTTATTTGCGTAGTTCTTCCTCGTATTCGTGACTTTAGAGGTATTTCACCGAAAAGTTTCGATGGTCGCGGTAACTATACTTTAGGTTTGAAAGAACAAGCGTTGTTCCCTGAAATCACTTATGAAGAAGTTGATTTGGTTAAGGGTATGAACGTATCAGTAATTACAACGGCTGAAACAGATGATGAAGCTCGTGAATTATTGAGATTGTTAGGTATGCCTTTCAAAGGACTTAAGTAAAATGAGATTCTTCGGCTTGTGTCATTCTGAGCGTTAGCGAAGAATCCATAACAAGCCTCAGAATGACAGTAGACGAAAATAACAACAAACATAAAAGGAGAAATTCATGGCTAAAAAAGCGATGATAAACAAAGAATTAAAAAGAACAAAATTGGCTGCAGCAGGTAAATATCCTACTGTTAGACTTCATAACAGATGTAGCATTTGTGGCAGACCTCACGGTTTCCACAGAGATTTTGGTCTTTGCAGAATTTGTTTAAGAAAAATGGCTCACGAAGGTTTACTTCCGGGCGTAACAAAGGCTAGTTGGTAGCCTTGAAAAAATTTAGCCCTCGCCCCTTGAGGGAGAGGGAAGAATTCTCAACGAGCTTGCGAGTTGTAAGAATTCGGGTGCGGGGTGCAAAAGCATAGTTCTTTTGGACAATAAGCCTAGTATTGATTAAATAATAAAAAGACCTCTATTAAGAGGTCTTTTTAGATGGCACACCATCACTTCTTGACAATCTTTTTATATCGTAATTGGATTTAGTTGTAAATAGCCCAAGTGGCTAGAATTATATTAAGAATTGTTAATAATTTTGTTCAAAATCGGTAAATGTAACAAAATGTAAAGATGAGTTTAAAAATGGCTCAAACCCAGTTATAATCCCTCATAGCATAGCATAGCATAGCATGTATGTACCACTGTGCAATAATTTCCGACAATATGTTTTTATATATGAGTAAGATGTGCAATTGCAATTAACACGAGATGTACAAAAACAGAAAAGGAGATTGAATTATGGCAGATCCAGTGAACATGAGTATACATGGTGGAATGAGTTACAATGCAAATGATGCTATTCCCGAATATGGGACTAAAGTTGGTCGCGAAGGTTTAGCGTCGAGAGATGAAAATAAATTTATACTAAGATTTAAATCTGGTGAAACGGTGGAATATTCACAGCAGCCGACGAGGTATGAATATTTTGATGCAAGTGGTAACAAAATTCCTGAAGATGAAGTCGCCGGTTTACCTCAAGAAGTCTTGAATGCTCAACCGGGCAGTAACTTGTGGGGTGGTATAACAAAAAAAGAAGTTATACCTACGATTACAAAAAGAACAGAAGATGGTTTAAGATATGATGATAATTACTTTAACATTTCAAATGCAATGGGAGCAACGTTTACAACTTCTAAAAAAACTGTTGCGCATGTAACGTTAGATAATTGTCAGGATACAACTGTTGACCTTGCCGCTAATGATAGTGCATGGTATGGTGATGAAGCTGAAGTAAAAGGCGGTGCTAATAATGAAGTTGTACTTGATGCTGAAGACAAAGCATGCATAAATGGTAAAGAAATCACCGGCAAAGGTACTGCTGCTCAAAAAGATTATTAATAATATTCTTAACAAACTTTACAACAACTGTTGTAAAGTTTGTTTTTTTGTGTTACTGTGACGGTACAGTTCCAGACTGCCAAGGGACGCCAAAAAATAGGACGATAGTTTTATGAATGAGGCTATGTTAGCTTGGTAAGTGGTGTAATAGATAGTAAGGATACTGCTTTTGTAACTGTGAAAGTAAGTCCGGAGGAATTAAAATGTCAATGACAGATCCTATAGCAGATATGCTAACAAGAATTAGAAACGCTAATCAAGTTTCTCACGCAACTGTTTCTATGCCATCTTCAAAATTGAAAGTTCAATTGGCTAAATTGCTTAAAGAAGAAGGTTTTATTGCTGATTACAGTGAAAAAGTTGAAGGTAAATTCAAAGTTCTTGAAATTACTCTCAAATACGATGCTAAAAACAAGCCTGTAATCACTAAATTAGAAAGAATTTCTAAACCCGGTTTGAGAAGCTACAGCAAAGCTAAAAATCTTCCTAAAGTTTTAGGTGGTATGGGCATTGCAGTTGTTTCTACAAGCAAAGGTCTTTTGACAGACAGAAAAGCTCGCAAAGAAAATCTCGGCGGCGAAGTTCTTTGCTACGTTTACTAATTTTTAATCCTCGCCCCTTGAGGGAGAGGGAAAAATTTCTTAATGAGCGGATGCGAATTTAGAAATTTGGGTGAGGGGTAAAAACCCTAATAAGCTGGATTGCTTCGCTAAAGCTCGCAATGACCCGATATAATTGGTAGAAAAATCGGATTTTTTGTACACAATATACCAAAAGGAGAAAATTAAAATGTCACGTATTGGTAAAAAACCTATCGAAATTCCACAAGGCGTGGAAGTTAAAATAGACGGTCAAACAGTCACAGCTAAAGGACCTAACGGCGTGGAAGTTGTTGAAGTCAGACCAGAAATCGCTGTTAAAATTGAAGACAACCACGTTATCTTGTCAAAAGTAGGCGACTCAAGAGAAACTGATGCTTTGTTCGGTTTGTTCAGAACTCTTGTTGCTAACGCTGTTCACGGTGTTAAAGACGGTTTTGAAAAGAAACTTGAAATCCAAGGTGTTGGTTACCGTGCTAACATGGAAGGTAAAAACCTTAACTTAGCATTGGGTTATTCTCACCCTGTAGTTGTTGAACCACCTGAAGGTATTACAATTTCAGTTGAAGCTAACACAAAAATTACCGTTAAAGGTTCTAACAAACAAACAGTCGGTGATGTTGCAGCATTCATCAGATCAAAACGCCCACCTGAAGTTTACAAAGGAAAAGGTGTTAGATACGAAGGCGAACACATCAGACGTAAAGCTGGTAAGGCTGGTAAAAAGTAAGATAGCCGTTACCGAATATAATGAGGTTTACGGATATCTTATCCCGCACTTGATGCGGGATCTAAATAAAAAATTTGTCATTCTGAACTTGTTTCAGAATCTCGAATTTCAAAATTGTTATAGATTGCGGATCAAGTACGCAATGACTTATTAAAGCCCGCATGAACCCTTGATATGTCAAGAAGGTTTGGGTAAAAGGAGAAAATAAAATGATTAAACAAGAAATTAGAAAACCAAAAGTACAAAAAAGACACAGATCAATTAGAGTTAAATTGTCTGGAACTTCTGAATTTCCAAGATTGGCAGTTTACAGAAGTACTAAACACATTTATGCTCAATTGATTGATGATGTAAATCATGTAACACTTGCATCAGCTTCTTCAAATGACAAAGATTTGAAAGAAAAATTGTCACACGGCGGCAACATTGAAGCTGCAAAAGTTGTTGGTGAAGCTATCGCTCAAAAAGCTAAAAAAGCAGGTGTTGAATGTGTAGTATTTGACCGTGGCGGATTTTTGTATCACGGTCGTGTAGCTGCTTTGGCAGATGCTGCCAGAGAAGCCGGACTTATGTTTTAATTTATTTTTAAAGCATATAAAACAGACAGGATTTACGTCCTGTCTGTTTTTGTATTATTTTCTTGTATAAAAATCGTCGCCAAGTTTCATTCCGTTTACAA
>CAYPDZ010000013.1:13454-15296 GCA_964409575.1 uncultured Muribaculaceae bacterium | reverse complement strand
TTTTTGTATTATTTTCTTGTATAAAAATCGTCGCCAAGTTTCATTCCGTTTACAACAAATTTATAATAACAATAATATTCATCCCAGACTTCACTATGATTGGGGCGACAAATTTGCGAAAGGCGGCTAGGGTCACTATCGTAGGTTCCGGTTTGACTGTCAGCTACGTAAAACCTATCTCCCGGAAATCCGCAATGTGATGGAATAGAATTGCAACGAAATCTCATGTTTTTAAAATTGTAAAGTCCCATCTTAAAATAGTTTCTGCCTTCAATTGCTTTACCTTTATAACAGTTTGTACGAATGTTCCACCACCAACCGCTAATTTCGTTATAATTGCTACTACCGATAGCTCTAGTAAGTTGTGCACAAGTTCCGTCTTTAAAGAACAAAACGGGTTCTATATAGTTAAAATCGCTTGGTTTACATTCAAAAAAATCACTATTGCTGTATTTACAAGCTACGCGGATAACTTGCAGTTGATCTTTATAGTATTTTTCGTAGAAGTCCCAGCTATTTAATGTATAATCCCAAGTACTCCAATCACCATGTACAACCATTGCTCTGTCAGTAGCTTGTGCTATTGTGTTGTAAAATTTTTTGAGTTTTGCTTCGGTTTTAACTTTTTCCAAACGAGGGATTATTGTTCCCATTGTCAGAGCTGCAACAATACCGATTATACCCAGTGTAATTAAAATTTCTGCCAAAGTAAATGCTTGTTTTCTCATATATTACTCCCAATTTTTAATATATTACTATTATGCTGTATTTTATCATAATTGTCAATACTATATGATTTATTAAATCATAAAATGTAACAATGAAACATTGTATTTTAGATGTAAAGGAAAAGTTAATGAATTCTATAAAAGATTTGTTAGGAAAAAGGATCAAGGAATTGCGAAAAAATAGGAATTGGACGCAAGAATATCTTGCGGAACTAATTGGAATTGATACGCGTAATTTCATCAAAATAGAGAATGGGCAAACTTTTCCTCGTTCACAAACCTTGGATAAATTGATAGAAGTATTTGATATCTCTCCTGTTGAGATATTTCAAAATGAGCATTTGCAGGAAGTTTCACTGTTACGTAAAAAAATAATCACAAAATTAGAAACAGATGATAATCTTGTCAGACTTATTTATAAAATGTTATTTTAGTTTTCTGCAAACAAATATTATCGGGGCATAAGTTAAGGTTATTTTTGGGAATTTTTGTGAATAATTTTCGCAAAAATCTTTGACCTCTTTAAATGTCCAATGTTGGGCGGTAAGTGAATTTACACCTGTGTTTTTCATGTGGGCAAGAAGTTCTAACGGTGTTGAGAATTTCATTGTGTAAATAAATTCTTCTTTATGTATAATTTCAAAGTCTTTTTCAAAAATTTGTTGAAGTTCATCTAAAGTTTTGTAATCTAAAGAAAGTCCCGTTAACTCTCTTATCTCCCTAAAATTGTCTGGTGAAAAACTCGTAAATGCCAAAATTCCGTCAGAGTTCAACATCTTTTTGTAGTTATCTGTGTTGATGGTTTTGAACCACTGAAACATCGCGTTAGAAATTATTAAATCCATTTTTTGCGTTGGGTTAATTTTCTGTGCGTTTCCGCAATAAAAAATTGCATCAGGGATGATTTTTTGCACAAAACTTTTTGATTTTTCAACTAAATCATTGGCAAAATAATTTTTGAATTTTATTGTTTTTGAGATTTCTTTTGTCAAAAGTCCGCTGCCACAGCCGAGTTCCAAAATATTATCAAATTCGCATTTGATTTTAACGATTTCGGTAACAAGTTTTTCTGCCATAAGTTTTTGGACAATAGCATTTTCGTTATAAGTATCAA
>CAYPDZ010000013.1:0-13354 GCA_964409575.1 uncultured Muribaculaceae bacterium | reverse complement strand
ACAAGTTTTTCTGCCATAAGTTTTTGGACAATAGCATTTTCGTTATAAGTATCAATGCTTTTTTGAAATTGATTTTTGATTAATTTAGGGTTTATTTGCATAGTATTTCGTTCCAGCTTTTGAAATTATAATACGGGAAATGCCCGCCAATCAAAATTTCTGCTTTGCTTTGCCAAAAATTAAGTTGATTTTTGGTCGGGATAATTTTGTCGTTACTGCTGACAAGTGCTTTGTCATAATAAGCAATTGCGTTATTAAATTTACTAGAAAATTTGTCATCCTGAGCTTGATTCAGGCTCTCTGTTTCTTTTTTTATTCTATCATAAAGTGACTGTAATTCGATTACGCGGTTTTCAATAGAACGTTCAACCGGAGTTTTTTGGTATCTTTCAAATTCTTCTGGGTTTTCAAAAATATTCCTGTAGAATTTTTCTTCTAAGCCTGTTTTTGCATGGCGAAGTGTAAGCAAAAATGGTTTTTGTGGAATGCCAAACTCATCATCAACGGGGAATGGAGTTCCGTTTATCGCAATTTTTTTATCAAAATTTGGTAATTGTTCGCGAATTTGATATGCCGCAAAAACTCCCATTGACCATGCAATGAGGTATTTTTTGGAATACTTTTCAATGTCCTCTCTTGAGGGGAGGACCGAAATCTTTGATTTCGAGCTGGGTGTATTATAATCATATAACATCAATACATCAAAATTTTCGCAATCCAAAAATTCAAACGGTTTGTAATCAAAGCTCCAGCCTGTAAAAAATATTATTAATTTGTCGTTATTTTGTTTGTTTAACCAGTGAAATTGCATTGTTCAGTTCCTGTTTAGTTATTTCTGTTGTGAGTGAAAGTCTTAAGCGTGACGTGCCTTCCGGAACGGTTGGCGGACGAATTGGAAGTGTGAAATATCCGTTTTGGTAAAGGATTTCACAAGTTTCAAGCGTTTCTTTATTGCCTCCGATTATGATTGGGATTATGTGGCTGTCAGAACCGGCGTTTTGAGCTATTTTAAGCATATTCATTCTTTTTTTATAAGTCTGTGGTAATTTATTTTCAATAATCCATTTAGTAAATGCAATATTAATCGGCGGTAAAGCCGTTGAAAAAATGAATGAACGTGCTTTGTTTGTCAAATAATCAATGAGCACCTTGTTTCCAACCGCAAAAGCCCCCATAGAACCGATTGCTTTGCCAAAAGTCCCGACAATCAGGTCAACTTTGTCAATTATTCTGAGAGTTTCACAAACGCCCAGACCTTTTTGCCCAAAAACTCCAAATGCATGCGCTTCATCAACAACGAGAATACAATTATATTTTTCTTTAAGTTCGACGAGTTTTTTTAAATCTGCAATATCGCCATCCATTGAAAACACGCTTTCAGTAACGATTATTGCGTTAGTATAATTGTTTCTTTCTCGAATTAAAAGTTTTTCTAATGCATTCATATCGTTGTGCGGATAGCGGAAAAACTTACCATTACCGAGTCGCATTCCGTCAATGATGCTTGCATGATTGAGTTTGTCGGAAAAAATCACATCATTTTTATCTGCAAGTGAGCTGTTAATTCCAACATTGGCATGATATCCGCTGTTGAAAATCAAAGTTGCTTCTTTGTTGTACAAATTTGCAATAAGGTTTTCAAGCTCTTTATATATAGGCAAAGTTCCCGTCAAAAGTCTGGCGGATGCACTTCCGAAAGAATATTTTGCACCTGTAGAATTTAAAAATTCTTGTGTAATTTTTGCGTTGTCTGCAAACCCCAGATAATTATTTGAGGACAAATTGATAAGTTTTTTACCATTGAAGTAAATATATTTTTCGTCCTTACTCTCAAAATCTTTAATATCCCTAAAGTGTGAACGCTTTTTTAAGCTCTTTAATTGTTCGTCCAGTTTTTTCAACATATTTTAAATTTATGACAAACAATTATAAAAGTCCATATGTCCTAGTTCAAACACATATTAGACTATGACAATACTAAGAACTGGTAAAATTACGTGGTAATTTGTATTATCTTACGAATTATTCATATCTCAAAGCATCAATCGGGTTGAGAAGTGAGGCTTTGAAAGCTGGGTAATAGCCGAAAAGTACACCTATTGCACCGGAAAATCCTAAAGATAAAAATATTGAAAAACTCGATATAGATACATTCATTCCACCTAGGATTTCCATGAGTTTTGCACCAACGATACCGATGAATACACCGATAAGTCCTCCAATTATTGACAACAGAAAAGACTCTATAAGAAATTGTATACGGATGTCGGAGGCTTTTGCGCCGATTGCCATACGAATTCCGATTTCTTTTGTACGTTCAGTGACAGAAACAAGCATAATGTTCATGATACCGATACCGCCGACAAGGAGCGAAACTGATGCGATTGCCCCGAGAAGCAATGACATCGTTTTGGCTGACGATTTTATTGTTTCTTGCATTTCTGCTAAGTTTTTAATCTGAAAATCATCATCCTGATTTTTGCCGATGTGATGGCGTTTTCTCAAAATCTCATTGATATCATTTTCCAGTACAGTCATTACGTCTGCATTTTGTGCTTGAACGTTAATCATGCTGACAGTTCCCGGGAATGCTGTGCCAAAAACTTTCTTTTGCGCTGTGGTGATCGGAATAAATACCAAATCATCTTGATCCATTCCCATTCCGCTTTGACCTTTGACTTTTAAAATTCCGATTACTTTAAATGGGATGTTACCAATTCTGAGGGTTTTACCAAGCGGATCCATATCGCCAAAAAGCTCGGTTGCTACGGTATTTCCTATGATTGCCACTTTTGTTGTGTTTTTAATATCTTCCGGAATAAAATTTCTACCGTCAGAGATTTCGTAATTCCTTATTCCTAAATAAGATGCGGTTGTTCCGGCAACTGATGTTGACCAGTTTTGGTTGCCGTAAGTCAGTTGTTTTGACTCGGAGGAGTATGGCGCTACGGCTAAAACCCCCTGTGCGTATGCGTCAATTGCTTCTGCATCTTTGATTGTCAGAGTCGGGTTTGTGCCTTGTCCCATTCTAACCCCGCCTGATGTGACAGAACCGGAGCGTATCATGAGCAAGTTGCTACCCATTGATTCCATATCTTTTGCAATTTTTTTACTTGCACCTGTTCCAACTGCAAGCATTATAATTACAGCACTAACCCCAATGATTATACCAAGACTGGTTAACATTGAGCGCATTTTGTTTATTTTTAGCGATACTATCGCCATTTTTAAGGTTGATTTGAAGTCTATCATTTTATTTAGCCCCTCACCCTAGCCCTCTCCCCAAAGGGGCGAGGGAAAGAGTTTGTTTTTTAAGTTAATTTGAAGTTTATCATATATCGTTTCTTGCCTTCTTTTCATCAGAAATTATATTTCCGTCCTTGAATTTCACGACTCTTTGACAGTATTCTGCAATATCGGGTTCGTGAGTTACAAGAACAATTGTTTTTCCTGTTTCTTTGTTAAGTTTTACAAAAAATTCCATAACTTCAATACTTGTTTTTGTATCGAGGTTACCCGTCGGTTCATCAGCGAGAATTAAGGGTGGATCATTTACTATTGCGCGAGCGATTGCAACCCTTTGTTGCTGACCACCTGACATTTGGTTTGGCAGGTGGTCTTCGCGTTTGGATAAACCGACAATTTCCAATGCTTTTTTGGCACGGACAATTCGTTCTACTTCAGGAATTCCTTTGTAAATCATTGGCAATTCGACGTTTTCTAATGCAGTTGTCCTTGAAATAAGGTTAAATCCTTGAAAAACAAAGCCCATCTTTTCGTTTCTGACTTTTGCGAGATTGTTTGAGTCAAGTGATAACATGTCAATTCCGTCAAGAAAATAACTTCCTGAATTTGGTTTGTCCAAAGTTCCAAGCATGTTCATAAAAGTGGATTTACCTGACCCTGATGCACCCATAATTGCGACAAATTCACCTTTTTCAATAGAAAGCGAAACGTTGTTTAGGGCGTTGAAATAATCATCGCCAGTTTGATATGTTTTTATTACGTTTTCAACTTCAATTAGTGCCATGAGTTCCTTTCGATAGTTTATACCCTCATCCGCATTTTTACTTCGCATTGCTCAAACAACTGCTCCCTTTCACAGAGGGCGAGGGAAATATTTTCTAGAACATTCCGGGTCCGCGTCTGCGCGGTTGGTTTTTGTTTGTGTCTTTACCTAAAATTCCGGTAATTACCAAATCACCTTCTGATATGTTTTTTGCAGTAATTTCGGTTGAGTTGTCGTCACTTGCGCCTGTTTCAATATCTACGCGTTTGGGTTTGCTTCTGTCTAAAATCCAGATACCTTGATTTTTGTATTTTTGACCATCGGTATTTGGTGTGAATTTTAATGCAATGTTTGGTACACAGATTACGTCAACGCTTTCGTTTGTAATAATTGAAACGTTAGCCGTCATTCCGGGTTTTAGTTTTAAATCCTCATTGTTAACGTCTACAATTACTGTGTACGTTACAACATTTGAAACCGTTGTCGGTGAAAGTCTTACTTGGGTAACTTCTCCAAAAAACTCGCTGTCAGGATAGCCGTCAAGAGTGTATTTTACCTCTTGCCCTTCTTTAACTTTACCGATATCTGCTTCTGATACACTTACTTCGATTTGCATTTTAGTTAAATCTTGTGCAATCGTAAAAAGTTCGGGAGCTTGAAAGCTTGCTGCTACCGGCTGTCCGAGGTCGATTTCTCTTGAAATAACTGTACCGTCAACAGGTGCTATGATTTTTGTATAACCGAGGTTTGTTTGAGCGGTTTTTAAAGATGCTTGATATTGGTTAATTTGCGCTCTTGCAGCATTGATTTGCGCCAAATCCGATTTGTATGTACTGTATTTTTCATCAAGTTCACTTTTTGCAACAAAGTTTTTAGCATAAAGATTTTTGTATCTTTCGTATTGTTTTTTGTCAAAATCTGCAATTGATTGAAGTTTTGAAAGGTTTGCCGAAGCGTTGTTTATTTGAGCTTGATTTTGTTGAACTTGAGCTTCAAAGTTTGCAGGGTCAATTTGAGCTAACAACTGTCCTTTTTTAACTTCCGAATTGAAGTCCACATAAATTTCTTTAATAAGTCCTGATACAGTAGAACCTACTGAAACTGTGTTTACGGGATTGATTGTGCCTGATGCTTCTACAAATTCCGTTATTGTACAGCGGTTTATTTTTTCTGTTTTATAACGAATTTTTTTGTTTTGTGCAAATACGATTGCACCGACTATTAAAAGTATTATTGCGATAAGTGTGATAAAAATGTATCTTTTTCTTAGTATCATTATTAATCCTCAAGAGTTATGGTTGTACTTTGCGGTAGTGCAATTGCTTTTTCAAGATTTGCGCGTGCCACATTATAATTATAAACTGCCTGTACGTAATTTACTTGTGCATTATTGTAATTTACTTTTGCATCTTGTAATTCAATGTAATCACCTAAGCCTACGGCGTAACGTCCATCTGCAAGTTCAAAGTTTTCAAGAGTTTGTTTTACGTTGATGGCAAGTAATGGAATTTGTTTTTCAAGCTGAACCATGTTGACGTAAAGGTTTTGAACTTCAAAATAAATATCTTGTTTTGCAAGTTCAATGTCGTTTTCTGCCATTTCAACCTGAATTTTTGCATTGTCGATTTTGTGTTTTTGACCTTTTATGTTAAAAGAACTTGAAAAATTTATTCCGACGTTATATGAATTAGCATTGTATTTATCACGATAACCGTAGCCTGCAGATGCTGAAAGCTCGGGCAAATATTCGCGCTTTGAATATTTTAATGCTTCTTTAACAGCGTTTAGTGAAGCATCCAGTGACATTAAGTCAGGTCTGTTTTTGTAAGCAAGTTCGACGGCTTCTTCAAACGTGTATGGAAACGGTTTAAATTCGTAATTTTCCAGAATATTTATTTTCTCAACCTGTGAAGTTAAAAATGCATCACTGACATTTTCTGGAGTTGTACTTAAATCGGTTTTTTCGTTTATTCTTTCCAAGCTTACCGGAGCATTATTATTCGTAAAATTAAATGTTTCTGTATTTTCGATTTCATATTCCGGCGCAAATGCCACGTACATTGAATTGTTCAATTTTATGAGTGCGTTTTGGTAAAGTTTTTCTGAATTTACGAGGGTGACTTTCGAATCACTTAAATAAACTTCCGCATTAACAAGGTCAATTTTGGATTTTATACCCTCATCAAAATACGCCTTTGTGCGTTGGTAATTTCTTTCGTTTATTTGGACGTTTGCTCTGTTTACATCCATTGTAGCTTTTGCGGCAAGTACTCCGTAATAATTCGTTTTTACGGTAAAAATTGTATCTAGTACGATGTCATTAAAGTCATATACCGCAGCAATTTTGTCGAAATTGTACATTCTTATGTTTGCGTTTGTTTTGCCAAAATTCCAGATAAGTTGTTTGATATTGGCTTCGGCAGTGTAAACATTGGAAGATGTGTTCATTCTGTCAGTTCGACTTTCGCTTATATCGTAGCCTGTTCCAACTCCAAGTGTGGGAAAATAACCTGATTTTGCGATACCCAAATTACCTTTTGCCAGTCCGTAATTGTATCTGGCTTTTTTGATTTGCGGACTGTTTTGAAGTGCCAATTGAACACAATCAGTAATGCTTAACACAGCATGCTTTTCAACAGCCATCTGTTCAACAGCGAAGCTGGTGTTAAGTGTAAGACACATTCCGATTATTAAAGCTAATTTCCTCATATTATTATAACGATTAAACCATAATTTTTGTTCATTTTAATCATTTATGAGGGGGAGATTTTATGAGCTTATTAATTTCTGTGTTAAATTCCGGTAATTTATCTTTTATTGTTTTCCAAACAATCTCATAATCTATTCCAAAATAGTCATGTATTAATTTATCACGCATTCCTGCTATTTGCTTAAATGGAATGTGAGGATATTTATTTCGATATTCTTCCGGTAAATTTTTTACAGCTTCACCAATGATTTCAAAATTTCTTTCAACAGCATCCTTTGTTTTATCATCATTGATAAAGTCCTCAAAAGTAATGTTATCTGTGTATTTGAATATCTTTAAAAGAGAGTTTTGAATATCTAACAGAAAAAATAGTGGGTCTTTTTTTGTTTTCATAATGCTATTGCTTCCTTTAAAATTTTATCTTTAACAAAATTCTTAAGAGCAGATATTGTCCCTAAATCAATTTTTTTATTAAATAATTTTGTTAAATATTCTTCTAAATCCATAAATTTAAACATATCAACAGGTTTAGTAAAACTCACAAGTAAATCAATATCGCTCTGTGAAGTTTGTAAATTTTTTGCATACGAGCCGAATAATAAGAATTTATCAACAAAAAAATTTTCCTCAATATAGTTTCGATTTGTTTCAATTATTGATTTTATTTCGTTTATTGTGTAGGTTTTTTTATTTTCCATATTTATATTTTACCATAATTTTTAAAATTTTGCCATTACTCTTTTATTGTCCAAAAATCCTTTTGAAGCAATACTAAAAATGGAATTAATTCCAAGCGTCCGACGAGCATATTAACTGTAAAAATAAGTTTAGATGCCGTATACATACTGTCATAATTTCCCATTGGACCTGTCGAAACAGCAACTCCAGGGCCAATGTTACCGAGTGAAGAAATTGCTCCTGTCAAACCGACTGCCGTATTTTGTTCAAGTATGGATAAAATTATCGCTGTTATACCAAAAATTAAGAAGTAAAAGAAAACAAACACAACGATTTGTCTTGCAACTTCCGGAACGATTGTTTTGTTATCAATTTTGATATTTACAATTGCGTTTGGATGTAAGATCCTTACGATTTCGCTTTTCATTGATTTGAATACAACTAACCATCTTGCAATTTTTATACCACCGCCGGCGGAACTTGCGCAAGAGCCTATAAACATTACAATAAACAGAATTAATTTTGATGTGTAATTCCATTTTTCAAAATCAACACTGGCAAAGCCTGAGGAGGTTGTAATGCTTATGACTTGAAACAGTGCATCTCTGAAATTTTGGAAGTTAAATGATGCGGCTATTAATAATGCCATAAAAATTACAAGCAAAAGATATGTTCTGAATTCTTCATTTTTGAATAATACCAGCGGATTTTTTTGTACAAGAACTTTATATTGCAGGTTGAAACTCACTCCGGCAAGAAACATAAACACAAGCACAATCCAAGTTATGCAATTTGAGTCATAACCCATTATACTGTATTCATTTGGAGAAAATCCACCTGCAGAAAGTGTAGAAAGAGAGTTACAAACAGCATCAAAAGCAGGCATTCCGGCGACAATTAAAAGCAGAATTTCAATAGCTGTCAGCCCTGCATAAATTTTCCATAATGCCGAGGCGGTATTTCTTATGCGTGGTGTAAATTTGTCCTCAGTAGGTCCCGGCGCTTCTGCAAAAAACATTTGTCTGCCTGCAACTGCAAATTGAGGCAAAATCGCTATAAAGAGTACGATTATTCCTAAACCTCCAAGCCATTGGGTGAATGAACGCCAAAAGAAAAATGTATGCGGGTAGTCGTAATGAGTTAATATTGTTGCACCGGTTGTTGTAATTCCGGAAATCGCTTCAAAAACAGCATTTATGGGGCTTAATCCATAAAATAAATACGGTATTGCCGAAATCAGTCCGAATACCACCCAAGAGGCTGCAACAATAAATAGCCCTTCTCCTTTTTTAATATCGTTTAAATTTTCTAATGTTGACGGAACAGTTTTTCTCAAGCTTGCACCGATTATTATTGAAATAATTGAAGCGGTTAAAAATGGCAAAATTGAATTAATTTCGCCATAAATTAATGCGACGATTATCGGAATAAGGATTACCAGCCCGATATAAATTAATGTTAAACCTATTGCATAAGCTAAATAATTTAAGCGCATACTAATTTACCTTAAAAAATTCCTTAATTTCCGGTGCACTTTGAGCTGTTGTAAAGATAATCAAAATATCGCCGGTCGTTATCAATGTGTCGCCTTTTGGAATAATAACTTTGTTTCTTCTTAAAATTACACCGATAATGGCGCGTGCCGGAAATCTCAAATCCATAACTTTTTTGTTGTTAAACTCAGGCAATACGTTAATTTCCAAAACCTCGCCTTGTCCTTGTTCTACGGTAGCAAGAATATCAACGTTATTTTCCTGTAAATCGTTTCTAACTTCGTTAATTGCAGAGTTTTTCGGTGAAATTGCAATGTCAATGCCTACTTTTTCAAACAACGGAATATTTAAAACTTTTGAAACTCTTGCAATTACTCGTTTTACACCTAATTGTTTTGAAAGTAATGAACATAAGAGATTTCTTTCGTCGTTGTTTGTAACGCTTATTACAACGTCAGTAGAACCGATTTCTTCTTCGTCCAACAGTTTAAGATTTGTGCCGTCGCCGTTGATTACGAGTGTGCTATGAAGTTCTTCTGCCAAAAATTGGCATCTTTCGTAATTTTTTTCGATTATTTTTGTTTTTATTTTTAGTGTTTCAAGAGTTTTTGCAAGCATCAAACCTACATTACCGCCACCGATAATCGCAACGGATTTGACGATTTCTTTTTCGTGAAAAAATGTACCGGCAAGTATATCCAAAGAATGTGAAGTACCCATAAAAATGAGTTTGTCATCTGCTTGAATTTCAGTTTCGCCGTTTGGTATAAACAAACAACAATCACGTGTCAAGCCAACCATTAACGTATCTTTTGTAAATCCGCAATCCTTGACTTTTTTGCCAACAATCGAGTGATGTGGTTGAACTTTGTATTCCAGTAACCTCGCTCTGCCGTCTGCAAAGTTTTCCACATCAAGAGCGTGTGCAACTGTTACAATTCGGAAAATTTCTTGTGTCAAAAGTTCTTCCGGCCAAATTATATAATCTATAAAGAAATCGCAGAAATGTTCGTTGTTTTTTTCAAAACTCAATGTCTTTTTGTATTCTTCTTTGCTTACAAAACAAATTGTGCGAATTCCGCCATATTTTTTAGCCGAAAGACAGGCTACAATATTTGCCTCATCAATAGCCGTGCAGGCGATAAATATATCAGCATTTTTTATATCTGCGTTCTTTAAAACTTCTATATCGGAGGCATTTCCCTGAATAAAACTTATATCAAGTTTATTAAATTCGTCTGTTCGATTTTCTTCTTTGTCGATAATTGTTATATCGTGGTCTTCAAAAAACTCTGTAGCAAGCAGACAGCCGATTTCTGTAGCGCCGTAAATTACTATTTTCATAACCCGAATTATATCGTAAGTAAATTTTTTTTACAAGTATTTACGATTATTGGCAAAATTTATATTTACGGGATTTGTAACATTATGCTTCCAAAAATAAGTGCAACAAATTATGAAAGATGTTACCCTAAAAGATTGAAAAGAATTTTTCAATCGAATTTGAATATGCGCACTTATAGTAAATTTGTTCCAAATATGGAACGAGCTGTTGTCGGTAATATTCCGCCGGAACTTATTCATTTATTTCCAAAAGAAACGCGTGGTCAGAACATAAAGAGTTTTCAAACTATACTTTCTGATACAGCAGTATATCTAAGAGAGACGGCTCAGAGAATGGGACATAATTATGATTATAGTTTGTTTGATAAAAATTATCAGTTGACAGATTATGCTCATGAACTTGCTCAAGGTGCAAAAGAACGTTTTGATTTAAAATTAGCACAGCTTCCTGGTTGTGAAGATCTTGTTTCAGATTTTAAATTTGTAGGTGAAGGTGATTATGGAAATGTCTTTAAGTTAAGCATAAAAAAAAGAATTGACGGACAAAAAATTATGCATGATAAAGCTTTTAAAGTTTATCATAAATTATACGAAACAAATCCTTTTTATTCGCATTTGCATAACGTTTGTGCAGAAGCAAATTTCTGGGAGTTCGTAAAATATTTCGCAGGGCACAAGCTTGATAATACACAATTAACAAGGCATTATATATCGGATTTGCACAGCGGATATTGTATGACCGAATTTATTGATGAAAATATACATAAGACAACATCTCCGCTTAATGTCATTAGAGATTTTTGTTTTAAAGTGCCAAGAGATAGTGGATTAAATCGTCCTATTTGGGGAAAATTATTTGATGGTGGCGGTTACGAAAAAAATAAATCTTTCATTTTAGATAAAACAATCATAAAAATTCGTAAAAAGCTTAATCGCAGTGATACAAAGACTCTGCCTGATTTGCTTGCAAGATATGATGCGCTTGCTCAAAATCCTAAAAATCAGCACAGGAGTAAAATCCAAAGAGCTATTGATTTATTTTATAGAAGCTAAGCCAAAAATAACCAAGTATTGCACAATCTGCAGAATGATAATTGCTACGATTGGTGAAAAATCAATCCCGTTTATTGGTGGTACGACTTTTCTGAATAAATCCAAATAAGCATCGGTCGACTCTTTGATAAACGTAAACGGTTGTTTATACCAATCTATTGTCGGAACAAAACTCAAAAGACATCTTAAAAGAATTATCCAAAAATATATTTCAAATAAATTGTTAATACCGTTTATTATATTGTTCATCGCATTTGCTCCTTAGTTTTATAATTGAGAATTTTTTTTAGTGTTTTTGCATTCGCAATTATCTCTCGAAGCCGGAATGTTTTCAATCATCTTAAAGAGCAAGTTTTTAAGATTGGCAACATTTGAATTAAATACCTGAATAACCTCATGATGAGAAACAGGCGGAACATCTCCGACCAATCCTGCGTCGTAGTCAGTAATTAATGAAATGTTCAACGGGCACATATCCATTTCTTTTACAAGATATGCTTCAGGAAAAGCTGTCATATTGATAACTTCCCAACCTTGATTTGTAAAGAATTTTGATTCGGATTTTGTAGAAAAACGTGGACCGTTGATTACAACAACCGTACCGGTTTCATGGACAGTAATTCCCAATTCTTTTGCCGTATTAATAGCAAGCTTTCTAAGCTCAGGACAATAAGTTTCGGCAGCAGACGGGTGAGTAACAATAGGCCCTTCAAAGAAAGTTGTTTTTCGTCCGTCTGTCCAATCAACAAACTGATCACAAATTACGAAATTACCTGGTTTAACGTGTTTTTGTAAACTTCCGGCAGCGCATGGAGAAATTACTCTTTCACATCCGATATGTTTCATTGCCCAAACGTTAGCTCTGTAATTGATTAAATGAGGCAAAATAGTATGGTTTCTGCCATGACGTGGCATAAATGCAACTTTATGTTCTCCGACTTTTCCGATAAACAAACTGTCGCTTGGCATTCCGTAAGGTGTTTCCACTCTTACTTCTTCAATATTTTCTAAGAATTTATAAAATCCTGAACCGCCAAATACTCCGATATCTGCTAATTTTTCCATAAAATTTTCCTCTCTTGTTAACTAATTCTATGTATAAGATATTAACATAAAAATACTAAAAAATCATTCGGACTTGAAATTTATTTTTTTTGTAATAATATGTAAGTATAAAACATTCTTAAAAGTTTTTGATCGCAGTCGAAGAAACGGGTCGTTAGGGAATTTTTAGGGATTTCAATTTACAACATAGAGGATTACATTTTGAAAAAATTATTACTGTTAACTTTTACACTAATGTGTATATTGTTTACACATGCGCCTGCACAATCGGCTGACGTAAACTCTGTAAAAGCGACAATAGTAAAACATGCTATTGAAATGGGCGTAGATCCTGCAATTGCGCTTAGTATTGCGCGTACAGAGTCAGGATTTAGACATGAGGCAAGAAGCTCTCACGGTGCTGTAGGCGTTTTTCAGTTAATGCCTTCAACAGCAAGAAGAATGGGGTACAATCCTTATTTATTGAATGAAAACATTAAAGCCGGAATTACGTATTACAAAAAAATGTATAATATGTTTGGTTCGGTAGAATTGGCACTTGCGGCATACAATGCAGGTCCTGGGAATGTTAAAAAGTACAATGCAGTACCTCCGTTTGGAGAAACAAGACGTTTTGTTAATAAGATTATGACAGACGTAAACAGACAAAAGGTTACTCCGGATCCGATTGTCGCAAAGGTTAAACAGGGTACTTATACAGCACAAAAACCAAAAGCTGTTGTAAAACCTGCATCGGCTCCAAAGTTAGTGGACACAAAAGACTTGCAGGTGGAGATTTTAGAAGAAAAGCCGATAGAACTAAGACTTGAAGCTTTGACTATTGCAATTTAGAAAAAACCGCGAAAGCGGTTTTTTTAGTTTAGTAGTTTTTTGTGAAGTGTGAGGAGTGAGTTTAATTGAGATATTAAGGCGCTAGGGCACTAAGTTCATTACGGTTTGCTATTGCAAAACGAAATTATATATTGTGTGTAAGCACCAAAACGAACTTATCGTTTTATCGTC
>CAYPDZ010000012.1:23335-25908 GCA_964409575.1 uncultured Muribaculaceae bacterium | reverse complement strand
AAAAATTGGAGGAATTTACCATGAAAAAATTTAAAGCGGTTAAGTGCCCCCCCCCGAAAGGCTGATGTAGCAAGGGTTTGCGGGGTATTAGAGGATTTAGAGTTAGTAGGAAATAATAGAATTTCTCATCTACATTTTAAAGATGGAGCAGAAAGACATCCCCTCTACCTTTGGGAGAGGGAAAAATTTGTTAATGAACGCAGTGAATTTACAAATTTGGGTGAGGGTAACAACCTTGCGATTGCGGATCGCGCTACGCTTGTCCGCAATGACGTTTTCTCACCCACCCCTTTAATTCCCCTCCCCTCAAAAGGGAGGGGACAGAGGAACTGTTCCCCTCTACCTTTGGGAGAGGGTGCCCGCAGGGCGGGTGAGGGTTCTACTTCGTTTGCGAAGCAAACCGAAACGAACTTATTCACTTATTTACCTATTCACTTATTCACTTCAAAAAAAGCAGCTTTCACCAAGCCGAGCAGAGGCACGAGCGATAGCGAGAGACGAACAATCATAAACGGAAACCGCGCAGCTTGGTTGTCGGCTATAAACGGGTTTTTGTGTTTTGCTACGCAAAACAGCAACACCCTCTGCCGACAATCCGCTTTTCGTTTTGATTGTGAGCGGTGCCGTTTAACGCGAGGCGCAGCCTTTACGCTAGCTGAGGTCTTAATAACATTGGGCATCATCGGTGTTGTGGCGGCGATGACCTTGCCGACACTTATCCAAAACCACAAAAAATCCGTTGTTGAAACAAGACTTGCAAAATTTTACAGTGTTATGAACCAAGCTGTACAACGCGCAGAAGTTGATTATGGCGATAAAAAGAATTGGGACGAGTGGAATGATTGTACATCAACTATAGTAGATGGGAAATATAATAAAACTTGTACTCCCGGTTGGGATTATTTTAATAAGTATTTCGCGCCATATCTCAACATTGTAAAGACTGAAGAAAGTGGAACTGCAACACATAGGAAAATAGCAGCTTATTTTTCTGATGGCAGTGTTGCCACATTTGGTAGTAGCGGTATAACATTTTGGCCAAACGGAAAAGATTTCGAATATTTAACGGATTCTGAAACCGGAGAAGTAACTGATAATTTAGAAGCCTCTGGTAGAAAATATTTTGAATTTTTTTTCAAACCAAATAATACCGGTACAAAATATAAATATCATTACGGGCGAGGTATAGAGCCTTACAAATACGACTGGGATGGCGCTCGTGAAAGTTTGTTTAACGACAATGAATTTGGTTGCAAAAAAGAAACTGCAAAATGGGGTTCTGCATATTGCACTGCACTAATCCAGATGAACGGTTGGAAAATACCTAACGATTATCCGTTTAGATTTTAAATAACTTAACTAATATGCCCCTCTTTATTTAGAGGGGTTTTTATTTATAAAGAGTGGGATACAATTTATTGTACTAATGTAACTTTACATTTATCCCAAATCTGCTATAATCAATAAAAAAGGCTGGTTTTTATGAGAATAAATAATGTATCTTCAGTAACATCAATGCAGAGAATAGTTTGGTTGTCTATAATTCTTTTATTTTTTGCAATCGCATTGATTGTACTGTTTTGCTTTTTTACACCAATGCAATTATTTCAGGCATTTTTAAGTATAGAGGATACTTTTGAAAAATTTTATATTGGTTTTATGGTCTTAATTTTTCCTTTATTGTCTGTTTGGGCATTAATTTCGGAAATTAAATCTCGAAATAAGGCTTTGGAATGTCTGAGTCACGGTTTAAACCTTAAATATGTAGATTTTTTACAAGGCAGAATTCATTTTAAATTTACGGAGTCTAAATACAATTTTGTCTGCGGATATAACGATATTGAGCAAATCAAAATGAAGCTCAATACAACTATTGTACACACAAAAAACGGTTCTTATGTAGCTCTGAACGAAATTCAAATTGATTTTCATGTGCTTAACGGAAAAACTTTTTCTATCAACAACACTCCGCTTCGACCTGCTAAGTTTCTTTATAAATTTATTGATTATACAAGAGGCATTCAAAATTTTTCTTACAGATTTACCGGTGCAGGTGAAGTAGAGGATTTAAAAGAAAGGATTGACGATTACCGTAAAAGAGGCTGCAAACAAATACTTTCCACGCCACAAGAAAATGGGATTAAGCTTACATCAATTTTAGTTTTTGCCATAGGTCTATTTTTTATATTTTCATTTTTGTACGAAATTACACGAGCAATTGAAAAAGGAGATTTTGGCATACTGATAATGCTTTCTCCATTTATAATAATGTTTATGGTTATTCCTCTCATACTGGACGGATTTTTAATAGCAGATAAAATTAATGACAGAAAATTCCATATAGAGCACAAATCGAAAGACTTTATTGGTAAAATCCCATGTGAATTTATTGTTGCAGTACAAGTTATAATTGTTGCTGTATTAGTATTTACAGTTTGCAGACCGTTAATATTTTCGGGTACTGACAAAAAAATACTGAATACAAACAATGAATTTAAAGAACTTTGGGTAAATCCGCCGTCAGAATTCAATAATATGAGAAAAGATGAGATTTACAGTCATAGAAAAGCTTA
>CAYPDZ010000012.1:0-23235 GCA_964409575.1 uncultured Muribaculaceae bacterium | reverse complement strand
GAATATGCAAGGTTTATACCAAAATCTTTAAAATACAGTGAAAAAGACAATCTTATAGTCGCTGAATACGAAGTGTCAAAAGATTTTCCAGATATTTACGTTAATATCGCAAATAAAGGATACAGATATCCTATACAGTTGTCAGGCTTGAATGCTCTTGATTTTGGATACAAATACGTTTATGCGTTCAATACAAAAAATATTGAAATGTCTTATCCAAATAATATAACCGAAAATGTTGAAATATTTAGAGATTACATCCACGTCGGCAGCAGTTGCGGTTATGAAGGCGGATGTAACAACATATCACCGATGCAAAACGATAAAATGATTTCTGTGCAAGCATTACCGGCTGAAATCAACTTAAAACTCTGGAAAAAACAACCAAGAGATAAGTATTCAAGGGCAGATATGTACTACAGAATTATATTTACAGAACAATAAAACTTACAACGCTCTTATAATCGTTTTAATGTTCAAATCAGTAACTTTCAACAACGCAATTGTTTTTGCATTTTCGTCCAAGTTACCGAATTTTTTCAAAACTTCCGCTGTTTTGAGGATTACTGTCTGATTATTTGATTTCAAAAGTTCGCGAATTTTTAATAAATCTGTTGCAAAATCAAGTGCAGTAAACACAAACGGACTATTCTCATTCAATTCATCATTGACAAATTTTTCTAAATCGTCTGCACTTTTGAGTAATTTTTTAATATCTTGAACTTCGTTTTTCGTGTTTTTATCCTCGTCAAACAAATATTCATCATTTTCCGTTAACGTATCAAATTTTTCACGAGCATTGAGCAAAACTATCCTTGATTTGCTGTCATTGCGGTTATTTATAAGATTTTCAAAAACCTCAAAAAGTTCATAATCAAACAAAACATTCAAAGGCAAAATTTCACCCAATCCGTTGATTATAAAATTTATTGTCAAAAGTGCATCTTCATAATATTTGTCAAGAAGTTCAAAAAGATTTTCGATATACGGAATTTCGCCGGCTATATTTTCAGCCATTGCGGAATTTCTCATAGCTTTAAAAATTTCAAGCAAAGCTTCTTTGTTACCATAAGCACTCAGAAATTTCACTGCAGAAAGTTTTTCAAATTCATCATCACTTTTCAGTTTTCCCAAAGCTTCATTATAAGATTTTTCATCTTTCCAAAGTGATAATGATGAGGCACAATTTTGAGCAAGAAATTCGTTATCCGAATAAGCATTTTCAAACAAAAATCGGTATGCGAGCGGGTCTTGAACGACACCAAAAAATTTGGCGCAGTAAGTTTTTTCATCATCTGTACCGTTTTCAAATTTTTCAAGCAACAAATCAGTCAAATCTTCATCAGCATATTTTACAAGCGCTGACACGATTACATCTTCGTAAGACGGTGAATAAAATTTTAAAAATTCAATCAAATTTTTGTAATTATTTTCATTAATTTGTGCTCTAATGCGTTCTGCAACATTTTGTTTTACAAAATCAAACAAAAAACTGTCACTTTCCACAAGTTCTTTGAAAAGCGTAATATCGCAATCATTGACAAGATGTTTGGCAACAGGTTCAAACCCAAATTTGCCGGTAAGTTTTTTTAAGTTTTCGCTCATAATATCAAAATCCCGTCATTCTGAGGACGAAGTCTGAAAGAATCCAGCTTTTTTATTAGAATAGGCTGGATTGCTTCGCATACGCTCGCAATGACTTTTATCATAAACTAATCCAAATAGAACACCGTAATAACTTTGTGACCTTCTTCAGCATACTGAACGGCATTGTGCAAAGTTTTACTTGTATGTGATAAAAATACTATTAGCTGGTTGCAATCGTCGATAATTTCTCTGTTGCAAACACGTGATGCATCAGCAAGAGTCATCATGGCTCTGTCAGGATGTTCTACGATATTTGGAACACCAATAAGCTGGTTTTGAACATCACTTGGCTGTTGTCCGATAGTTTGCGGTAAAATAACTTTTAATTTATCAGGATTAGATTTCATAGCTCCGCGAATTGCAGCAGCGTTAGTTCCCGAAGAACCGCCTGATGTAATTATTGTATTACCTTGCATAACAAGTGCTGTAGCAAGAGTTTCAATCATTTGTTGGTGCGTAATCGGCAGATTACGACTTCCAATTATAGCAATTTTTTTGGCTGACTGCTGAATTGTAGCCAATTCCATTGCCAATTCATCAACAGTATCCGGCGAATTTGACGATACTGTGTCCAAATCATCTATTGGCACTACTATTGACGGTTGTTTTTGTGCATCATTTTCAGAATTCATTAGTATATTTGTCATATCAAATCCACCTTTATTTTTTAATTGCAATCTACTCATTTTTAGTTTATGCTGATTATAGCACAAAAATTTGATTTTGGGAATAGGGAAATGGAAAATATATTGGATAATCTTAACAAAGAACAGAGAGAAGCTGTTGAAACAGTTCAAGGACCGTTGTTGGTCTTAGCCGGCGCAGGGAGCGGAAAGACAAAGCTTTTAACATCAAGAATAGCCTACTTGATAAAGCATGAATGTGTACGCCCAAAAAATATTTTGGCTGTAACATTTACTAACAAAGCTGCTAAAGAGATGAAAGAACGTTTGGGAAATATTCTCGGCGAAAATGTTGTGAAATATATGTGGGTAGGGACTTTTCACGGTATTTGCGGAAGAATGTTGCGGGAAAATATCGAAAAATATAATTTTCAATCAGGCAAAAAATTAGACAAAAATTTCTCTATTTATGACGAAACAGACAGTAATGCTGTTATTAAACGTGCAATCAAAAAACTTAATCTTGACGAGAAAATTTATGCGCCAAAACTTGTAAAAACAGTTATTTCCAATGCAAAAAACAAAATGCAGGATGCGTATACTTTTGCAACTTTTGCAAGAGATTTTAAATCTCAAAAAATTGCCGCAATTTATGAAGAATATGAAAACATGCTCAATAACAATAATGCGATTGATTTTGATGACATGCTTATGTTGACCGTAAAGCTTCTTGAACAAAATAAAGAAGTCAGACAGCAGTATTACGACAGATTTCAGCATGTTTTGGTTGACGAGTTTCAAGATACAAACATGGCGCAGTATAAACTTGTTAACATGTTATATACAAATTTGCAAGCTGAAATCCCCGACGAGCGCTCACTTTGCGTTGTAGGTGATGTCGACCAGTCAATCTACAGTTGGCGCGGAGCTGATTATACGATTATTTTGAACTTCCAAAAAGATTTTAAAAAGACAAAACTAATCAAACTTGAGCAAAACTACCGTTCGACCGCAAATATCTTGAATGTTGCAAACGCAATTATTGAAAACAATACTGAACGTGTGGATAAAGTTCTTTATTCAAACAAGGGCGACGGTGAACTTATTGATTATTTTGAGGCACAAGATGAAAGCGATGAAGCGAACTTTATCGCAAGTCGTATAAAACAAGACTCGGGCGGAGATTACAACCGTTTTGCAATTCTTTATCGTACAAATTCTCAATCACGTGCACTTGAAGAAGCATGTATGGCAGCCGGAATTCCTTACAGAATTTACGGCGGTCTGAAATTCTATGACCGTAAAGAAATCAAAGATGTAATCGCATATTTAAAATTGATTTATAACACAGATGATTCTCAAAGTTTCAGACGTATTGTTAATGTCCCAAAACGTGCAATCGGTGACACTACAGTCAAAAACCTTGCAGATTTTGCAGACAAAGAGGACATAAGTCTATTTGCGGCATGCCAAAGAATTGAAGATGCACTTGAAATTCCGCCACGAACCAGAGCAAAACTTAAAGATTTTTCTGAACTTATTTTGAAATTTAAAGATGCACAAAAAAGCTATTCATTGCAAGATTTTGTAACACTTGTAATTGAAAAAACAGGCTATCTTGCAGAACTTCAACGTGAAAATACACCCGAAGCCGAAGCGGATATTGAAAACTTGCAGGAATTAGTAAATGTTGCAGGTGAATTTGTTCCGGAAGAAAGCGACAATACACTTGGAGAATTTTTACAACAAGTTGCGCTTGTTTCAGATTTGGACGGCATGGACGATATTACAAACAATGTAACGTTGATGACACTTCACTCTGCAAAAGGTTTGGAGTTTCCTATAGTATTCCTCGCAGGATGTGACGAAGGCGTTTTTCCGCACCAGAGAACATTCAACATCCCGTCAGAGATGGAAGAAGAACGCCGTCTGATGTATGTCGGAGTAACTCGTGCAGAAGAAAAACTTTATCTGACATCAGCAAAACGTCGTCAAATGTGGGGAGAATACAAATATTATAATCCATCGAGATTTTTGGAAGAAATTCCGCGACAACTCTTAAATTCAATCGGTTTTGAGGGTTCAACAAGCGGCTCATCAACTTTCCAAAACGCTGTATCAAAAGCTCGCACAGGCAAATCGGATTACTCATATTCTGCCGCCCAATCTGATAGTTATGGTTACATAAAACCTTCATCAGGCTTTGGTAAAGGTTTTGTCGCACCGACAAGAGGACTTGCAACAGGCAAGTCACAAAGTGACAGGCAGCAGCAAAATTCGACATATTCACAACCGCAAAGAACTGCTTCACGTACAATTTTGGTTAAATCACAGGCAAATAAACAGCGTGACGAAGAACGAACCAGAGAATTTTTTAAAGATAATGCTATAAAAAGAATGCTTGATGAGAAACGTCAAAAAGAGCGTGAAATGCAACAAGCAGAAGCTGAACGCCAACGCAGAATGGAAACAACCACTCCGATTGAATATATTTTCAATATAGGAGAACGCGTTTTCCATGATAAACTCGGTATCGGTCACATCAAAGAAGTGACTCAAATCGGCGAAAGTATGATGTATACGATAGATTTTGGACGTCAAGGTATAAAAGCCATGGATGCTGCCTATGCGAAATTGAAAAAGTTTTAATAGTTCATTTCCCAACCGTCAGTCATTATAGCATATCCACATTGTAAACGTGAACCTTCCATATAAGCATTGAAGAATTCTTTCACTTCATCTGTCCAGTCATCGGAACCTTTTTGATTAAATTCATTTTTACAAAATGAGGTAATATTATCCAAATCAACAGGCATATAAATCCCACCATATCCATCTACTTCAATTATAAATCTGTCACGTCCGGCTTTATTTGGACCTTTATCGCAATTCACATCTATAAATACGGGATGGTGAGGATTTCCTGAATAATCTGAATAAAAACCGAAACTTGCTGATGGATATGCGATACAAGAGCCATCCTTTAAGATAAATCCTTCAAAATTATAACTAGACCCAAGCCCTTGCAAAAATTCATAAAATTTTGTGTGTTCTGAAACAGGTTCTAACTTTAAAAATGATGCAATTTTATCGGGGAATAATTTATAATTATATAGGTATAACTGTCCTGAACGTGTCGTATGTGCCTCACCATAATTCGTTTCATAAATAATATCCATGCCTTCTGATGCATTAATCATTTTTACATGATTTTGAAGAACACTTACTGCTTTTTTGAATTGTGTTGTCCAAACTTTTTTCTGATAATTACTAATTAAAGAAGGCATTGTTAATGCTGCTACAACTCCAATTATACCAAGAGTTATCAGTACCTCTGCTAAAGTAAAACCTTTTTTCATATTTCAAACTCCGCGCTTAGTTATCTAACTGTATAATTAGATATTATCATTATGCAATTAGATTGTCAAGAGAAAATTAAGATATAGTTATGTAATGAAAAATGAATATACTTTAGAAAAAAGTAACATAAGAAATTTAATAAAATTCTTAACTACACTTGAGGGTAAAACATTAACACGTTTAAAAGTTGATATTAATCACAAATATAATAAAACTGATTCTCTTGAAAATTTAACCAACAAACTCAGAAATGGAACAATTCGAGTAAATGAATTGTTAGAAATTTCTGATGTTTTAGGATACGAATTATTGATTAGGAAAAAATAAATAACATCAAGAAATGTTTAAACAAACTTTTCCTAATGCATATATATAAAAAGACGGAATTTTTTCCCGTCTTTTTATACACATTTTGCGTTTCGGATTTCTGGACTAATTTTATCCGTTAATCAAATACATAATCAATGATTGCAGCCTCTCTTGCGCGTTTGATAGCTCTTACAACCATTCTTTGGTGTTTAGCACAGTTACCGGTAATTCTTCTCGGAATAATTTTACCGGCTTCTGTCAAATATCTTTTCAATTTTGCTGCATCTTTGTAGTCAATAGTTTCAACTTTATCAGCACAAAGACTACAGTTTTTGTGTTTTTTCTTGTCTTCAATATTTTGTCTTGCCATTTTTCTTTTTAGCCTTTCTAGCCTTGTTATTTACTACTTTATTTTATTATTGTTACTGCGCCTCGCATTAAACGGTACCGCTCACAATCAAACCGAAAAGCGCGGTTTTCGCTTATGATTGTTCGACTTTCGCTTCGCTCATACCTCTGCTTGCCTAAAATGGAATTTCGTCCTCATTGATAAGTTCATTAGACATATCGTCTGATTCAAACTTAACAATCTCTTCCGTTCCAAAATCGGAATTAGAAACCGATGCTTCACCCATTTTTTCAATTGTGTTTGCATCTATCTCATAAATTCTTTTTTCTGAACCGTCATCCATTTTAACAGTTGCTGTTTGAAGTCTGCCCTCAACCAACACCTTGTTACCTTTAGAAATTGAAGAAACAACCTCGTCAAGAACTGTACGTCTTGAAATAACTCTCACGAGAATTTCTTCTCTTTCACCTATGTTAAGAACAAACCCTGACACTGCGATATTATTTTGTGTAAACCGCTTTTCAGGTGCTCTGTATACTGTTCCTGTTACTACTGATTTTGCTAACGACATTATCCGTGCTCCCTATTGTGCAAGAAACATTGTTCTTAAAACATTGTCACTCAATTTCAATTGACGTCTGAATTCTGCAACACTTTCTTCCGGTAAATTCAAAACAGAAGTTATGTAAAATCCATCTCTAAAGTTTTGAATGTCGTAAGCTAATTTTTTTCTGCCGGTTTTGTCTGTAGATTCAACTTTACCTTTCATATCAGCAGCTAATTTGCTCAATGATTCGATAGCTTTATCTACTTCTTCCGCATCTAAGTTTGGTTTAAATACAGTCAATAATTCATAAGTTTTCATTTTCTATTTCTCCTTTATATTTCAATCATATCATGGAAATACAAATTTTTACAAGATGTAATCCGCGAAGAAACTATAATTTGCCGAACCTACAAGGAAAATATCTTTTTGTGTATCATCCCTAGACCCTTGCCATTCAACAAATACAGCTCCTCCCAAAAGATTTACTTTAACCTTTTGTTCTGTTAAGTTATTTAAAACACATGCCACAACACTTGCGCAAGCACCCGTTCCGCAGGCTAAAGTTATACCGCATCCGCGCTCATAAACACGCATATCAATTTCCATTTTTGACCTGATTTTAACAAATTCCGTATTAGTTTTTTCGGGGAAATATTCATGTTTTTCTATAATTGAACCATATTTTACCGCAAGTTCCATCGGATCGTCTTCAGTAATAATTACACAGTGCGGATTTCCCATAGAAACAGGGGTTATTTCAAACTCTTTATCAAGAGCCGTAATTTTTCTTTCTCCCCAGAACGGAATTTTTTTGTCTTCCAAAATAGGCTTTCCCATATTAACCTTGATAAGTCCGTTGTCCAAAAGTTCTGGTTTTATTATGCCTGCAAGAGTTTGAACGCTGAATGATTTTTTGTCCACAAGTTTGTTATCATAAGCATATTTTGCAAAACATCTCATGCCATTTCCGCACATCTGAGCGGTTGAACCGTCAGAATTGTAAAAATACCAACCCAAATCGGTATTTGTTGTGGTTGTGTCAGGTATAATCATTCCGTCTGCACCAACACCAAAGTTTCTGTCACAAACTTTTTTGGCTAATTCATCCATTTTCATACCTGTTTTTTCATATTCTGCATAATCAATTATGACAAAATCATTTCCGCATCCCTGCATTTTGGTTAATTTAATTGTTTTCATTATTTACCTCTCAAAACTATTATACAGTAAAAATTTTCTTAAATTTATATTTTGTCATAGCAAAAAATTTTTTGTTCATTTTTAATATAAAAAAAGGAAGTAAAAAAAATGAATAATATTAGTCCAAATTCTCCAAGCTTTGGCATGCGATTTCAAGGTTTAAATAATCCTTACTTTAAAAGTGTTCCAAAAGAATTGATTAGTGAACTAACAACAAAAGCACTAAACACCCCAAACACGGATTATATTGTGGAATTTGTGCCTGCAAAAAACGATTTCGTATTTGTAAGAAAAATCGTAGGCGATAAGAGTTATTTTGTTGAATATTTTCCAAAAGGCTACACACCTACAGATATTGTAAAAACATTTATAAAAGCTATACTTCCGGAACGCAGAATTATGGGAAAACAATTTCGTCAAGAAGTAAATCGTGTAAATGCCGAAAGATTATTCAAACAAAACCATTAGATATTAAGACATTATGCACAAAATATTTATAAAAAAAACCGGCTGTAATGCCGGTTTTTGAAATTTCTAACGTTTTGAGAATTGGAAACGCTTTCTTGCACGTTTGCGACCGTATTTTTTACGTTCTTTAACACGTGGGTCACGAGTTAGCAAACCTTCCAAACGCAATACGTTTTTGTATTCTTCATTAGCTTTCACAAGAGCTCTTGAAATACCATGTCTGATAGCTCCGCATTGAGCAACAACACCGCCGCCTACTGCTTTTACTCTTACATCGTATTTTTCTTGATTATCAGTCAATACTAAAGGTCTGTAAACTAACATTTCGATAGCAGGTCTGTTACCGATATAGTTTTTCAAAGTTTTGCCGTTAACAAAAATTCTGCCTTTACCTTTAACAAGTTTAACAACTGCAATAGAGGTTTTTCTACGTCCTGTAGCCATAATTTCTTTATCTGCCATTATTTAGCCTCCTTTTCAAGCACGATTGGTTTTTGTGCTGCATGCGGATGTTCAGATCCGTTGTAAACTTTCAATTTAGTAAATTGAGTATCACCCAATGTATTGTGTTGCAACATACCTTTAACTGCTTTTTCAATCAAAAGTCTTGCATCTTTTTCACGTAATTCTTTTACGCTTGCAGATCTCAATCCACCCGGAAAACCAGTGTGGTGGTAATAAATTTTATCAGTTTCTTTGTTACCTGATACAACAACTTTTTCAGCGTTAATTACGATTACGAAATCGCCTGTATCAACGTTAGGAGTGTATTCAGGTTTATTTTTTCCTCTTAAAATATTAGCAATTCTGGTAGCTAATCTGCCAAGGACCTCGCCTTCAGCATCGATTAAATACCACTTTCTTTCTACTTCAAGAGGTTTTGCTGAATATGTTTTCATATTTTTATGTTCCTTCTTTTAGTATTCTACTTTCATCAACGTCAATCCGTACGGACTGACAGTTTGTCCTGCACATCTTCTGTCACACATTTCAAGAACTTCTTTCATGTGCTCAGGCTGCAGGTTATGCCCTTCTATCTCTAAAAGGGTTCCGACAATTGTTCTTACCATATTGTATAAAAAACGATTTCCAACAATATCAATAATCACCTTATCGCCATCACGTGATGCAACAGCTTTTTCTATAAAACAGACTTTGCTCGGGTTTAGCGTTCCGGAACTTTTAAAACTTGAGAAATCATGTTCGCCGATAAGATAGTTTAAGGCTTTATTCATTCTATTGATATCAACGTCAAACTTTACTCTCATCAAATCTCCGTCAAAAGCATTTTTACATTTACGATTGATAAGAACGTATCTGTAATACCTGCTTCTGGCTGATTTTTGAGCATGAAATTTGTCATCGACAATTTTCAAGTCACTGACAGAAATATCTTTTGGAAGTATTTCATTCAACTGGTAGACAAACTTTGAAGCAACAATAGATTTGTCTGTGTCAAAATGAATTACTTGCCCAACAGAATTTACACCTCTGTCTGTTCGTCCGGAAAAGACTGTTTTAACCTGTCGGGTTATATTTGTAGCAATCAATTTCTCGTCATTCCGAACTTGATTCGGAATCGCAAAATTGTCACTGCCTTGCGATTGCGTGTCAGGCACGCAATGACGAAATTGTGTATTGCATTTTATCAATGTGCTTAGTGCCTTTTCAAGTTCTCCCTGTATAGTCGGAGTTTCAATTTCCTTACCGTTTTCAAATTGAATTTGACTTCCGGCATAATTTTTTCCGATATACTGAACTTGGAGCGTATAACGCATGGCTTATACCAATTGAATTAAAGCCATTTCAGAAGCGTCACCGCGTCTTGGCGGTAATCTGAATATTCTGGTATATCCGCCTTGACGGTCAGAATATTTTTTACCGATGATTACGAAAAGTTTTCTCAAAACTGTTTCTTCAGCCAATTTTTTATCAGCTTGAGGAGCTTCAAAAACTTCTCCGGTTGCTAAATCCATAAACCTTCCGGTTTCTTTATCAAAAATGAATTTAACAGCTTGACGACGAGCGTGTAAGTCGCCTCTTTTCGCGAGGGTGATAATTTCTTCAGCGTATGGTTTCAAAGCTTTTGCTCTAGCCATAGTTGTTTTGATTTCACCGTGCACAAAAAGCTCAGTAGCTAATGAACGCAAAAGAGCATCTCTTTGATCCTTTGCTTTCGAAAGCGTATGTTTTTTAGTTTGGTGTCTCATTTTTCTATTTCCTTTATTTTGTATTAATTTTTTATAATGTTGAACAGTTGATAAGTTGATTGGTTGAGATAGCTTAGCTGCTCAGCCGCTTAACTTCTTAGCTGCTTTTAAACTTCTTCTTCCACTTCCGGATTTGGAGCGAGGTCTAAACCAAAGTGGTGAAGTCTTTCTATAACTTCGTCAGATGATTTCTTACCGAAGTTTTTAATGTTCAATAAATCATGTTCTGATTTTTTCAACAATTCGCTCATAGAATTGATACTTGCACGTTTCAAGCAGTTGTAAGCTCTAACTGAAAGTTCCAACTCTTCGATAGTCATTGTAGGTGTGTTAGAATCATCTTCAATATCTTCATCAACTGCCATAGCTGAAGCAACTACAGGCTGACCTGTGATTGCTGAAATCTGCATGAAATGTTCAATTAACAAGTTTGAAGCTTGACTCAATGCATTTGTTACATCAATTGAACCGTTTGACCAAATTTCCAAAGTCAATTTGTCAAAATCAATTGAATCACCTACACGAGTATTTTCTACAGTGTAGCTTACGCGTTTGATAGGCATGAATGTTGCATCTATAGGAAGAACATCAATTGAAATGCCTTTAGAATCTCTTGGTACGTCATGAGCGACATAGCCTTTGCCTGTTTCAATCACAACGTCAGCATGGAAACTTCCGCCGTCTGCTACTGTACAAATCAACCAGTCAGGGTTAACAACTTTAACGCCTGCCGGCAATTGAATATCACTTGCAAGTACTGCTCCCGGACGATCAACATCAATTCTTAATGTTTGAGGTTCTTTGGAATCAGTTTTTACAACTAATCCTTTAAGGTTGAGCATAACATCAATAACGTCTTCCAACACACCAGGAATTGCAGTGTATTCGTGAGTGATACCTTCAATTCTTACAGAAGTAACTGCTGTTCCTTCTAAACTTGAAAGTAATACACGTCTTAAAGAGTTTCCGATTGTTGTACCAAAACCTTTTTCTAACGGTTCGATTACAAATTTACCGTATTGTGAGCCGTCAGAACTTGTTGTTGTATTAACATTTTTAATTTTTAATTCCATGTTTTTCTCCTAGTTTTTGTTAACTATTTATTTGACAGTTTTTGCTGTCTTGCTCGTTCGCATTTAACGGGTCTTCGGCTCTGCTTGTCTTTGCCATCGCAAAGCCAACTCCAGCCTACGCCCTCAGCTCACTCGCGCTATTTAGAGTAGTACTCAATTACAAGTTGTTCTTTGAATTCAGGGTCGAGTTCTTCTCTTTCCGGAATTCTGTCAAAAGTGATTTTAAGAGCTTCTTTGTCGATTGTCATCCAAGCAGGAGCACAAGCCATATCAATCAATTCTGTAACTGATTTCAAGAAAGCTGCACTTTTTGATTTGATAGTAATTACATCACCTGCTTTTACGAGGTATGACGGAATATCAACTTTTTTGTCGTTAACAAGAACATGTCCGTGGTTAACGATTTGTCTTGTTTGTTTACGTGTGATACCCAAACCTGCTCTGAAAAGTACGTTGTCCAATCTTGATTCTAACAATTGAAGAAGGATTGTGCCTGTAACACCTTTTCTTCTTGCAGCTTCGCTGTAATATTTAGCGAATTGTTTTTCAGATACCAAGTATGTAAATCTGATTTTTTGTTTTTCAACAAGGTGAAGTGCATATTCAGAAAGTTTTTTTCTAACTGCACCGTGTTGACCTGAAGCTGTTTGTCTCATAGAAGAAGTTAATTTTCTGTTTGACAAATCTTTAACTTTTTTATTTCTAAATAATTTGTTTGTTGGTCCTGTATATCTAGCCATTATTTTCTCCTTTTTATTTTTCGGGGCATCTGTGGTTTACTTCTTTGGCTAAAAAGTAAGCCCCCGTGTAATTAAGTTACTAAGTTACCAAGGCTCTATGGCATTCATTAAGATGTTTTCTTAAAATTTTACTAAGACTACTTTTGTAAAGAACTTAGTGCCTTAGTATCCTAGTGCCCCAGTATCCTCATTAAACTCTGCGTTTTTTCGGTGGTCTGCATCCGTTGTGCGGAATAGGAGTAACATCTTTAATCAATGTGATTTCCAAACCTGCTGCTTGAATAGCACGGATAGCTGTTTCTCTACCTGAACCGGGTCCTTTGATATGAACTTCGACTTTTTTCATACCTTGGTCGATTGATTTTTTAGCTACTGATTCAGCTGCTGATTGAGCTGCAAACGGAGTACCTTTTCTGGCACCTTTGAAGCCCGAAGCACCTGCTGTTGCCCAAGCAATAGCATTACCTTGAGTATCAGTAGAAGTTACGATTGTATTGTTGAATGTTGACTGAATGTGTACAACACCTTGCAATACGTTCTTTTTTTCTTTTTTCTTTGTTTTTACTGGTCTTGCCATTTTTTGTCTTCCTTTATGTTTTAGTTTAATTAGTTTTCTGCTTAGATGACCGGAAGTCAGGATGTCAAGAGGTCAGACTATTTTCAATAAATGGCTTGCCTTCTTGCCTTCCGAGCTTCTTGCCCTCAGATTTTATTTTTTCTTAGTAATAGCCATACCTTTTTTACCGCGTCTTGTTCTAGCGTTAGTTTTAGTTCTTTGACCGCGGCAAGGAAGGTTGCGTTTGTGTCTCATACCTCTGTAAGAGCCGATTTCTTGTAAACGTTTGATATGCATTGTAACTTCACGACGAAGGTCACCTTCAATGTGGTAGTTAGCCAATTCGTTTCTTAAAACTTTAATATCTTCATCTGTCAAATCATCTGTTCTTAAATCAGGTGAAATGTTAGTAGCTTCAAGAATTTTTTTAGCTCTTGTAGGTCCGATGCCATAAATATATGTCAACGCGATTTCCATTCTTTTGTTGCGAGGTAAATCTACCCCAGATAGTCTTGCCATTTTAAATTTTCCTTTCTTTGGCTTTTGTGTGGCTAAATTTTGGTTGACCTGAAATTTATACCAGATGTCCCTTATTTTCGCCATCCTTGGTGTTAGATTTTTTTGGGTATGAGGGATAAATACTTCCTCACCATTTGCCGATTTTGTGCGCAAATTCCACATTTTTACCATTTGCCCTGATTTATTGCTTCACGCTCCGCTGCCATTTACTTCATTTTGCTTCGCAAAATTTCGTTCATTCGCTCCGCGCTACTTCGTGCTGGGTTCGAGCAAGCTCTCACACGGCGCACTACGCAAAAATCAGCCTTGTCTTTGTTTATGTTTAGGATTTTCGCAAATTACGGCAATTCTGCCTTTTCTTTTGATACATTTGCATTTATCGCAAATTGGTTTTACTGATGATCTTACTTTCATTTTAGTTTTTCCTTTATATTTTGTGAGATGTACTTTTCCTGTTTATGCACTACTTTAACCTGAAAGTAATGCGGCCTCTGCTCAAATCGTATGGTGTCATTTCAACCTTTACTTTGTCACCCGGCAAAATTCTGATGAAATTTTTTCTAATTTTACCAGATATATGAGCGAGAATTTCGTGGTCATTTTCAAGCTTTACCCTGAACATTGCGTTTGGCATAGCTTCTAAAATTACACCTTCTATTTCTATTACGTCTTTTGACATTTGTTTTCCTTTTCAAATTTCGGCATTTGCGCACATGTACGCACTCTAATAATCATACTTGCAAAATATTTGTTTGCAAGGGGTTTGGACATGTTTTTCACCCTTATGATATAGTATTTTTATTGAATGTTTTTCTAAAAACGGCACTGTTTCAATATTAGTCAGCATAACATAAAAAGCCTAATAAGAGAACTTTTTAGGCTTTTGTAAATTTTTCTTAATATTTTTAATTATTTAATTTTTAATTAATAATCCATCTTCCATCCGTTTTCGATAATGCGAGCTGCACAGCCCCAACCTGTTGTTGATGAAAAATCTGGACCACAAGAATTCTTATCTTTCCATTTCCCGTTGCTATCAGACAGAATTAATTTTCCACTATCGTTAAAGAAAACCTCAAATATATCCCTTCCAAGCTTATTGGGTCCTTTTTGATCACCGTTCACATCAATAACTAAACGACAAGCAGTACCATCATCAAAACTACAATCCAAACCAAAAAGAGTTCCATCATTTAATATAAAAAAGCTGTAATCAGGATCATCATCATTATCGCCTCCGTTTAAATAATCAAATCCAACCCCATCGTGATTCCATACAACACCGTGATTTTTAACGAATTTCAAAATATTAAAATACTTTTTTAAGAAAATTTTTTGTTCTTCTGTAATATCATCACCTTGAATATATTCGCCATTTGGAAAATCACTAATTGCCGGAGAGATATTTTTAATATCATCAACTTCCTGATCAGCCATCATTTTATGCAAACCCTGCTCAAAAGTACTAATTGCTTTTTTGAGTTGATTTACGTAAACCGTTTTTTTATAATTTTGTATAAGCGTAGGCATAGTCAATGCTGCAACCACACCTATAATACCCAAAGTAATCAAAACCTCTGCTAAAGTAAAACCTTTTTTCATATAGCCTCCATGTATCATTCTGTGTTTATATGTAAAATATCACATATATAAACGTTATAACTCATTTTATAAAATTGTCAATCTATTAGAATTAAATATTATGAAGAATATTAAACTATTAGAGCTTGGAAATAAGATTAGACTTGAAAGAATGAAAAGAGCTATTTCTCAAGAACAACTTGCAGAAATGGCTAATGTTTCAATCAGGACAATCAGCGACATAGAACGCGGAATTACAGATATCAGATACACAAACCTTTTACAAATTGCTGAAGCTTTTGAGTTAACTGCATCTCAACTTTTGGCTTTTAAATATTAATTTTTATTACAATTTTGTAATTTTCTGAAATTTGCGGGGAATAATATACTTAATATTTATAGAAAGAGAGATTTTTATGAGCATTAAAGTAGACGGCATAACTTCAGAAGACGAATTACAAAAGGCACAAGCTGCCGCACAGGCGCAGGGCGAAACTATTACAAACTACAGCGAATGGGCAGAAATCCTTAAAGATTTTGCAGAAAACGGTATTGAAAGTACCGGCTCTTACTCTGGTGATAAGGCTCGAATGGAAGAAATTCAAGCACTTACGCAACAATATGTTGAAGAGTTGGAGGCTCAACAACAAGTTCAACAATCCGAACCACAAAACAAAGAAACAGACAAAGTTCAAAAGGCATCCGAAACTGACAAAGATCAACAGTTGAAGGCAACGGTCGCAAACGGCACAAGCTCACAACTTATGGCTGAATATATGAAACTTTATCACCTGCTATAATTTTTTAATTCTGTTCAATGGCCAAAAAAGCACGACTGCTCTGCCGATAAATCTATCTTCCGGCAAAAATCCCCACCATCTGCCATCAAAGGAGTTTCCGCGATTGTCGCCCATCATAAGATATTGATGTTCGGGGATTGTGACAGGTCCGCAAATCATATCTTCCGTACAAGGTTTGTTGTAATATTCGCTACGGATGTATCTTTCATTCAGCGGTTCGTCATTAATATAAACCGTGCTTTTCCCATCTTTGTCGGTCTTAATTTCAAATTTGTCCCCAGGAGTCCCGATTACACGCTTGATATAGGCGACATCTTTACAGAAAAAGCCTGTCAATCTTGAAAAAACACGCCAAGGAGTATTTGGAAGTTTCTCAAACGGAGGATAGAACACCATTACATCTCCGCGTTCGGGAGTTTTATAAAATCGCGAAAACCTTTCCACAACAATCCTATCGCCTTCAATAAGTGTCGGACGCATTGACGCTGACGGAATCCAGCGGATTTCAAATATAAAAAACCTGATAAGAATTACCATCACAACCACAAAAACAACAGTTTCAATAATTTCTCTGACTGTAGGGTTCAGTTTCATATATTCGTTTTTGCATTTTTGTATAAATTCTTTAATTTTGTTCATCTCTCATAAGCTCCAAAAGCTCGACAAGTGCAAGTTTATACTCATTGTCATTAATTTTATTGAGGCAACTCATTGCATCGTCTATATAATTATTTAACAAACTGCGCGTTTTTTCAATAGCATCCGGTATAATTCGCTCACTGCCCGAAAATATAACAGGCGCAGTATAAATCCCGTCTTTTATATCTGAATTTGTGGTTTTGCAATTGATTAAATCGTCACGGATTTGAAAAGCAATGCCAAAGTTTTGGGCAAATTCAAGTCCGTTTCTATCGGATTTTGCGATTAATAAACTTCCGCAAAGTGCTGTTTCGAATAGTTTTGCAGTTTTTTGTGCTGATTTTTTTATGTATTCACCAATTGTCGGGATTTTAAACCTGTTAAAATGCTGAGTAACTTCACCTTCACTCATCACCGCAAGAGTATCTGAAAACATTTGAATAAGTTCGATTTCGCCTATTTTAATCACTTTGTCCAATGCAATTGAAAGCAAATAATCACCGGAAATTACCGCAAGTTTGTTGCCAAAAGCATCATTGAGAGTTTGTACGTTGCGACGGATTTGACTTTCGTCAATAACATCATCATGAATAAGCGAAGCATTATGAACAAGCTCAATTGCCGATTGATACGCAATTTGATTATGGTCAATCGTTGCGCCTATAGCCTTTAAATATAAAAATGAAATTAGCGGTCTGATGTGTTTTGACGGAGCATTCAAAATGGTGAAAAGTTTTGATTTAAGCGGTTCTTTAACCTCCACCCCTTCCGTCATTTTTTCTAAAGTTTGGTTTATTTCCGATTGAACGATATTTAAAATTTTAAGATATTTTTTTTGCATAATTCTACTACACTTGACAAATGTAAAAAAATGATAAATAATAAGGATACAGGGTGGTAGTTTCCTAAGCTGCCGATGTCCTGAAGAAAGTCTACGACTCTTATCTGTTAAGGTAAGAGTCGTTTTTAAGTATGTATAAAATCAAAAAGATTAAAAATAAAGTCAAATTGAAATCATTCATATCGACCACCCTTCTAGTCGGGAACCAACCCGAAAGTTTACAATAATAATCGTCAGTTAGGTTCCTTTTCGAAAGACATCTTTTACCCTGCAAACAAATTATATAATAAATCCGTTTTTTTGTCTACTTTTATGAATTGAGTCGATTTTTTGTTTGCAATGCAAACTAAAACCAGCTTACCTTCTTATTCTCGATAAATTTTCATTTAATACACTTGAATGACAAAAAGCCTTAAACCGATTAACCCTGTTTAAACGTAACTCCTTTGGTACCTTTCGGATATTCCCAACCCAATGAGCAACTTTCGCAAGCAATTCTGCAAGCTCCACATTCAAGACAATTTTCGTAATTTACAATAAGCTTCCGTGTTCTTTCATCCCATTCATAAACTCCGGCAGGACAAATTACCGTACAAATTTTCGACTTGCAAACACGACAACGCTCTTGAACGGGATGCAAGTGAGATTCTGTATCAGGGGTATATTTTACAGTATATAATTTATTTTCCAAGTCGCTCATTTTACCAAAATACTCCATAACAATTTAACTATAACCCAAGCATCTTTGAATAAATCAGGAATTTTTCTGTCTGTAAAAATACTTTTTATAAATTTGTGATATTTTTGACGTTTTGGAATACTGTCAACTGATGTGAACATCTCAAAGAACGAATTAATTTTTTTGAGATAATACCCGAGGAATTCCGATTTTCGTTCTGCAATTCCGCTCATCAAATCCTTATAAGTCCTCAAATCTTTTATAATAAAGGAATTTTCAAGCATCTCTTGATAACGCGACAGGGATTGTTCCGAAAAATCGTTTTTGCCAAGCGCAATAACTGCCGTTTCTCCGGCATATTTTCCGGAAATCATGGCGAGGTTTGTACCTTCCCAGTGCATATTGTTAACAAACATCGCCGCATCACCGCAAATCATAACACCGTTTCCGCAAATCGCAGGGATTTTTTTATAACCACCTTCAGGAATAAGATGGGCTGAATACTCGAGCAACTCACCACCTTTAATTAAGGGAGCGATTTCAGGATGTTGTTTTAATTTGTCAAATAATTCATAAGGGCGCAAACTCTTTTCCACAAGCTCATTCAATGCAACTCCAAGTCCAATACTGACAGAATTTTTATTTGTATACAAAAATCCAAGTCCGAGCATTCCTGACATTGAGCCGCCAAAAATTTCATAAATACATCCTTCGTCAGAATTTACGTGAAAACGCTCATTAATAACTTCTTCCGGTAATTTTATAACCTCTTTAACACTCAATGCAACATCCTCGGGTTTTAAATCAGCACGCATGCCAATTTGTTTTGCAAGAAGCGAATTTACACCGTCAGCAAGCACCACAATATCTGCATAATACTCCTCTAGTTCCGTTCTCACACCTTTTACAAAACAGTTTTCAAAAATCAAGTCTTTCACAACCGTTTCTTCAACAAGTATTACGCCCTCTTTTTGTGCCTGTTCAGCCATCCAACGGTCAAATTTCCCGCGAATAACTGAATAACTGACCGTATCATTTTTTCGGTACGAAACAACCGTACCATCATCTTCGCCCAATATCGCAAATTTATGCTCAATATTTTTTCTCTCAAGTGGAGCAGATTTTTCAAAATCAGGAAAAATTTCTCGTGTCGGCTGCGCATAAATCGCACCACCAAATACGTTTTTACTACCCGAAAATTTTCCACGCTCAATCAATACTACTTCTTTGCCCGCTCTTGCAATCGTAACGGCGCACGCAATTCCTGCAGGACCTGCACCTACAACTATAACCTGTGTTTTATTTTCATTTTGTTCCATACAACAACTATACATCAAACTTTATTCATTGTAAAATAGCTATATGATTATTACGGCAGGCAAATTTAAAGGGCGCAAAATAATCGCACCGAACGAAAACGTCACTAGACCAACGCTTTCCAAGGTTAGAATGAGCGTGTTCAACACCTTGCAATCGATGGTAAATTTTTACGAAAAATCTTTTTTAGACATGTATGCAGGCTCCGGTATAATGGGGCTGGAAGCTTTGTCCAGAGGATTTACACAAGTAACTGCAATAGAAAAAAATTTGAAAGTCGCAAATGTTATCAAATCAAACTTTAAAAAATTTAAAAACCCGCCGAAACTTATAATATGCGATAGTTTAAAAGCAAAATTACCTGAAAAATATGACGTAATCTATATTGATCCGCCATATTTTTCAGGTATTTATGAGGCAAGCCTGAATGCAATAAAAGATATCGCAAGCGGCATTGTAATCCTCGAACATGTCACAGAGGTTGATTTTCAGGGATTTGAAATCGTCAAACAAAAAAAATACGGCGACAAGTTTATTACATTCCTTCAAAAATCATAATTACTTACACGAACTTGCTTTATCCCAAAGGCTATGGAATTGCCCCACCCCGAAAACTAGGTTAAATTTTACCATAGCATCTCCTTTTGGACTTTATAATATAAAAAACAGAGCTGAATTTCAACTCTGTTTTTTAAATTTCACACCATTAAGTTTATACAAAACCTAATGTGGCTGGTAGAGTGGCTACGCTCTGTCTTGGTTACTCACGATAACGTGTCTACCTGCAAAGCTAAACGCTTTGACCGCTCACCCCCAGCTTGCGATCTACTATTTTACTAATTCTTTGAATTTTTTACCAGCTGAGAAAGCAGGAACTGTTTTAGCAGCGATTTTCAAAGGTGCGCCAGTTTGAGGGTTTCTGCCTGTTCTAGCAGCTCTTTTGCGTGGTTCGAATGTACCAAAACCAACCAAAGTAACTTTTTTACCTTTTGCAACTGCTTTTTCAATTGTTTCTAAAGCTGCAGCAACGATGTCAGCAGTAGCTTTTTGAGAAACTTTTGCTTTCTTTGATACTTCTTTTACTAATTCTTCTTTGTTCATTATGAACCTCCTTCTACTTGTGCATACAGTAAATGAAACCATTCTCTTACGCATGCTCTACTCTATCGACAGACTCATTATAACATTTTATTTAAATTTGGCAAGTGTTTTTGAGAAAAAAATTTCATAAATACACAATAATTAGAGCGTTTCGGCAGAATACACTCGCGAAAACACCATCATACAAAGGGTTTTGGCTAATTATAAGACTGTGGATTAATTTTCGCAAATTTCACATCTTTGTAAAAATATTGTAAAATTTGATACGCATTATACCCTTGTTTAGCTAAATTATTTGCACCGTGTTGCGACATGCCAACTCCATGCCCGTTTTTTTTGACATTATCATCAAATGATGGGACAGAACGCAAATATGGAACAGAACTTCCCCAATTGTTCACATTAGTCTGACCGCCGGCAGATGCCGAGTAGTAGGCACTTATAACCTTTGTATTGTACGTTAATACAATACCTTTTGTTTCCTCAACAGCAGAATTTGTACTCGCAGTTTCGGCAGAAGCACCGTTATAAGCTTGATCATCCGGCGTATCTTTCAAATCATAGCCCAAACTCGCACGCTTCCCGAGGTTTGCAAGCGCATAACTTCTTGCGGCAATTGCCTGTGCTTTATGAGCTTCATAAGCCCAACTTGTCGGCATTTCAGCAGGAACAACCCCTCTTATGTATTCTTCCAATGAGATATCATTTATTACAGTTAATTTCCCGTTTTTATTTTGAATAATTATATTTCCGCGATACCAACGCCCCTTTGCGCTGACAAACCCAGCGCTTGTCGGCTTGATAACAATGTTGTCCGATTCTATTTTGTAATACGTACCTTTATAATTTATTGCCATCAAGTTATGATAAGGTTTTATCTCATAACCTTTCATCGCATCTAAATCACAAACAGTTTTATTGGTATTTGCATCAATAATCGTGCCTTTTACCGATGTTCCGACAGATGCTGAACCAACAGCAGTTTGAAGCCCGATTTTAATTGCATAACACGGATTTGCAAAAATCAAAATAGCAAGTATAAGTAAAATCTTCTTCACAAACTCAATTATAACACAGTATCGCCCAAAATTCTATTAAGCTTTTTGATTGATTTTTTTAGGAATTTTAAGTTCTGCCTTAACCTTGTCCGCAATATCGTCACCAACAACCTTACCTGCCGAATATGCCGTCATTGACGCAGCTACAAAAGCAAGTCCTTTTATAATTGTACCGGCTTTTCCTGTCAATTTATGTTTCTCTAAAAACTTAAAAGCTTTGGTCTTTGAAGCTTTTTCAACCAAATTTTTACAAGTGCGTGAGTTTGCTACTTTATCGTAATTATGCTTTACCGTAGCTTCTGCCAGAAACATTGTCGATAAAGCAGCGGCTTCAGATATACCGGTGCCAACTTTATCATCCGACATTGCTGTTTTTAGCACTCCTGATGCACAAATCAGCGGATTTACATTGTTTATCGCAAATTTTGTAGCTTTACCTGCGTATTCAAAAGCCTTGTTTTCTTTAGCCAAGTCAGAAAATACACTCAAAGCACTCCTTGCACCTTTAGCAACAAAATTATCGTATTTGGCAACCTCTTGCACAATACCGGCAGTCTGTCCAAGTGCAACCGTACTTCTGCCGATATCTCCATTTTTGGTCTTATCGACATTACGCGCTGCAAATATTCCTGATGCTACTGCACTAAACACAATAATTCACCTTTTAAACTACACTACACATATATAAAGTATTTTTTTTGGATAAAATTGCGTTTTTATCAGAAATATTTACAATTGTAACAAAAAAGAGCCCTCGGGCTCTTTTTTAATACTTAATTTTCCAACCATCTTGAACAATTCTTGCAGCGCACCCATAACCGAAGCCGGACTCGGGATCACAATAATCATTATTGGACGGATCATCCCAAGTATCACCGCCTCTTGGCACATAAGTACCATTTTCTTTTCGCTCTAACATAAATATATCTCTGCCAATTTGATTTGGACCTTTTGAACCGTTAATATCTACAAGTCCACTATATCCACCACCAAAAGAAAATGAATAGGGGCAATACATAATTGAATCAGAGGTAATAAAACAATAATAACAAGTTACACCAAGCATACCAATTAACTGATTATTTCCTCCATTTAATTTTTTAACATCTTTGTATGGATAAAATTCGGTAGAAGATGATGATAACCCTGCATTATCTTTCAAAATATTAAAATACTTAGAAAAATATGGTTTTAAACAAGACTGAGTTGAACCATCGTGCGAAATGACTATTGGATTACAAGCATTTAACTCTAAGTAATCCATTAGTTCAACCCCCTCATCAGCCATCATTTTGCGCATACCATTATTTAAAACGGAAATTGCTTTTTGCAAACGTGCAACAGTTTCTTGATTTTTATGATTTTGAATTAGCGTAGGCATAGTAATCGCAGCCACAACTCCAATGATGCCGAGGGTGATGAGGACTTCTGCGAGGGTGAAAGCTACGCGTTTAGAAGGCACTAGGGCATTAAGATACTGAGGCACTAAGGTCGTTACGGTTTGCTTTGCAAACGTAACCCCCTCACCCCTACCCTCTCCCGTAGGGCGAGGGAGGATTTTCTCGTCATTGCGGACAAGCGTAGCGCGATCCGCAATCGCAATATCGTCGCCTTTAGA
>CAYPDZ010000011.1:13960-26459 GCA_964409575.1 uncultured Muribaculaceae bacterium | reverse complement strand
TTGCGGATGTTCTATTTTCGTAAGCCCTAATTGTTTCACCTTTAAGAACGTGTTTTCTATACCCTTTTAATTTATAGTTAATGCTTGGTATAGTTGCAACTTCTTTTTGAAAATTGCGATACAAAGCTTTTTCACGTTCTTTTATAATTTCTGATATATCACGTTGAACAGGCTCTTGGGTTATGTTTTTTGCAGAGCACATAATTGCGAGCAATAATGCTACGGAAATAACACTCCAAACAACTTTTTCTTCATTAACTTTTGTTATCACAGTTATTGGTGCCGAATTCGGTGTTTCAAATACCACATCGGCTTTTGCAATATCAGGAGCCTCAACATAAATCTTTAACTCATTATTGATTTCGCTTTGTATAATTAAACTGTTTACGTCAGAAATGTTTTTGTAAAGCGTATTTATAGTCGGAGATTGAGTAATTCCTTTTAAAGTAACCGTTATTCGATTTGGATTTTCAATTTCTTTTTTAACTTTTGTAATCTCATCTGTGCGGAGTATTATAGAAGTTCTGTCATCATTTTTAGAAACCACAACAGAATTCAAATAGTTTTCTGAGGCAAACGCACTCAGTCCGCTAAATAAAATCAGAGTCAATAAAATTTTTCTAAACATATCCTATATTCCTCTCCGATAATACAATACTATACTTCTTGTAAAGTACCATCAACCAAGGGTTTTAGTTTTATAAATCTATGGATTGATTTATTTGTAAACGAATGTAACAAAAGAATGGCATGCTGAAATTAGGATAAATTTAAAACCTTTATATATATGTAAGACACGAGATTAAGGAGTATTTAATGAACGGTATTTTAGCCAAATCTTCCGAAAATAAGTTGCACGGTGCAATTAGCCCCAAAAATCCGGATGCTGTCGAAACAGCAGGCTCACTTGCAATGAATACATATCAAAGTTTGTTTGCCGTAAATAATTATGATGAATTTTCGTCAAACAATCCGTTCATCGTTGATTATTCAATGTATTCAGACTGCGGTGATTATGTATCTGACGGTGGATTTTTAAGCAGTTTTTCAAATGCCGTATCAGTAATCAGTTCTGACGGCGGGTCATTCTCAACCGGCGGTGATTGTGGATTTTCATCCTGTTCATCATCCGGCGGTTTTACATCAGTTTGTTAAGAAAATAGAAAAAGAAAAATAGTTTAAATGACGGTTATAATAGCCGTCATTTTTATTTATAAATAATAATATGTACTACACATATATTCTTTTAACAGAAAATAATACTTTATATTGCGGCTATACTGATGATGTGGAAAAACGTTTTCAAAAACACCTGTCAGGTAAAGGGGCAAAATATACACGTGCCAACAAACCCGTAAAAATTGTCTATCAAAAAGCTTTTGAAAATAAATCTGATGCATTGAAAGAAGAAAGACGTATAAAAAAACTTTCACACCAAGAGAAGCTTATTTTAATTCAGAATTACGCATAATATCTTTGAGCTCTTGCCAATGCTTGAACTCGTCTTTTGCGATAAAGTTCATTTTTTCTCATAATTTCTCTTGTACGTTCTGTCAATCTGCCCGGAGTTGCAGCTTTCTTTTTGATTTCTCCTTCATTTGTAGAAGCGTACATACCCATAACTTGAGTTGCAGTATTTGCTATTTGTCCTGTAATATCAATGATTTGGTTAAGTTTTTTATTCTTTTTGAATTTAGCGCGTTTTTCTTGTTCTTTTTTAAATTCCTCAGCTTTAGCTTCATCACCTTGTCCGATTGCTTCTTGTCTGTAGTCTTCAAGTGTATCGTCGTCAAGGTCTGCGTATTCTTCTGATGCTCCGCTTTCTTCAATATTTCTTTTTCTGAATTCTTCAGGAGATTCGTTTTCTTTAAGTTCCGGCATTTCTTCCTGAGTATTCAATTGTGCTTCTAATTCTTCCTCTGTGAAAGTAATATCGTCATCAGTTTTTGAAGTTTCTGTTTGCTCATTTGTAACTTCAGTTTCTATCGGATTTTCACTTCTCAATGTTTCTGCCGCATCTGTTTGTTCTTGTGTCATTTCAAGTTCCGGAGTTTCCGTTTTCTTTTCTACAGGTGCTAAATTTTCATCAGGTTTCGAACCGCTACCTTGCTGATTGGTTGCCGTTTGAGTAGCGTTTTGAGTCTGTTGTGTTTGTTGAGCTTCTTCAGTTTTGCTGTAATTACCTGATTGCTGAAGTTTTTGTTTTACAGCAGCTTTTTGTTTATCACTCAAGCCCATTTCATTAAGTTTTTGGTCGATAGCAGAATTTCTTTGTGCTTCTACCTGAGCTTTTAAGTTAGGATCATTATTTAATTTATCAACTGCAGCTTTAGCTTCGGCTTTTTGTTCAGGAGTTAAATTTTTATCATTCTCAATTGTTTCATTAACTTTGTCATCAGTACTGGTTTCATCTTTATTGTTATTTTCATCATTGTTTTCTGTTTTGTTATTTTTATTTGCTAACTGTCCGATTGAACCTAATGTTTGCAAACCTCCACCAATTGTACCTAGAAGGCTTGCTGTCTTTTCGTCACCGCCAAATTCACTCATAATTTGACTTGTAGAAGACAATGCTGTACCTGCAACACTGGCTATTGTTGAAATTTTACCGATTGTATTTTGGCTGCCCATATTACCAATACTTCCGGCAGCATTTGTCGCAGCAGAAGCAACTCCGGCAATTGTACCGACTTTGCTCATAAAACCGTTTGCTTCTTTACCTTGTACTGCTCTCACATTGTTAACAAGTTCAGCAGAAGAAGATACAATACTTAAGCCTTCTGATACATAGTTTAATGCACTGCTTGTTGCAGAACTGCCACCTGCGGAAGCTGTAGCAACACTTACGGCTGTTGCACCCAATGCCATCAAACCTGCACTCAAATTACCATTTGCGATATTTATGACACCTTTAGTAACACCACAAGCTACACTGCCTGCAATACCAATAATTTTTAAGGTACTACCAACTGTTTGCATTGTGATACCGCTTGTTTCCATTGCAGTACCTGATACAACCTGAACAGTACCGTCAGCTATCAATGCTGCACCTGCTGCGGCTGTAAATGGGTTACTTAACATTGGAGTACCCGTTGCAATTTGAATTTCACCGGAACTTATCAATGCAAGACCTGATGCTTCCAAAGGTGTACCGACTTGGATTAGTATAAGACCTGATGTTTGGGTAATTGAGAATACATTTTCTGCAATTCCGATTGCACCAAAAATCTTGTTTAATTTCTTTTGTTTTTCTTTTTCTTTCTTTTCGGTTTCTTTAATTTTTTTATTTTTAAGTTTTAATTTTTTCTCAAATTTGGTTGATTTATCTTTGATAGAATCTTGAAGTACTGTAACTTTAGCTCTGTTTCTTACAACAATATTGTCTTGACTCTTGAATTCAACACTCAATTGGTTAATTCTCATGTCATTTTGAGCTAATTTACCGGAATTATCTGAACCGCCTGATGAATTTGTGATTGAGAAACTGTTTGTTGCAAGCAAACCGCCTTCACCTTCTTGTGACGGTGCCGTTTGCTGTTGCGGAGCTTGCATTTGCTTAGCTTCATCTTCGGCAATCATTTGTTCGTTTTCGGCTGAAAGAGTTTCGTATTCAACTAAAATTTCTTGTTGTTTTTCTACTGCTCTTTGTGATTCTTGATTTAAAGCAATAACTTCTTCTTCTTCTTTTTTAATTTGTTTTTCAAGTTTTTTTGCTTCTTTTTCTAATTGTTTAGCATCTTTCTTTTCATCTTTTTCAATTTTTTGGGATTCTTTGCCTGCATCTTTTGCAGTTTTGCTGCCTGATTTAACAACATCTTCTTGTTTATCTGTTTGTTTTTCAAGTTGTTTTTCTTGTTCTTCAGCATTATCGGCAAGAGCTTCAGGATCTTCTTCTTCCTCATCATCGTCAGCTCCTTCAGTTCCGCCTGTTCCATCAGTACCATCGGCGCCGTCTGTGCCATCTGCACCGCCTTCACCTTCGACATCATCAACGTCGTCAGCAACATCATCACCGTCATCAACTCCATCAATGCCATCGTCACCATCATTACCGTCATCCACGTCTTCCGGAGGATTTACCACAGTAGGTTCAGGTTCTGTTACTGAAAGATTTTCAGTTGTCACGACAGAGGCTACTGAAGCAGCAGTTTGGACAACTTGAGGATTACCATTGTTTTCAGGCTCACCAGTCGGAGCATCAGACTCTCCTTCATTTCCGTTATCGCCGTTTTCTCCGTCACCTTCATTTTCTTCTGTAGGTACTTGCGTTGCTTCTGCACCTGTAACAGAAATAATTTGAGCTTCCAAAGCTGTCAAATCATTAATTGCGCTGGTTTCTCCGTTTACGGCTTTATCTGTTGCTTTTTCTGCAATAGTAGGAAGCGGGCTGTCACCTACAACTTGTGCAGCAAGTCCAATACTTGTACTGATTGTACCAAGTGCAATATTTTTAAGACCTTTTGCCCATTGCCAAGCCATAATCTGCATCATACCGAGTTCGATACGATAAGTGCCGATTTTTGAAAGAGTTTCACCGCTTGCATCAGTAAAATCTAATCTTTCTTTTGCTGCAGGTATAATTTCTTCTTTATATTTTGTATCTTTTTCCAAAGCTGTATTTTCAGCAGGAATTGATTTAGAAATAGTTTCACTTTCTTTTGCAGTAGCATTTGCAAATTTGCCTTTTGCTTCCTCTGATTCAACTTTAATATTTTCGATTTCTTCATTATTTGAAGCAATTTTTTGTCTTAATTCTGCGACTTTTTCTTCATCAGATTGCCCGTCAGCTTGTTCGTCTTCTTTACCTTCTTTAGTTTCTTCTGTAGGTTGTTCTTCATTAAGTTCTTCAGAAGATTTACCTGTAAGGTTTTCAAGCTCTTGTTCAGCTTTTTGGTTTTCTTGCTCCATTTCTTGAATTCTTGCTTGACGTTCTTCTTCTTGTTTTTTAAATTCGTTAACAAGTTTTGTAACTTTAGTACCGGCAATTTTTGCAAATTTTCTGTCATCTTTTGCGACTCTAATTGATTTTACAGCACTGATTGTTTGTTTAGCAAGATCAACATTAATATCGGTAGCTTCTTTGATAAGCCCTTTTACATTTTTGTCGTTGATAACAAAATCTTCCTGTTCTGTGACTTCCGGATTTTTTTCTTCGCCTTGCGCACTTGTACTTTCTTCTGTTGTCGGTTGAGTTTCGGCATCTTCAACAGCTTCTTCGCTTCCAACTGTTTCCTCTTGCGGTTGTTCAGCTCCTAGAACTTCATCTTTTCCTGCAATTTGATTTTCAATATCAAGAATTTGAGCAATATCGTTTACTGAATGCTGTGTTTCTTCAGTATATTCTTTCGTATCGTTACCTATTTTGACTGATTCTTTTGCAAGAGTTTTACCTTGAGCCATCGCAATTATAGCTCTCAAAAAGCCGACTTCACCACTAGCTTGATTGCGAGTCGTTTTATAGTTAGCTTTTGAGGTGTAATCAGCCAGTGTGTCACCAACTTCGATTGTTTCATCAGCAAGTTTTTCACCCAAAATTGAGAGAATATTCAAATTATTCATTGATTTCGCAATTTCACGTTTATCAAGTGAAAAATCCTCATCATTTGACTTTTTGTCATCAAATAATCCCATCAAATCAGCGTAACGTCTAGCTTCTGAAGTTGAAAGAGGTTCACCGTTATTTATTTTTGTTTGAATGTGATTCCATTCTCTTACAAAATCTTCATACTCTTTGAGAGAACGTCTTTGCTCTTTCATTTGATCATCAAAATTTCTTTTTCTTTTTTGTTGTTCGGGCAAAAGGTCTTGGATTTCTTTTTCTATTTTTTCATTTGTTTCGTTACATTTTTCAATTTTCTTTTCTGCAACAGGAATTAATTCAAGGAATGATAAAGTAGTATCATCTTGCTTTTCTTCACCTTCAACCGGCTGTTCTGATGTAGCTGTAGATTGCATAATTGTGTTTGCAATATCAATTACATCTTGCGGTACATTTACACCATTATCAACCATTTGCAAAATTTCTTCTGCTGAATACTGAGCCCATTGCGGGTCTAACACTAAACCGTTTTCTTTTGCGTAAGCATCAAGGGTATATTTTACATTAATAGCATTTTTAACAACCGCACTTGTGGGTTCACTTCTAAGATTATATCCGCTTGGAACGATAATTTCATAGCCTGTTTCATCTTGATAATATTGTTCAAATTCTTCGGCAGTATCAGCATCCATTTGAGAAAAAAGGCGTAAAGCTTCGCTGTACGAAATTTGTACTCCGTTAACTTCGTAGTAAAAATTTTGGAATATTTCAAATTTGTTTGGTACGCCGCTTACTTGCATAGAAAAATCCTTTTTTACCCTTTGTATTTTTTATCGGTAAATTAAGTCTTTTTCTTTAATAATTTTTGAAGTTTGTAAACAAATGTTAAAAAATTATTTTAAGACGGAGCATACAAGCCTGTAAATAAGTCTTAATTGTTCATCACTACAGCATTTTAGCATATTAATTATTTCAGCAATTAATTCATTATTATTTTTATGATGTTCAAAATCAAATAATTCCTTGATATCGACATCAAAAATTTTTGCTAATTTTTCTAAATTAGGCATTGTTGTAAAACAAGTTCCTGTTTCAATATTACCAATTTGTTTTTGATAAAGCCCCAAAATCTCTGAAAGCTGTTCTTGCGTCAATTTTTTGGATTTTCTAAGTTCTTTTATACGATGTCCAAATAATTTTAATTTATCCATAGCACATTCATGATATACAAATTATTATAGTATATTTACCCATTTAAATTATCCTTTTTATTGACAATAGATAGTTAAATATGTTATATTCATATTAAAAATGGGTATAATACAAATAATTCCTAATTAAACTGCGAATTTAGAATGTGAGGTTATATGAAAAACAGATTAAATGTAAAAATAATGTGCTTGCTGCTCAAGTCAGCAATGACGGAAAAACAGCAAACCGTAATGAACTTATTCACTTCTAAAAAAGTAGCCTTTACATTAGCGGAAGTCCTCATCACCCTCGGCATCATCGGAGTTGTGGCGGCGATGACGATACCGACGATGATTTCAAACCATAAAAAACAAGTTTGGGTAACACAATTGAAAAAATCTGTATCAACGTTGGAACAAGGCTTTCAAAAGATGCTAGCTGATGATGAGGTTTTTAGCCTGTCTGATACGGAGGTTTTTAAATCAATACCTGATAGGTATTGTACCTCATACGACGGTAGTTTTGGATTTTGTGCTGCCTTTTATAAAAAAATAAGAAAATATTTCAATATTGTTGATATCATAAAAACTCCCAGTGATTATAAATTTGCCCAATTAGACAGTTCAATTTACTGCAATTATTACACTTCGGATTTTTATGTGATAGTGCTCGCAAATGGTGCTTGGATATTCGACTTCAGGTTTTATATACGCTCTCAGGGTAGTCATTGTGAAGCTATAAAGGCAAACGGTGGTACTACGTGCGAGTATAATGGTTATTTTTATATAGACGTTAATGGAAAAAAAGGTCCTAATTTTATTGGACGTGATATATTCATGTTTACGATTTTAAGTGATGGACATCTTGTGCCTGAAGGTAGTAAAACTTATAGTTTAGTAAAATTTGGAAATGATGGTCATTATTGGCGAAACTGGGAGCACGCTTGCAGCCATAAATATAGATTTGGTGAAGGTTGTGCTGCACGTATAATCGAAAATGGCTGGGTTATGGATTATTAGATCGGAACTTAATCACACAACACCTTAAAAAGTTGTGTGATTATTTTTTACTGTTTTTCAAGCTTCTTTAGTTCTTTTTCTTTCTGTTTCTCCAGTTGTTTAAGCCTTTTGGCTTCCTGCTGTTCTTTAATCTCTTTGTATTTTTCAATACCTTCGTTGCCGGAAGTTGAACTGTTTATGCGCTGACGCAGGTTGTAATCTTTTTGTGAGTCTTTAAACTCAGCATCCATCTCTTTTAGTTTTGCCTTATAAGACTTTTTAAGCTCTTTAAGTTCTTGTTTTTCTTGTTTTTTCTTTAATTTTACCTGTTCTTTTTCAACTTTTTTAAGATGTTCGGCTTCTTTTTCCAAAATTGCAGGTGGTTCAATTCCTGATTTAATGAGTTTAAAACCATTCATACTGACTTTAACAGCCGAGTTGTTAAAAGTCACAAGCCGTGACTGTTCGCCTGTGTATGTAACCTTCCAAATCCCAAGATTTATGGGAGTATCGCCTGTATATGCAACAGCATTAACAACTACCCAATCAGGATTTTCTGCATCAAAACCCAACGGATAAACATCCCATCTTTTGTCATCCAAATCAAGAGATTTGTAACGCTCCCAATAATAAACAATTGCGCCTCTTATTTCAATCAAGTTATAAGAAACTTTATTGTTAAAATCATAAACTATAGGAGTTGTTTTCCAAATCCCGTCTTTTGAATTGCCAACTTTTTCTTTCACAAGAAGTTTTGAGCCATCAGGTGAAAAATCAACAGGTGTAAGCGTTCTAAAAGTATAAAGGTTATCATTTGATTTCTCGGTTGACAAAATCGGCTCTGATACTCTATGTATTACACTTGCTGTTAAAATTTTTTCTTTGTTTGATTTAGCTTCTTCAAGATTAATCACAAACAGGTCACAAGCAGTTGATGCGCTGTTCGGATAATAATAAATTGACGGGTAAACCAATTTTGTAAAATCCGGAGAAACAATCCCTTGTGCGTTTTGCTGACGTCTTTTGTAAAGTGCCGTACCGATGTTAAGTTCGGGACTTCCCGGAGGATTATTGTATTTTGTTATGGTGTAAGTAGGCTGAGGGACATAAACCATATCGGCAGGTGTTGGAACTTTTGGAACCTCAATATCAATTGTCATTCTGTCTTTCGGAGCGGACAAAAGTTCGTACTCCTCGACCGTCATATAACCTGTAGGGTTACGAAACATTACTTTTTTTTCGTATTTTTCTTTTTCATCTTGTTTTTTTACATTAAGAACATATTTTGCTTCTTTTTTATTGACATCCCCGTGTGGCAAAGGAATTTCATCACCCCATTGAATAAAGGCACAAAAGGCTGCTGCTATACCCAATAAGGCATAAATCATACCAAACCCTCTTTCATAGCCATAGAAATAGCTTTAGAGCGGGAATTTACATACAATTTTTGCAAAATACTGTGTACATGTGTTTTTGTTGTAGAAATTGTAATAAATAATTTTTCTGCAATCTGAGGGTTTGTAAGCCCGTCAACAATTAACGCGAGAACCTCCATTTCACGTTCAGTCAAACCATAAAGATTTTTGCCTAATTTGTAATTGATTTCACCGCGTTTCTCGGTAACTTCCGAACCACGTCTGATATTTGTCAAAACGACCTTTGCAATCGCAGGATCAAGCCATCCTGCACCCTCTGATACAGCAAGAACTGCCGATACAGTTTGTTCTGAAGTCGCACCCTTTGTAATATAACCGTCAGCACCTGCTTTAAAAGAGTCAAAAACATCGTCATCAGCTTCTCGAGATGTATACATCAAAACTCTTGTTCGAGAGTTTGAAGCCTTAATTCTTGCAGTCGCTTCAATACCGTCGATTGTAGGCAAACCAATATCCATGATTACAACATCAGGGATTAAATCAAGTGCCATATCGACACCCTCTTGACCGTCAGCACACATTCCGACAACTTCAATATTTTTGTTGTTCCCTAAAACTACGGAAAGTCCCATCCTTGCCATATCATGATCTTCAACTATCAGAACCTTTACAGTCATCTTAAACCTGTCTTTCATCTACTACTACATCTGTTAAAAGGAATGTAAATTCACTTCCTTTGCTTACTTTACTGTCAACCCAAATTTTGCCACCATGAGCTTCAATAATTTGTCTTGATAAATACAATCCCAATCCAGTACCTGTCGAGCGTTTTTTAGTCGTACCTTGAGAAAATCTCATAAATAAATTCGGGATATCAGCCCGAGGAATACCGTTACCGTTATCCGAAACAGAGAAAATAAAATCTCCGTTTTGAGCTTTTGCCAAAACCTTAATTTCTCCATCTTTATTCGTGTAATTAATTGCATTTCCGCATAAGTTTGTAACTACACGCTTAATTTCCGCTCTATCGGCATTAATATATTGTTTGTCCGGCAATTCGTACAACACCTCAAACCTGAGATTTTTCTTTTGAGCGAGTGGTAACAATTCTGAATAACATTGCTCAACCAAATCTTTTATCGGAAAATTCGTCCTGCAAAGTTCAAGTTTTCCGCTTTCAAACCTGTAAACTTCAAGCAATGCATTTACAAGTCCTAATAAATCCTCATTGCTCTGGAGCATTGTCGACAAAAGTACGCCTTGTTTTTCATTAAGTTCGCCAATTGCACCTTCTAAGAAAAATCTGAGAGTTTGTATTTGAGCAAGAAGCGGTGTTCGCATATCATGAGTAAGCGTTGCAATAAAGTCATCTCTGAGTCTTTCCGTTTCTTTTTGAACAGTTACATCTCGAATTACGCCAACGTATTTTTCCTGTGCGCATAAAGCGAAACTGATTTCAACAGGAATATGAGCACCACTCAAGGTATTTACAATATAAAAATCTCTCAAAAACATTTCAGAATTTTCACTGTCAAACTTAAGTTCCGTTTTTTTGGAATACGCGATATCTTTTATATTTTTTGTACAAAGTGCTTTTTCAGATAAACCTGCCATATTTTCACAAGTAGGATTAACTTGTTCGATATTTCCTTGTGCATCAACGATAATAATTCCGTCAGCACAGTAGTTTATTATCCCTGAAAGTTTTTTATTTGCCTCCAAAAGCTCAGCAGTACGCTCTGCAACGATTTTTTCAAGATTTTCCGAATAATCTTGAAGTTGTTTTTTTGCATCTTCCAACTCAACGATTTTGTTTCTGAGATTTTCTAATAAATGACTGCGTTCAATGCCGTTTCTGATATTTAACAGCAAATCATCGTTATCCCAAGGTTTTTCAATATATTTGTACAATCCGACTTCATTGATAGCTTTTATTGCATTTTCTTTATCAGCGTAGCCGGTAAGCAAAATCATACTAACTTCGGGATAAAGTTTTTTAGCTTCACGTAAGAATTCCAGACCGTTCATTTCCGGCATAATAAAATCGGAAATAATCAAATCAGGCTTGTTATCAGTTAAGAAATCAAGCGTCTCTTGAGGACTGTTAAACAAATTAACATCAGTATATCCTTCAACTTTGAACAAAGTTTTGAAGGCTGAAGTTACCATCTTTTCGTCATCTACTGCTACAATTTTACTCATATCAGTATGATAGAATATTTTTTGCTATTAGACAAATTCATTACGATTTTGCAATATTATAAACTATTTTGTCTCCCACAATCCGTGAATATTACAATATTCACGAGCGACAATGTCATATTTTTCATTTAAAATCATTTTAGGCTGCTCATTTGGAGATAAAAATTGCAAATTAACATGTTTTTTATCTTTAGAAATTGCTTCAATAAACATAATATAATGTTCTGGAAGCATAGGATGCAGAACCTCACCTACTCTGATTTCACGGGAATTATCATCCAAATCCACAAGTACCGGCACATGTTTTTCCATGATTGTTTCTTCATTATGTTGCGCTTCAAGTTTTTTCATCGGCTGTCCGCAACAGGTTAGCTCACCATTACCTGAAAAAAGGACTTCCACGATATTTCCGCAAATATCACATCTATATAAATCTAGTCTTTCCATGTTTTCTCCTTCGTGATAATCTTAACATTATTTTAACAAAATTTCCACTAGCTGACAGGCTATAAATTTTTATTAATATTTCTTTACAATAATGAAAAATTTCTATTTAGGAGTTAGAATGAGTGTATGAGAATATTACCGGTTTCTTTTAGGTTTAATTCAAAGGGCGCAAATACAGACTTTGAACATCATTTTTTATATACGGCTCCCGAACAGACACGCAAGAGTCCGCCGCTTGAACATTTTCAAATTGCGACAGGGATGCTTGCTCTAACTGCCGTACTTGTTACTTTATTTAATCTTGGTGCAAGAAAAAAACTTCCCCAAAAAGTTTTTGTAGTATAATATAATTAAGTCGTGCTCCACGGGGAATTGCAATCTCTCGACCCGAAGCTTATGCGGGGTGCAGAGCCTGTTGTGAGGGTTTGACATGTAACTTTGAAAAATGAATTATTGTTGACGTTTATGATTATGATGGCGGAAGCTGTCGAACCGTGTCAGGATGGAAACATAGCAGCACTAAGACAATACTTGCGGGTGTTGTAATTGTAAAAAGAGATAATTTGTTTGGATATTTTATGTATTAAATTCGATAGACAGTGGCGCGGCTTTTTTTAATAATAAAAAAGCCGCTGTAATGAGGCTTTTTAGTTATAAATTTTTCTGGTTAAGTCGGACTTTCTTATCCTGACGTTTTCAGGAGTGATTTCTACAAGTTCATCATCACCAATGTATTCCATACATTC
>CAYPDZ010000011.1:6991-13860 GCA_964409575.1 uncultured Muribaculaceae bacterium | reverse complement strand
GGAATATCACCTGCATAAGGTCTGTATTCAAGATAAGTATGGTACATAATACCTTCACCGCGTGTCATTCTGATAAATTCACTTCTAAAACCGATAAGTCCGCGTGCCGGAATATGAAAAACCATTGTAGTTCTGCCTTTGGCATTGTTCATCTCTTTCATTTCGGCTTTTCTGCCTGAAAGTCTGTCAATACAAGAGCCTGCATAACCCTCCGGAACATCTACAATCAAGTTTTCATAAGGCTCACAATGCTTGCCATCAATTGATTTATAAATAACTTCCGGTTTAGAAACCTGAAATTCGTAACCTTCGCGACGCATTGTTTCAATCAAAATTCCTAAGTGCAGTTCGCCTCTGCCAGAAACTCTGAAAACATCCGTTGAGTCAGTGTCTTCTACACGTAAACTTACATTTTTTTCAAGTTCATCATAAAGTCTTTTTCTGATTTGGCGAGAAGTTACAAATTTGCCCTCAAGACCTGCAAACGGACTGTCGTTAACAGAAAAATTCATCTGTAATGTCGGCTCGTCAACTTTAATCAAAGGTAATGGTTGAGGGTCATTCAATGAGCAAATACTTTCACCAATTTGAATATCGGAAAATCCTGCAATACCAACGATATCACCTGCAAAAGCTTCTTCAATTTCGGTTCTGCCCAAATCATGAAAGCCGAACAGTTTTGTAATTTTGCCACGTTCTTGTGAGCCGTCAGCATGAACTACACAAACTTGTTCTTGCGATTTAACCGAACCGTTTTCGATACGACCGATAACAATTCTGCCTACGTATTCGTTATAATCAAGAGTTGTTGCTCGGAATTGGAATGATTTTGAAGCATCACCCGCAGGCGGTTGAATGTTTTCCAAAATACAATCCAAAAGCGGTATCATATCTTTTCTCTCGTCATCCAAATCTTTTATCGCAAAACCGTTTAAACTGCTTGAGAAAATAAACGGAAAGTCAATTAAATCTTCTCTGTCGGTTAATTCTGTAAACAAATCAAATACTTTATCCAATGCTGTAAGCGGTTCGCCTGCCGGTTTGTCGATTTTGTTTATAACAACAATAATTTTCAAACCTAATTCCAAAGCTTTTGATAAAACAAATCTTGTCTGAGGCATTGGACCTTCTGCTGCATCAACAATTAAAAGTGCACCGTCTACCATACCTAAAACACGCTCAACTTCTCCGCCAAAATCTGCGTGACCCGGAGTATCAATTACGTTAATTTTGGTATCTTTATAATTGATTGAAATGTTTTTTGATAAAATTGTTATACCGCGTTCTCTTTCCAAATCGTTACTGTCAAGAACACGTTCTTGCACCTGCTGATTGTTTCTGAATGCACCGGCTTGTTTTAAAAGACAGTCAACCAGTGTTGTTTTACCGTGGTCAACGTGTGCAATGATTGCTATATTTCTAATGTTTTCGTTTGTGTTTGTCATACTTCCTCTTTTATGGTGTAAATTGTACACTAAATTCTACAACGGGAAATTTTATTTTTCAAGTGCTACTCTTTTTTGTAAGCGATATACGCAAATGTAAGGCAGGCAAGTCCGAAAAGTATTCCAAAACACATCGTTGTGCGATATGAAGTTAAGAAAGCTGTTTCATAAGTTTTGCCATGTTCTATGAATAAATTTCTGAATGTTTCAAATAATGTGATTGTAACAGCAACACCCAAGATATTACCCATATTGCGTGAAAGTGCGAGGATGCCCGAAGCAATACCAAGTTCTTCTTTTTTAACGCTTGTCATAATTGCATTGTTTGAAGGTGATTGAAAAAGCCCGTTGCCTATCCCCATAATTCCTGATGCAAGGACAATCTGCCACATTGGCGCGCTTTTGCCAAACAACGTAAACATCAAAAGTGCAATGCAATAAACTATAGGTCCTGCAAGTGTCAAATAGCGACTTCCGTATTTACCTGACATTCTGCCGCTAATCGGTGCTACAACAGAAAGCGTAACCGAATACGGCAAAATTAAAAGTCCCGTTACGAGCGGATTATATTTTAAAATTTCTTGCAAAAAGAAGGGGAGAAGTATACTGTTTGTAAACATTGCCATATATGAAGTCATTACGGCGAGATTTCCGAACGTAAATGGACGAATTTTAAACAATTCAAAATTTATCAATGGATATTTGATTTTGTGATCTCTTAAGTAGAACAGACAACCAAACACAAGAGTTACTACACCCAAGGCGATAATTCTGACAGAATTCCAGCCCCAACTGTGACCTTCTGAAATTGCCAACAATAAAGCAAATAGGCTTATTGTAAAATATATAAAACCTTTGTAATCAAATTTGAATTTTTTTATTTTTTTTACTTTATGCGGAAGCAAGACGTATGCAAGATAAGCACAAATAATTCCTATAAGCATACACGGATAAAATATTGAATGCCAGCCAAAGTAGTGGATTAAAATTCCGCCCAGAGCAGGCCCACTCATTCCGCCGATTGCAACAATACAACCGTTTAACCCCAGTGCCTTTCCGCGTCGTGCATTTTGAAAAATAGATGCAATTATCGCCTGTGCGTTTGACAGCAAAACTGATGCGCCAAGAGCTTCTATACATCTGAAAGCTATTAATAATTCAAACGACTTTGCAGTTGAACTTAAAAACGCCCCAAGTGCAAAAATTGCAAAACCTGTTGAGTAAAGTTTGTTTTTTGGAAAAATGTCACCCAATTTACCAAAAAATGGGAGAAAAACAGTTAAAATAAGCATGTATGCAATCATTACCCACTGAATTTGTCCCATATTAACATGCAAATCTACAGACATGGGGTACAACGCTAGATTAACGGTTGTTGAATCCAGCATGGCAATAAAATTACCAATCGCAGTGATTGTAAAAATTGTCCATTTTAGTCGTTTTGTTCTCATAAACTAATTTTAACACGAATATGAGAATGCTTTAATTTCGTCAAAATTTTTAATAATTTGAGAAACTGCAGGAATGTTTTTATACAAATCTACACTTTCCATAGAAGCAATTGCAATAATTTTCCCGATACCGGCACTTCTTGCAGCCTCTATTCCCGACACAGCATCTTCTACAACGATACAATCTTTCGGATCAAGATTTAGTATTTTAGCAGCTTTTATGTAAATATCCGGTGCCGGTTTGCCCGGAAGTGTACCGTCAGCATACACGATTTTATCTACATCAAACCATCTTGAAAGTTGAAATTCTTGAATATAAAAATCAACATTATCTTTTTCAGACATCGTTGCAATTGTCATTGGTATGTTATTTTCTTTTAAATAATTCAAAAACTCAACGGCACCCGGAGCCAGAACTGTATTTTTATAATCTTTTTTACACATTTCACGGTAAACTGCCTCTTTTTCTTTGCCAAGTTTTTCAACAAGTTCGGGTTCGGGTTTTCTGCCGAGGAGATATGCCAGAATATCCTCATTTGTTCTGCCAAACATATATTCGCGCATTTCTTCATCTGTAAAAGCGTATGGTCTTACGCGTTTTGAAAACTCTCTCCACGCTTCTAAATGTTTTTCCGAATCAAAAAATAATGTCCCGTTAAAATCAAAAATTATACCTTTATACATATTAGTTTTCCATAAGTTTATTGTAGTATTCGATGTATCTTTTTGCGTCTTTTTCTTTGTTTAATTTTTTATAAACATAAGCCAAATTATAATGAAAATCAGGTACGGTATTTTTTAAATCAATAGCCGTCAAAAATTCGTATTTAGCTTTTGAATATTTACCGAGTTCCATATAAGCACACCCTAAATTGTAGTGCCCGTATGCATATTCGGGCTTTAATTTTATAACTTTTTTATATTGTTCTATAGCCATATTCGGCTTACCGTCTTTTAAATACACATTACCGAGATTGTAATATGCTTTATAGAATTTTTCATCTTTTTGGATTGATTTTTTGTACATAAAAGTCGCTTTATCAAGTTCACCTTTGTCTTGCATAATATTGCCTAAAAGCAACCAATTTTGAGCCGATCTTTCTTCTTCCGGAATAGTTAAAAAAAGATTTAAAGCATTTTTTATATCATTGCCGGCATACAAAATATTTGCCTGATTGGAGATGTCCTGATAATCCTGTGCAAAAACAGGAATTGCGATTAGTAAAAATAATACTGTTAAAATTTTCCTCATAAGAAAATTATAAAACAAATCAAAAAATTTGACAAAAAAAATAAATATCCCATAATGTTGCTGATGTCTCTTTTACTGATTTGCCCGCATTTAACTCCTTGATGCGGGTTTTTATTGCAAAAATAAAAGGTCGGTTTCCCGACCTCAAATATTAACTACACTATACACACTATTTTTACACTACACTTTTTTATTCTTTATCTTGAAGTTGTTACTGCTGCTATTATACCGGCTGCAGCACCTGCAACTATTCCCCAGAAAGTCTTGCTCTTGGCTGATACTTTTAATGCTTTCAATAGCGGAGATGCTACACAGAATGTTGCACCACCGATTAATGCACCACCTGCAACGTTACCAATAACTTTTTTCATTTTATCTTCCCTACCTACAGGTTGACCGGTCAATGCTGATATGTTTTCTTCAGCAGTGTTACCGTCTGCAAGTCCGAGTGTTACGGTTTGTAAGAAGCCCTGTGTCAAGGCATCTCTGCCATTTTCACGAATATCATCAATTACAGATTTACCCGTTATTTGCTTGTAGATAGTACTTGCTCTGTTGGCAATTTGTTCATCTGTAGCCTGATCGCCGTACATATTTCGTACACTTTCTTTGAATGAAGCATACGCCTGAACAATTTGCTGTTGCTCATTACGCAAAATTTTATCGTGGAGTAATGCCGCTTGTTTTTGAATACCTTCTTGTGGTGAATTCAAGAGCAAATCAGCATTTCGCATTTTCTGTTGCTGACGAACTTGATTATTTATCATAAAATCCTGATATTTTTCATAATTACGATAGTAGTCTTCGTAATTTCCTCCAGCCATCGGATACGTTCCATAACCCATGCCGTAACCCATACCGCCATAGCCAAGTCCGCCCATTCCCATCATCGGAGAGCCGAAAATACTTCCGTTCATTGTGAGCATCGGATCCATTGTCATTCCGGTTGGTGCATATAAATCAAGTCCCGATAAATCATTCATCGCTATTTGATTTGTGTAATAATTCGGAGCTATTCCGTACATTGCCGGTACTGCCATACTACTGTTGAACATAACCTAACCTCTAAATTTAATTTTAACCTACCTTACTTATATAAAAACATTTCGTTTATAAAAATTGCTTTTTATAAGATATTTATGTTACAATTTCGTTACAATTACATTTTATATGGTAATAGGCTGTAAAATAGTCTGAGAGGTACGGGTTTGAAAAAATTTTTTTCCGGATTGTTCACTTTGTTAATATTAGCAGGTATAGGCTTTTTGGCTTATACTCACCCTGCATTTGTTCGTAAACAATTGGATAAAGTGCAAGGTGTTTATTATGTTTACAAAGGCGACAAAGAACTTAGAAAACATAAACTGCAAAAAGCCATAAACTACTACACAAGAGCTGTTAAATTATACCCAGAACACTACGGAGCTTGGTACAATCTCGGAAATATTTATGTAGTATATGAAGATTATTATTCAGCCGTTGATGCTTATGAGGAAGCTTTTGAACACAATCCTAAAATGATGGTTGCCAGAATGAATTACGGGATTGTTTCATCAGAAAAGTTAGGAGATTTTGATGGCGCAATAAATCAATATGATGAAATTTTACAAACAAAACGTCATCTTTTATCAATTCCGTTTGTTTACAGCAACAGAAAAAGTTACAAAATGAATAAAGGTCTTGCATATTACAACAAAGGCGTTGCGTATAAGCAAAAATCAATTTATTTTGATTATGATTACGACTCAAAATACCAGTTTTTATTAAATGCACTTGAAGCTTACAAACAGGCATGCAAAATTCTCAAAAAAGATTACGATGCAAGATACAATCTCGCACTTACATATCATTTATTGGGTAACTACAGGGAAGCTGGATTGACTTATTGTAAAGCGATTGAACTTGCACCAATGAATTACGAAGCGCATTATAATCTGGCAATTTTGTTACGTCATTTAAAATATTACAAAGAATCTTTAGAAGAACTTAAAAAAGCTTCCACGTTAATTTCTTCTTCCGCTACCGGCGTATCTTCACGTCAACGTTATATTTTTGATGTTATGAATGATGTAACACGTACTATTCTTGCCAATGCAGACAATGAACTCGTTGAACAGATTTCCGATGACAAATCCGAACACTCTCAAATAACTTACGTCAACGGCAGAATGGTGTTTACTGATGACTTGGACAAAGCTATCATTAAAAATTTAAAAGTTTGCGGTGCTAAAAAACTTATCAAAGAAGAATTGGAAGATGAAGTAAACGAATTTGACGACGTTCGATATAACGTTCACGTTCCCGGAGTTGAGTAACGATATACTTATTTTAATTCAATATCCTTAATATACCGTGGGCGGCCTTTTACCTCTAAGAATATCTGTCCGATGTATTCGGCAATCGTACCAAGGCAGAACAGTTCAATACCGCCAAAGAAACAACTCATAATCAAATCAATCGCCCAGTCATGTTGAAAATTGGCAAAGAAAATCTTGTTGCAAACCGCAATTGTGCCAAGAATTATTCCAATAATTGTCATCGCAAATCCGAGAATTGAAACAAGTCTTAGTGGTACAACACTGTAAGAAGTTATACCGTTTAGTGCCAAAATAGTGAGGCTTGCAAAGTTAAATTTTGACTTGCCATGCATACGAGGTTTTACATCAAAATTAACATAAGCGGTTTTAAATCCTACATCATTAAAAAATCCGCGCAAAAACA
>CAYPDZ010000011.1:0-6891 GCA_964409575.1 uncultured Muribaculaceae bacterium | reverse complement strand
CTGTCTTTTGAACCGTCATCAACAAAATATAAATAACTTTCAGGTTTAATTTTGTTTTTTGCAATCAGATAATTAAGCACTTCAAAAAGTTTTTCTGACGTTTCTTCTATACACTGTTCTTCATTATAACAAGGAATTACTATTGCTAAAAGCGGACTTTCCATAATAATCTCTCCATTTGCCAAAATAACGGTATTTATACTATAATACTCATGTAATAAAATCAAGGTGTTTTATGGTTAACAAAAAATTTATTTTAAATGCAGATGATTTTGGAATGTCTAAAGCTTTCAACAGAGCTGTTTTAGATGGTTATCACAACGGATTTTTGTCAAGTGCAAGCCTTTGTGCAAATGGTAAAGCTTTTAATGCAGCCGTAAATGAAATTATTCCGGAATGCCCGAATTTAGGTATAGGTGTGCATCTGAATATAATTGAAGGACGGTCTTTAACAAAAGCTACTCTTTTAACGAACAAACGCGGAAAATTTAATAACAATTTTGCTCAAATTTTATTAAAATCATACAATCAAGAATTTTTAAATCAGGTTGAATTTGAATTTAGAACACAAATAGAAACTGTTATGAACTATACAAAAGTTGACCATATTGACTCACATGTTCATACACATGCAATACCGAATATTTTTAAACTTACGGCAAAACTGGCAAAAGAATACAATATTCCGCAAATTAGGACACAATATGAGGAAATGTATTTTGTACCATCATTAAAAAAGCATCTTAACTTAAAATATCCGCCAAATATTTTAAAAATTTTGTTACTAAATTATTTTACATCACAGAATAAAAAAGTTGCTCAAGAATATGACTTGAAAACAAATGATTTTATCATAGGTGTCGGTTATACAGGTTTGATGGATGCTCTAACTGTTGAATACGGGCTTAAAACTTTAGATGAGGATTGTATAGCAGAAGCATTAATTCATCCATGCCACTATGCAACTTCAAATAAAAATCAGCATTATACAGAATTTTTGATTACACAAAATAAATCTCTTAAAGATAAAATTAGCAGAATGGGATTTGAAATAACAAATTATAAGCGAGAATATGCAAATAAATAAAATTATTTCGATAGCATTAATTTTAGTATTGTTTTGTACGTTTTGCGTATTTGAACTGATTAGGAAGTCTGAAAAAGCTGTAGTTAAAATTATTTCACCAACAATGATTGAACTTGAAAAAGAAATTATTTGTATACCTGACGTGAAAACCTTTACGGCTGATTTGAACAAAAATCAATCAGAACTTGAAAACAAATATAACATAAACCACGAAGATGCTATAAAACTTGGATATTTGACAGACAAATTCGCAGAAGATTTTCTTGTTGATAAAAAGGTTAAAGTTAAATACACGGGCGAAAAGAACCAAAACTGTGCTTTTGGAGACATTTATGTGCAAAAGCAATCTTATAGAGAACACCTTATAATTTCGGGTTTTGCCAATGATTTTTCCAAACAATTAGAAAAAGCTAAGAAACTCGAATTAGTAATACTTAACCATAAAAGTAACAAATACCACGAATTAGATTGTAAATTCGGTTCGGTTGCACACGATATCGTTATTTTGCCCAAACAACAACTACCAAAAGATGCAAAACCTTGCAAATTTTGTCATATTGAAAAATCAAAACAAGTACAAAAACCGTTTCCGCTTACGATTTCTAACGGTAATATAAAAATGTATTTAACTGATTTGACCACAACGCTTACACCTGATGATAAGTGTAAATCTCTTGTTTGCCAAGAACTTTTTGGATTAATAAATTCTTCGACAAAATCTATTGACATTGCTCTATATGGTTGGGGGCAGGTACCGGAGATTTATAATGCACTTTTAAACGCTAAATCTCGCGGGGTAAAAATCAGAATAGCTTATGATATAAGTAAAAATAACTATTATCCTCAAACCGACACACTTTTAAAACTTGCCGACCAAAAATCCGGTGATACACCTCAAATTCTTATGCATAACAAGTTTTTTATATTTGATGACAAAAATTTGTTAACAGGCTCAATGAACTTTTCACCAACCGGTCTTTCAGGTTTTAACTCCAATTGTGTATTCTTGATTAAATCGGATGAAATTGCACAAATTTATAAACAGGAGTTTGAACAAATGCTAAACGGAAAATTCCATAACAACAAATCAAAGGTTAAATCCAAAACAATTCAACTCGCTGATGCAAAAGTAACTCCGCACTTTTCTCCTCAAGATAAAGTCATAACAAATAACATAGTACCGCTTATCGACAATGCCAAACATTACATATTTGTTCCGGCTTTTATAATTACACATGACGAGCTGTCAAATGCACTTATCAGAGCTCATAAAAGAAATGTAACCGTCAAAATTATCGTTGATGCAACAAATTCTACCCAACCTAGAAGCAAAGTAAAAGCTCTGCGGCAAGCCGGTATTCCAGTAAAAATAGAAAATTATGCCGGTAAAATTCATTCAAAATCAATAATTATTGATGATAGATATTTAATCGCCGGTTCTATGAACTTTTCCAAAAGCGGAGAAAATAAAAATGATGAAAATTGTCTTATTATAGAAAGTGAACGGCTTTCAAGACATTACAGAGAATTTTTTGAATATTTATGGAATAAAATTCCAGACAAATACCTAAACCTATACGTTAATGCGGAAGGAAAAGACTCAATAGGCTCATGTTCTGACGGCATTGATAACGATTATGACGGCAAAATTGATATGCAAGATGAAGCTTGCAGATAAAATTACGGATTGCCAATAATTTTTGCTTCTACACTCTTGATTGAATTTACACTGCTGTTAAGGCTTTGAACTAATTCTGCCGCTGTTTTGGCATTGTAAAATTTTCCGCTCGTCACAAGCGATGTGCATTCCAATTGTTCCAAATCCTCCTCATCATCAATATTAAACGCAATAACATCAATATTTATATCTTTTCTAACCTTTATAAGTTCCATAACATATTTACAAGGACTTTCGTCACAATTTTCACCGCCATCTGTTAATAAAATAATATGTTTTTTGCCGGTAAATCCCATAAAATCATTTTTAACAGCCTGTTTTAAAGAATAAGTAATGGGTGTCATGCCTCGTGGTTTTACCGAACTTAAACTATCTTGAATATTCAACCCGTTAGAACGCACAATTGGTGAAATAAGAGTTGATGCTCTGCAAGCTTCCATCGGTGTAAACCCCATTCTGTGCCCATAAACTCTCAACCCGACAGAAACATTGGGGTTTAAATTCGGAAGAATTGATTTCATAGTATCAATCATCAAATCAACTTTTCGCCTGCCATTTAAGTATTCAGACATGCTGTTTGAAAAATCTAAAATAAACAAAACTCGTTCATCTTCAATAATCTCAGGCGAATTTCCGGAGCGATAAACATTGTAATTTCCTGCAAATGCAGGCAGGCACAGTAATAATATAAGTATTAAAATTCTCATAATATTTGTATAATACAAATTAACATCAGACTTATCCCCCGATTGACGATTATTTTTGCTTGCAATATTATAATACATGTAAGAATAGTTCCCTCGCCCCTTGAGGGAGAGGGCTAGGGAGAGGGGTAATGCATAAATTAATTAAACAAGCCGAAAAAAGTTTAACAAAAGAATTTGAACAAATTGAGGATATCAGAGATTTTAATCAGGAAAAAGTTTTGAATGCCTTTATAGAAAATAAAGTTGCACCTGAACATTTTTATACAGTATCCGGCTATGGACATGACGATTTGGGCAGAGAAGTACTTGATAAAGTTTTTGCAGACGTATTTAAGACTGAAAAAGCCTTGGTGAGAATACATTTTGCCTCAGGTACACACACACTTGCTTGTTGTCTGTTCGGGAATTTACGTCACGGAGATAAACTAATCTCAGTTGCAGGTGAACCTTATGATACTATGCAGGAAGTTATCGGAACAGCAGGTGATGATGAAACAAAACGTTCATCATTAATCGGTAACGGAGTTTTATATGATGAAGTTCCGTTAAAAGACGGTATGGAAATTGATTTTGAAAAGCTTGAACAAATGATTGACAAAACCGTCACTATGGTCTTAATTCAACGTTCAAAAGGTTATTCTACAAGAAAATCGCTATCAATGGAAACAATTGAAAAAATCTGTAAGATTGTTAAATCCAAAAATCCTGATTGTATTCGTTTTGTTGACAACTGTTACGGCGAGTTTGTTGACTACAAAGAACCGACAGAAGTCGGTGCAGATTTAGTTGCAGGCTCATTGATTAAAAATATAGGTGGAGGAATAGTCGAAGCCGGCGGATATGTAGCAGGAAAAAAACTCTATGTAGATAGAACCGCAAACCGTCTTACAGCCCCCGGAATTGGCTCAGAAGGCGGCGCAATGTTCAATCAGCACAGACTTATTTTCCAAGGCTTATTTATGGCACCTTCAGTCGTTTGTGATGCCGTAAAAGGTGCAGTATTGGCATCAAAAATTTTCGACGAAATCGGCTATGACAGTGCACCCAAATATTGGGAAAAACGTACAGATATTATCCAGAATATCACATTTGGCGCTCCAGAACCTTTGGAGGAATTTTGCAGAACAATTCAGTCGCTATCACCTGTTAACGGCTATGTAACCCCGATTCCCGAATACATTCCGGGCTATGAGGATAAGGTTATAATGGCAGGCGGAACATTCATTGAAGGCTCTACAATAGAATTGTCGGCAGACGGACCAATGCGTGCACCTTATACAGCCTACATGCAAGGCGGATTGAATTACTCACACGTCAAAATTGCATTAAGCAAGATTTTGGAAAAAGTAAGATAAATCTTTATTAAAGACAAATTTAAACTTTTGTTAAGTCTTGCTTAACCGCATATAACTAATTCTTGAGGACTAGACGAGAGTTATTGCATTACACTATTTGACTATTTGTATTTTGTGGTAAACTGTTATTGTTATCCTAATAATGGGTAAATGATACAAATAGTTTATAAGAAGAGGAAGGTTAATATGTCATTACCGAATGTAGCATATTTCTCAATGGAAATCGCAATGGATCAGTCTTTAAAAACTTATTCTGGCGGTTTGGGATTTTTGGCAGGCTCTCACATGTTGTCTGCAGGTTACTTACAAATGCCAATGGTAGGCGTTACTATGTTGTGGTCTTACGGCTACTATGACCAGAGAATTGGACACAACGGTCAAGTTGAAGTTGCTTATATCAGAAAATATTATGATTTCTTGAAAGATACAAATGTTTCAACTGAAGTTGATATTTTTGGTGAAAAAGTTAAAGTTAAAGCTTACTTGGTTGAGCCGGAATTATTTGGTGCTTGCCCTGTTTATCTTTTAACTACAGATATCGAAGGTAACAGTGACTGGGCTAAGAGCATTTCTCACAAGCTTTACGATGGTAATGAAAAAATAAGAATTGCACAAGAAACAGTTCTCGGTGTTGCAGGTGTTAGAATTCTACAAGCTGTAGGTTATAAATTTGATGTTGTTCACATGAACGAAGGTCATGCACTTCCTGCTGCTTTTGAATTACTTAGACAGTACAATGGAGATCTTAATGAAGTTAAGAAAAGAACTGTATTTACAACTCATACGCCAGTTGCTGCAGGTAACGAAGTTCATTGGGTTGATACACTTATGGAAGGTGGTTTCTTCGCAGGTGCTTCAAGAGAAACTGCTGTTCAATTGGGTGGTGAAAACTTCTCATTAACAGTTGCAGCATTGAGAATGTCAAGACTTGCAAATGCCGTTTCTCAGCTCCATGGACTTGTTTCTAACAAAATGTGGGAATGGGTTGACGGAAGATGCCCGATTAGAGCTATTACAAACGCTGTAAATCTTCACTACTGGCAAGATGACAGAATTAAAAATGCTCAAAACGCAGAACAGTTACTTGCTGTAAAACGTGAAATGAAAACAGAATTGTTTGAATATGTAGCAAACGTAGCAGGTAAAAGATTTAACCCTGACGTTTTGACAATCACTTGGGCAAGAAGATTTGCCGATTACAAACGCGCATGGCTTATCTTGATGGATAAAGACAGAATTAATAAACTGCTTGACGAAAATAAAATTCAAATTATTTTTGCCGGTAAATTCCATCCGGATGACGTTATGGGTAAAGAAATGTTTAACAAGTTGTTAAACCGTTCTCATACACTCAAAAATGTTGTTGTTCTCCCCGGATATGAACTTGAATTGTCAGGCATGCTAAAACGCGGTTCAGACATCTGGTTGAACACACCGCTAAGACCATTTGAAGCTTCCGGAACTTCCGGCATGTCTGCAAACGCTAACGGAGCTCTTCACCTTTCAACATTTGACGGTTGGACTGTTGAAGGTACATTTGACGGAATTAACGGCTACACAATCGAGTACCCAGAACTTGATGATGAAATGCCTTGGGAAGAACGTCACTGGAAAGATCATGAATGTTTGATGAACAAAATCGAAAACGAAATCATTCCAACTTACTATGAAAACAAATTAGAATGGGCTCGTATGATGCAACAGGCTATTAGAACATCTGAAGCTTACTTCAATTCAGACAGAATGGTTGTTGAATATTACAACAGATTGTACAAACCTATTGCTCACAGTGATTCAACATCAGGTGAAGAAAGAAAAGAAATGAATATTTCTGAAACTCCGACATTTGATGCTTGGACATTCTCAAATATAAAATAGTGATAAAGTTAATATTTAAAAGGGTTTCCACGATTTGGAAGCCCTTTTTTTATACTCAATTGTAACGAAAACTTAACAAAAAGGAGTAAAAAATTAAAGAAAAATGCGAAGTATGCCGTAATAAAAACCATAAGGAAACAAAACGAAAGGGAACCTAGTCATGGGTATGGCAGCTTCGCAGGCACG
>CAYPDZ010000010.1:4367-26852 GCA_964409575.1 uncultured Muribaculaceae bacterium | reverse complement strand
GCATAGCGCGATCCGCAATCGCAAGGTCTTTAAAAGTCGTTAAGACGTTAGGACGATAAGTTCGTACCAGCTAGCAAAAAAATTTATTTAGGGATTTTTAAACAAACATGATAGATAAAATTGGAAATTACAGTGTAACAACACCACAACCTAAAAAGCAGACTTTTTTAGATAAACTGCATTCATATACCAAAAATTCTGCGGATATGACTGACACTATTGTTGTTTCTCGCACGATTTTCAAAGGCTATTTGGGGATTATGACGGGTACGACACTTGTGACTTTGGGCGGGCTTTTCAATAAGCACCCAAAAACCAATAAAATTCTTATGACAAGCGGACTTTTGTCCTCATTGTACGGAACTTGGGCGTTTGTAAGACCGTTTATTGTAAGAGATGCCAAAGGGGTTCAGACAAAAAAGTAGTCCACCGATTGTCGGAGTCGTTAAGAGGATAAAGCAGCTATTCACTTATTCTCTTCTCACATTTCGCCGGAGAAATACAGGCGCTGATTGCGTCCATCAAACGTTTTACCGGCACAATTTCTATTTTATCATAGTCAATTTTGTTTGCATAAGGAATTATTGCTTTTTTAAATCCCGATGTTACAGCCTCATTCAGACGTTTTTCAATATTGTTTACAGGGTGAATTTCGCCGGACAGACCGATTTCACCGATAATTACCGTTTGCGGGTCGACTACAACATCGCGAGCGCATGTTGCAACGGCAAGCGCAATTCCTAAATCTGCCGACGGCTCCGACACATCAATTCCGCCCATTACGTTTACGTAAACATCTTGTTTTGAAAGGTTTAAGCCTACACGTTTTTCCAAAACGGCAAGGATTTGTAAAACTCTGCTTGTGTCGACTCCGTTTGTAACACGTCTTGGTGTCGGGTAAGGCGTTGTACCGACAAGTGCTTGGATTTCAACCAAAAGCGGACGTGTACCTTCATTGGTAACAACTATTGCACTTCCCGGAACCGACACTTGTGAACGTTCGTTCAAAAACAACTCATTCGGATTTGTTACACACTTCAAGCCTGTTGTACACATCTCAAAAATACCAACTTCTGATGTATTCCCAAAACGGTTTTTCATTGAACGAAGCATTCTGTAAGATTTATACTTGTCGCCTTCAAAATAAATTACCGTATCAACCATGTGTTCAAGTACCTTTGGACCCGCAATGTTACCGTCTTTTGTGACATGACCGATTACAACGATTGTAATGTTTTTGGATTTTGCAATATGCATCAAAAGATTTGTGCATTCTCTGATTTGCGAAACACTTCCGGCAGAACTCGCGACATTTTGAGAGTACACTGCCTGAATACTGTCAATCACAACAATGTCCGGCATAATTTCCTCAATCTGAGCTTTTATGCTTTCCATAGAAGTTTGCGGATAAATATAAAGATTGTCGGCGTTGATTGAAAGACGTTCAGCACGCAATTTTAGCTGACTTGCACTTTCTTCTGCAGAAATATAAAGAACCTTTTTGTTGTTTTTGCAAAGTTCACCGCTTGTTTGCAAAAGTATTGTGGATTTTCCAATCCCGGGGTCGCCTGCTATCAAAACAAGCGAGCCTTGAACAAGTCCGCCGCCCAAAATTCTGTCAAATTCCGAGATGTTTGTCGAAACTCGCACTTCTTCTCCGATATGAATATCTTTCAAAAGTTCCGGTTTCTCTTTGTTTATAAATTCGTCGTGAACAGAATTTTGCGTAGGTTTTGTTGTAAATTGGGTTTCCTCAATTAATGTTCCCCACGCACCGCATTCGGGACATTTGCCCAAATATCCGGCGGTTTCGTATCCGCATTCTGTACAAACCCATTTTGATTTAACTTTTGCCATAAAATAAGTTTATCATAAAATTAAATTATTTTTCTTTGATGTTCAAAAATCTAAAAAAACTTTTTAAAAATCCTTTGGTGTTTTCTTCGTGCGGAATGTTTGTGCAAGTGTAATAATTTTCGTAGTTTTTTATGATGTTTTCGGGAACATCTTCACCGCGTTCCATTATGTCAGCCAAAAATTCCAGATAATCGTCCTGTTCTTCTCTGTAAACTTCATCTCTGCATCTTAAATCCTCGTCAGCTTCGTAGTGGACAAGCGCATGATAAACCGCGTGAATACTTTTATCATCTGTATCACGCGGAAATTTCAAAATAGCTTCTCTTACACACACACGAGAAATTAAAACTTGTCTTACTAAATCAGCAACTAATGCTCTATCGTTTTTCATACCAATATTTGCGATTTTTGTTCTGCAAACCTTATCAACTCCATGTAACTGCCGTTAAAGAACTGGTCAGCAATGGTTTTTACTGCTTCTTCTGCCATTTCATCTTTTGACATTGCAGCTTTGTAAAAGTATTTTTTACCGACTTTGTAGCGGACGAGAACAGATTTAACAGTCAACCTGTCCATTACGGTTTTAATAGTAGTATAAGCTCTGTTAATGCCGTCCAAAGCCAAAACATCAACAACATCTTGGATTGAAACATCTCTTTCGTCAAATGTTTCTGCCAAATTCCAAAATGCGTTTAAAATTTCAATTTCCAGTTTGCCACACACCATGAGTTTCCTCTACTTTCTTTTTAATTACTAACATTGTAACATATAATTTTTCTATTTCAAGCTTGATATGACAAAAATGTTACAATTATTCTATATCAAACAAATCTTCTTCTTTTTTGAAGTTTGTTTTTTTCTTTCTTAACTTTTGATTTTTCTTTTTCGTTTTACTTGAAACGTTTCTATACGCGTTGTCAACGGAAATTTTGGTTAAAGCTGTACCTTTGCGTCTGTCATAAAACGTTAGCCAAAAACTCCTGTTGATATTATCGACAGCGAAAGACACTCTGCCAGCGAACTTGTCACCGGGACGAATTTGTTTAAACATCAGCTTTGTATCGCCAAAAATTGACGGACGAAAAACCGAATTGTAATCGTTTACAAGCGCCATATCAAGTCCCGAAAACGTTTTGTCCGACATATTCGAAATCATAATCGTTAAAGTTATTGTGTTTACTTCGCCAAACGGATCAGCTTCGTGTTTTATGTCACTGATGTGAATATCAAGCCCCGGATAAAACATTTCATGCTGTTTTAGAGCCTCTTCTTTATAAACAGGCAGTGGAACGGTTGTGTTAATTTTTACTCTGATTTCGTCACCTGGGGCGATTAGAACATCTTTACCTTTTCTGATTAATGCCACTCCGAGCCCGATTGCACCGCCGACAGCCGCCCCGCCTGCAAGTGTATAACCTTGAGATGCAATAGCGGCTTCCAATCCCAGCCAGTTAAGTGCAAGAAAACCTCCGACAGCCCCGCCTGCAAGCGTATAACCTACGTCTTGTGCAACGATTTTTGTAGTTTCTGCGACAGGATGAAGCTTTGTAGACATTTTGCCCTCAATCGGGATTTCGCGCCCGTCAGGAGTAATCAAATAATCAAAATCCAATTCTATCCAACCTGAACGTCCGAGTCGTTTTGGGTCAGCGGTTTGAGTAATTTTTCCGTGTGCAACGGTTCCTTTCGGAATAATAACACCTTTGTCGCCCTTTACCTCGTCAGTTACTTCTGCGAAAAACTCATCACCTTCAATATTTATACTGCTGTCCAAAACCTGAGAAACAGTCATATTAATTATATCTTTGCGTTCAAGGTTCTCGACTTTGCCAGTAAAAAGTTCTTGCTGTAATTGTTGTTCGTACCTGTCAACTTTTTCGGCATGACCTTGCAAAACATCCGCATAACAAAGACTGTTTGAAATTATAAACATAAACAAAATTAAACAACTAACCAATTTTTTCATAACAAAATTATACTACAAATTGTGAGGAAAAAATAATGTAAAAAAAGTTCACATTAGGTTTTGTTTTTCTAAAAACAGGGAATAATAGAATGTAACATTACATAGAGGAAAAATTATGCGTTGGTATGACTTGCAACCGGATGTCTGCATGGCTATCAGCATGATAGAGTGTGCCGAGACAACTGACCAAATTAATTATGCTCAATTTATTATTCAGCAAATTAAACAAAAAGACAAAGACATGAATTACATCAAAAACGCCACCAAAGATAATTTGAAACGAAATTACACGAGGTGGTATGATAGGAATGAAACTCTGTCGACAGCTTTTGCATATTTGAAAGGAACTACAAAAGAGCTACAGAAAGAGGTTTCACTATCAGTTCTTGCGTATATGAATAGTGCTGCATAAATATTGACAACGGCTTAAAAACAGAGGTGGGGCGGATTTACTAATTCGACAAAAATTGCTTTTTTCTGTTATAATAAGAAAAAAGGAGATATGTATGCCAATAGATTTTAATCCGCATTTTTGGTTCAACAACAATAACAACATTTCGCATAAGATTGTCCATCAATCTTTCATTAACAACCAGCCTGTGCAAGATACATACATTAAAACAATGCAAAATGACTATGCAGGAATTAAAATTAACAAAAAAGATTTCGGAACTCTAAAAAACGGTGAAAAAACTCAACTTTATACAATCACAAACAAGAACGGTGCAAGCGTTGACCTGTCGACTTTCGGTGCAACGATTACATCTATAAAAGTTCCGGATAAAGATGGCAAAATCAAAGACGTAACACAAGGCTACGATAACGTAACTCCTTACGAAACAGCACCTGTCGGGCATGCCGGCGGCACAATAGGACCTTATGCAAATAAAATCAGCGATGGCAAATTTAAACTTGGAGAAACCGAATATACGCTGGAATGCAACAAGGACAATGGGAAAACTCATTCTCACGGTGGCTCTCAAGGACTAGATGTTAAAAATTGGAAAGCCGAACAACTCAAAGATGGCATAAAGTTTACCTATCTAAAAAAAGATATGGAAAACGGTTATCCTGCAAATGTCGAAATGAGTGTAATTTATAAATTAGATAATGATAATAAATTGCATATCTTGTATAACGCAAAAACTGACAAAGATACAATTTTAAACCTCACAAATCACACATATTTCAACCTTGATGGGGCTGAAAATACGTCAGAAAACTCTGTTTTAGACCATGTTGTAACATTACCGAATTCATCAAAATTTACTCAAAACAGCGAAATCGCAGTACCGACGGGAAAATTTCTTGATGTAGAAAACACTCCGTTTGATTTTAGAACTCCTAAAAAAATCGGTGATGTGATAAATTCTGACCATGACCAGATTAAAATAGGCGATGGATTTGATCAAAATTATTGCATAGATAACTACAACGGCAAAAATCTCGTTGAAGTTGCAGACGTGAAATCTCCAAAAACAGGTATAAATTTGAAAGTTTCAACAAATCTTCCGGGATTTCAGTTTTATACCGCAAACCACTTAGGCAAAAGCACTCAACCTGCCGGTAAAAGCGGAAACAGATATGAAAAACGTTCATCTTTTTGCATTGAACCGCAATTTTATCCGAACGCAATAAATACTGAGAATTTCAAAGAAAAAGGCATCTTGAAAGCCGGCGAAGAATACAACAGAGAAATTGTTTATTCATTCTCGGTTGAAAAATAAAATTGCCTATTTGAAAAATTTTATACTCCACATGGATGATATTAATTAAGTTTTGTAAAGATTAGAATTATTAGTGTCGAAATAAAACTCATAGAGAAATATTCATCTTATTGGAGCTCATTGATGTCAGAACAAATGTTACTACAGCCGATACAGGCGTCTAATCCCGAAAAAGCACGCAAATCACTTGAAATGGCACGTGCTGCACACGAAAGATATTTGGTGCGCCTACAAAACAGCGATTTGCAAGAAGCTATAGAATATTATATTGACGCTGTTAAATATGACCCCGCTATGCCCGAAGCTTACTACAGACTTGCGACTTTAATGTGGGAACAAGGTCAAATAAGTCTTGAAACAGCTATTGAACAGTGTAAAACGGCAATCACTCTTGCTCCTCAAAACATCAATGCGCATCTTTATACAGGTTTTTTCATGAAGCTTGCTCAGGATTTTCAATCCGCAGAACAAGAATTTAAGTCCGCAATCAAGATGGGAAAATTTAAATCAGCACGTCCGCGTTTGATTTTATCCCAATCTATTTTACAAAAGATTAATTCTCAAAACGGTACAATAAGCGACTATCTTAACTTTTTATATTACTTTGTATCCGGAAGTGTAATGCTTGCTTGGGATAAACCATCAATGAAAATGTTTTACAAAAATGTTTCTGATGATTTTTCTATTTTTACATATAATACTGTCGGAAAATTCCTTGAAAAAATTAATTTAAACCAAACTGCCGAAAATGTTTATAAACAGGCAATCATGACAACAAATCATGGAGAAATTTTTTATGACAAAATGGGTGACCTTGCCTTAAAAAATAAAGATCTTGATTTAACGGTTGATTGTTACAGAAAAGTTCTGGAGCAAAATCCTCAAAATCGGGAAGTTTTAATAAAATTGGCAACGGTTTTGCAAACATATTTTCCCGAAAACACAGATGATGCAATAGATTGCTATGAAAAGTTACTAGAATTCGGTTTAGATACTGCACAAATTTATTATGAATTAGGTCATTTATACCTTAACAAAGAAGATAAAATAAATTCAATAAGTGCGTTCAAACTCGCTGTAGATAATGACACTGAAAACCCGTTTTATAATAATTCACTCGCTTACGCTTATTCAAAAGCAGAACTTTATGATGATGCCATTGAACATTATCAAAAAGCTATTTCAATCAATCCTGACAAAGAATGGACATCTATCGTGTGTCAGGCTTTAGGGTCAATTTATGCAGAGGTTAAGGGTAATATTGAGGCTGGAATTTCAACATATCAAGCCGGAATTATCTTAGATCCGAATAATTATGAATTGTATCTGTCGCTTGGTGATACTTATATGGCAACTTACGACCTTGATAGTGCTATCAGGACTTATTGTGATGCAATCATGCTTAATCCTGATGATTACAGAGGGTACTCAAAAGCCGGTATTGCATTGTGGGAAAAAGATTATTTGGAAGAGGCACTTGTATCTTTTCATAAATCTATTGACTTGAACCCCGAAAACGAATATGCACACAACAATTTAGGTATTCTTTACCTTGACGGTTTAGGTGATGCGGAAGAAGCTCTTGAATACTTTGAAGCAGCAGCAGAATTAAACCCGAGCTACACTCTTGCCTACTTTAACGCCGGCAGAGCGTCGCAAGCTATGGGATTTATCAATGATGCTGCACATTATTACCAAATGGCAATTGATTTGAATAAAATCACTCAAGATTTAGATGAAGATGACATCCAGACTCGACTTCACAAATTGTTTGATATTTAAACATCTTTTTTTGCTGGTGCCAAGCCCGGTTCCAAATCGGAGCCTGTAATAAGTTTTCTGAACGCAAATTGAGCTTTTGGCAGAGCATAAGCAAGCAAGAAACTGCTTAATGCGATGTTTGTTAATATATTTGCTGATTTTGCAATTTTTGCATTTTTGAAAAGTTTTTCTCCGCCGATTTTAGCTTTTTTTGCAAAATTTTCCATATCATTTCTGAATTTTGCAAGATTTTTTATATCAACATAAGCACGCGGATCTCTGATATCGTTATCAAGCATCTTGATTTTGCCGAATTTTTTGGCATACTTTACAAATAAAGTATCTTTGTTTTTTATGTTATCGACAAAGTCTAACAAATCCTTGGCATCTGTGGATTTTGGAAGTTTTAAAGTGTTGTCTTTTATTTGTGATGCAAAATTTTTATCAGCGAGTAACATAGGGGCTAACTCTACTCCTGTAAGTTTGTTTAAACCTTTTTCAATCCACTTTGGCGCAACAAAATTTAAAAACATCATGCCTGTCATTTTGAAAGCGATATCATAGGTTTCATTTTTGTTGCGTGCTGTCAAAACACGTCCTGCTGCATATCCACCGTCAGTTACAGCCATTTTATCTTGAGCTGAGAAGTTTGCAGCTTTCGTAATCCAACTCCCACCGGTAAATGGGAGTTCCCCTCGCCCCTTGAGACTCTGCCGAGCAAAACAATTTAGTATTGTTTTGCGAGAGGGAAGGGTAGAATTTCTTAATGAGCTTTGCAAATTTAGAAATTCGGGTGAGGGGTTAATAAACTTATCTTTTTGAACAAAGTTCATCTGCTGTTGTTCTTTTTTACGTTGTTCGGCAATCTTTTTGGCAGAAGATGCAAATACCATTTTAGGCAAAATAAATCCCATAAATAAAATTGGAATTGCGGTAGATGCAACGAATTTTCCTGCAAGAAGTTTTTCATACAATTTTTTATTTTCTTTTGCCTTCAACAAATCTTTTACGGCATCAGGAGCTATTTCTTTGAATTTTTGGATATTATAATCAATACCTTGTATTCCTGCTTCTTCTTTGAATAATTTTAAATTAACTTGCGGATTAAGCCCTTTTTTCTTAATATATTTATCACAAAGCCAGCCAACAAGAGGAATTCCTCCGAGCCAAACAGCGGATGTTGCATACTCATCCAAAAATCTTTCACGTGCTGCCAAGTATGCAATGCCTTTCGACTCTTTTTTATTTTGGTTATAAGTAAGAGCAATTTTTGTCGGAACCTCAATCCCGCAATCTCTGACTATAAGGGGGTATACGCTGCTATTATTACCGATAGCTGAAATTATATTTACTAATGTCATTTTTTATGTTCTCCAATTCCTTATAAAATTAAATAGCCTTTCAAACTCCCTGAAAGACTATTTAACGTAAAGAATTGAATAAGACCGCATCAAATCTTCATAGTCCCTCAGGGTAACTATGTTGATGGATATGATGAAGTTTTGAGGTATTTTTATTTAAAGCCATATTGTTATTGTACCATAAAATTTTAGTATTGCAATAATTAAATGAACAAATCAAAAGGAGAGTGGTTATCTTCCGATTTGGCTATTCTTGCAGTAAGTTCCGTTTCGGCATTAACGACATCATCTTTAGTTAATCTCATAAAACGCTGAAGTATTGATTTCCCTCTGTTAGGTAATTCTACTTCATCAGCCAATTTCGCTTTATTATTTGTCAAAACAAATCCAATAGGATCAGAAAAACTTATAGCTTTGGTATTTCTGTCCATATAATTCAATTCGATAGCAACATCGCTGCTTCCCCAAGTTGAAATTTCGCTCATTTTATTCCTGAGAGCTCGCATTGCCTTTCCGCCATAATTTAAAGCTTCATTTCTGAGATAATTATTTGTTTCTTTAGGTATTCTCGCCTGAAACGACATACCAGAGTTATTTCTTATTTCCATAATAAATTTCCTTTCGGCTATACAAAATCGGGTAAACAAAAATTTTTGCGTATTAATTTACAATATTTTACAATTTTATATTTTTAATTTATTCTCAGCTTCAATAACAATTTGTTTTGTCAAAGCCATAAACGTATCAAAAATAGTTTCTTTTTGGGGCAATTCAACATGTTGCAACGGGGCATGGTAGGAGTTAAACAGCGACAAGATTGTTTTTCTTTCTTTAAAGTTTTCTAATTCAGCGATAGCTGTTGTATCCAACCCCCAGTCTTCAACTTTTTTTAACTGATCAACAAAAGCTGTCGTAGCATTGCGCCCCCTTGAGTAGGCTTCCATATACAATTTGTTTTTTAATCTATTCGGCACTTGCGCCTGAAATGATACATTATCTACACGCATAAAATACTCCTGTCTGGTTTAATTACAATATCACAAGAACAAAATTAAAAATCAAGCTTTATACTACAAGCTTAACATTTGCTTTACAAATTCGTATTTTTCAGAGTTTTTTATAAGAAGGACTTTATCTTTAGAAGTTTCTCCTCGAATTATTTCAAAATATGATTTTGGAATTTTAAATTGTTTTGACAAAAATTCAATTAAAGCCTTGTTTGCTTTGCCATCAATCGGTTGTGCCGTAATTTTTACTTTTATCCCTGCATCTTCTTTTATAATCTCGTTTTTGGAGGCGTTAGGAGAAATTCTCAACGATAAAATCATTCCGTCTTTTGTTTCTTTTAGCATTAATAATTTCCTTTACATACTTGAAAATTTTTTAAAAAACTGTATGATAATTATATCATGATAGAAAAACCGCTTTTTGAAGATATAAAAAAAGAACTTATAGCGCAAAATCGCGAGCCTGAGGAAATTGCACAAATTGAAAAAGCTTTTCTTTTTGCAAAGCGCCTGCATGAAGGTCAATACAGGATTTCTGAAGAACCTTATATAATCCATCCGGTTGAAGTTGCCAAAATCCTTGTCGGTTTAAAAGTTGACAGTCACACACTTATGGCAGCTTTTTTGCATGATATTTTGGAAGATACGGATACACAACCGGAAGAAATTGAACGACTTTTTGGTAAAGATGTTCTCACACTTGTTCAAGGCGTAACAAAACTCGGCAAATTGCAGTTCAAATCAAAAGAAGAACGACAGGCGGAAAACTTCAGACGTTTATTTATCGCAATGGCAAGTGATATCAGGATTGTATTTTTAAAACTTGCCGACAGACTTCACAATATGCGTACACTAAACTTCATGACAACGACTAAGCAACAAAAAATTGCGCGAGAAACGCTAGATATTTTTGCTCCGCTTGCTAACCGCCTCGGTATCGGAAGGATTAAAGCAGAGCTTGAAGACTTGTCACTGCGTTATCTTGAACCCGATAAATATTTTGAAATAGCTCAACTTGTTGCACAAAAAAAAATTGAACGCGAAGCTACAGTAAAACTTCTTATCGAAAAGATTTCTCAAGATGTCCAAAAAAGCGGAATTAACGCGCAAATTACAGGACGTGCAAAGCACTATTACAGTATCTACAGCAAAATGAAGCGTTTGAATATCGCATTCCATGACCTTTATGATATTACTGCTGTTCGTGTAATTGTTGACAGTGAAAAAGAGTGTTATGAAGTTCTTGGGCTTATTCACTCTCAATTTAAACCAATCCCCGGACGATTTAAAGACTATATCGCAATGCCAAAAGGTAATGGCTATCAGTCTTTACACACATCAGTTATCGGTCCGCGTTCAAAACCGTTGGAAGTTCAAATTAGAACTTGGGAAATGCACGAGATTGCTGAATACGGGGTTGCTGCGCACTGGAGATACAAAGAAAAAGGCTCTCAAAAAGCGAATAATCCGACTGATATGCAGTTTTCTTGGATGAGAAAACTCGTTGAATACAACAAAGATGTCACGTCGGCTGAAGATTACGTAAATTCAGTAAAATTAGATTTGTTTTCAGATCAGGTTTTTGCATTCACGCCAAACGGTGACGTATTTGACTTGCCCGTAAACGCAACACCTGTTGATTTTGCCTACAGAATTCACTCAGAAGTCGGTAACAAAACCGTAGGTGCACTCGTAAATGGCAGAATTGCTCAGCTTGATACAAAATTGCACAACGGAGATATTGTCGAAATTTTGACCTCAAAAACTCCGGCTCCTCGTCTTGACTGGTTAAATTTTGTAGTAACCAAACAAGCTGCATCGAAAATTAAACAGTGGTTTAAAAAGAATAATCGAGAAGAACATATTGAAGTCGGTAGAACAAATCTGGAACATGAACTCACCAAAGCTGTTTTTGATGAACATTTTAAGACGGGCGAATTTGATAAAATTGCGAAACAAATGAATTATCTTTCGGCTGAGGATTTGTTTGCTGCACTTGGCTACGGCGAAACTACATTAAATAAAATTATCAACAAACTCAAAAAGCCCGAACCACAAAAAACTCCCGAATTTCATGGAACAGCCAAAAAGAAATCGGAAAAAGATATTATCGGACTGGAAGGGCTTTTGTATTCTATTGCCAAATGTTGTTCACCTATCCCCGGAGAACCTATTGTCGGTGTTGTTACTCGTGCAAAAGGTGTTACCGTGCACAGAATGGATTGTCAAACCCTTGAACACATTGAACCTGAAAGGTTAATGAATATCAGTTGGTCTGGTGACAATGTCAAAAAAACTTATAATACGACAATTAGAGTTGAAACAGCCGAAAAAATGGGATTGTTAAAAGATATCATTGCAGCAGTCTCCGATAACAATACCAATATTACATACGCTAACGTCAAGTCAAAAAGCGGAAAAATAGGTATAATAGAACTCGGTATTGAACTTGACAATATTGATACGTTAAAAAAAGTTATCTTAAGTATTCAGGCTATTCCTGACGTATATAGTGTCAAACGTATTCAAACATCTTACGCTTTGCCTAATGCTCCCAAAAGAAATAACGGGAAAGCTAAGCATAATAAGAATATTAAGAAGAAAAATTAAAATAGCAATATGATGTGTTCAAAACTGATTGTAGTTTAATTTTATGTTATAATAATTGGCATGGTTAGATTGATTAATGATAAAAATATGCCGTATGTTACAAGTTTTACTTATGCAATAATGCATATTCAAGAGTTTCTTACGCATATAAAGGGTTATAACGAGCCCCAAAACGGACCTTGTATCTATGCAATGTGGCACAAAAATCAGTTTTGTGTTTATGGCATACCTGACAGAGCTCATTTGACTATTCAGGTAAGTACGTCATTAGATGGCGAAATTATTGCAAGCGTAATTGAAAAAATGGGATTTAAAGTTGTGAGAGGTTCTGCTGAAAGACGTGGTGCCGTTCAATCTACAATGCAGATGATTTCAAGATTGAATGACGGTGAAAGTATCGGAATTATGGTAGACGGACCTCATGGACCGTTATACAAAGTTAAAAACGGTGTTTTAAAACTTGCTCAAAAAACAGGTGCTCCAATCATTCCGGTTCATTGGTATTCTCCACAACTTACGTTTATTACACTTCCGTCTTGGGACAAAATGAAAACCCCGTTCGGTGACTGCAATATCTTGAATGTTTATGGTGAACCGATTTATCTAAAACCTGATGCGACAAACGAGGAATTGGAACAGGCGAGACAAAACATAAAAGATCAACTTTTTGCACTTGAAAAAAAAGCTCCTGAGCTTTACAAAGAGGCAGTAAAAAATAAACTATGGAAAAAATAAAACTATTTGGCATTCAAATGAATGCTAAGATTGGGGATAAAAAAGAAAATTTTAATAAAGTTCAAACACTTATCGAAAGAGATGTGAGGGATGCGGATATTATTGTGTTGCCCGAAGTTTGGACATGCGGTTGGTCACCGAAAGTATTCAGAGAAAGTGCAGAAAATTTAAACAACAGTGAAACTGTTGAATTTTTATCAAAAATCGCGAATGAACAAAATGCGTGGATTATTGGAGGAAGCTTTATAACAGAAAAAAACGGTCACTATTACAATACCTGTCCGGTCTTGAACAGAAAAGGCGAACTCGTTGCAACGTATTCAAAAAATCATCTTTTTTCATATTATGGGTGTGATGAGGGTAAATTTGTTGAAGTTGGAAAATCTCCCGTTATGGTTAATATTGACGGGATAAAAACCGGTTTGACAATCTGTTATGATATAAGATTTCCTGAAATTTATCGAGCGTACAGGCAAGCCGGCGCGGATTTGCTTATAAACTGTGCGGCTTGGGGGCTTAAAAAACCGACACCGTGGGAATGCATGACTCGTTCGCGTGCTGTTGAAAACCAAACGTATATGGTAGCACTCACTCAATCAGGCTATATTGAGGATGATGAGTGGAATTTAGGACATTCAAGAATTATCGATTACAAAGGTGAAACAATATCTGAAATTAAAGACCAAAAAGAAGGTGCAATGTGTGCGACTTTGGATTTTACACCAATGTATGAGTTCAGAGATAAATGTAAATGTTTAGATGATATAAGAGAAAACTACGAGGTAGTATATGAAGAAAATATTTTTGCTTAGTTTGATTTTAATGTTTGCGCAAAATGTTTTTGCCGCTCCTATTGACAAAACTATATCCGAATCGGGAATAAACAAAGGTGCGATTGCAATCTCGATTAAAGATATAAGTACAGGTAAAAGTGTATACAATTTGAACGAAACAAAACCCTCAATTCCTGCTTCTACACTAAAGATGGTAACTTTGAGTGCATCATTAGACACGTTAGGCAAAGATTACAAATTTTCGACAAAACTTTTTAAAACAACAAATAATGATGTTTATTTAAAACTAGGTGCAGATCCGTTTTTTACATCATCTAATTTGAACCAATTGTTTGCAACCGCAAAAAGCAAAAATATTGTCGAACCTAAAAATATATATGTTGATGACTATATTTTTGACACTACCGAATGGGGTGAAGGATGGCAGTGGGATGATGATCTAAATATCCTGATGCCGAAGTACAGTTCATATAATATTGATAAAAACCTCTTGAATATAGTTATTGCGCCGACAACTCAAGGAGCGCCAGCAAATATTTACACAACAAAATTTTATCCGACAACATTTATGAATTTGGTCACAACAGGCAGTTTAACATCTGTAAAATTAAGCAGAAACAATAACATTTCACCTGATATGCTCACTGTTGAAGGTACTGTAAAAAATCAGATAACCAAACAAGTTCCGATAAACAATTTAAAAAGATATTTTATTTTGCGCTGTGAAGATGCTGTCAGAAATGCCAAAATTGAGTATTACAACAACATTATGCAAAAAAGAACTCCTACTGCAAACACATATTTGGTAGATGAAATTACTCACCCGATAAGTGATGCTGTAAATGCGATACTTAAAAACAGCAACAATATGGTTGCAGAAACAGTGTTTAAACTTGCAGGTGCAAAATTTGTAAATGATACAGGCTCTTTTGACAATTCTCAAAAAATGTTGAACTCATATTTTGAAAAAATCGGGCTTGATTACAGTGATATAAGAATAGTTGACGGAAGCGGTGTTTCTAAAAATAATATGCTGACAGCAGATTTTATGACCGAATTCCTTGTTAAAATGTCAAAATCTGAGGATTTTAAAAATTCACTACCGACTGCAGGTGAAGGAACTTTGACTGACAGAATGTTGTATTTTAAAGATAATATTCGTGCAAAAACAGGAACTCACTGTACAGAAAGTGCAATTGCCGGATATATTACTTCGAGAAGCGGTAAAACTTATGCTTTTGATATAATGATTAACGATCCTAAAAGTAAAAATCGTGAAAAAAAATCTCTTGAAGAATATATTATAAGAGATATTTATACAAAATTTTAACAAGTCTTAATAATTGGGAAAAGCGCGGGAGTTGTGATAAACTAAAAATATGGAACCATTAGTAACAATAATTACACCTACGGATAATTTGTTGAAAAATAATCAGGCTGACGCTTTTAACCTGCTTGTTCAGTTGCTTGATATGCAAACCTATCCGAATATTGAACATATTATTATTGATAATGGTTCTACTGACGGAACTGTAGAATTTTTAAAAAATTACAAAAATCAGGGATATTTAACTTTTTTCTCAGAAAAAGATACCGGAAAATTTAATGCTTACAACAAAGGTATAATGCATGCAAAAGGTAAATACGTTACGTTTTTGAGTTGCGATGATTTTATTCATGATGTGACTTCTATATATGATATCGTAAATCTTTTGGAAGCTAACGAGGCTGATTTTACGTTTGCGCCGGCATACTGCAGACATCCGGAAGGTTTTGTATTCTTGTTTGCGCCCGCAATGCATTCGGCTTTTCTCGTTATGCCTTGTGCAAGACAGGCAATGTTTTTCAAAAAATCAATGTTAGAAAAGGAAAATTTCTTTGATGAAAGATTTAAACTCCTCGCTGATTTTGATTTAATCACAAGAATTATAATGAAAGGTTATAAACCTGTTTATTTTGACACGATATACGTGACTTATAAACTCGGTGCGAAAGTTTTAGAAAATGAAGACAGAGCTGAAAATGAAATAAAAGCGATTTATAACAAAAACTACAGAACGCTTTATCCGCTCAACGAAGCTGTTCTTGACAGGATGGCAAAGTATTCGGAATTTCCAAAACCTCTTTTGGATAAACTGGCTTTGTATTTTCCGGAAGATGACAGAGAACTTTTCTATGAAAGATGTGAACAAATGCATCAAATCCGCGTTAATGCTCATAACGCAAGAGAACAAGCTCAACAAGAAGTATAATAATTTAATAAGAAGGAATAAGGGATATGACAGAACAGAGAATAGCAGTAATAGGATGTGGTGTTTGGGGCAGAAATATTGTCCGCAACTTTTATAACCTAAACGTACTTGAAATTGTTTGCGATTTGGATGAAAGTAACCTCCAAAAAGTTACCGAACAGTACCCGGGAGTAAAAGTTACAAGAGATTTTCATGACATTATTGAGAATAAAGAAATTACCGGAGTGTGTGTCGTAACTCCGAGTCATACTCATTACAAAATGGTTAAAGCAATGCTTGAAGCAGGTAAAAATGTTTATGTAGAAAAACCGATTTCGACAGTTGCTAATGAAGCAAGAGATTTATCACAACTTGCACATGACAAAGGATTGGTCTTGATGGTAGGTCACTTACTACTTTATCATCCTGCCGTTAACAGACTTAAAATGCTTATTGAAGAAGGCGTTTTGGGCGATATTGTTTATGCTCAAAGCGACAGATTAAATGTTAATTATTTCAAAAACGACAGAAGTGTAATGTGGGATTTGGCTCCGCATGATGTATCTATGATGAGCTATGTTACAGGCAAACAGCCTGTTTCTGTGATTTCTGCAATCGGTTGTTCGTCTGAACGAAATGACATTATGGATATTACGCATATCGGTATTCAATTTGAGGACGGTATGATTGGACAAATTTCAGACAGTTGGATTACACCGAGAAAACATGTTCAATTATTGGTCAGAGGTACAAAAGCGACTGCTATATTGGATGATACGGTAGCAGAAGACAAACTTGTAATCTACGACAATTTCAAAAAAGATACTTTACAAAATATTACCTTGGATTATTTGGAAATTGAACCGCTTAAACTTGAGTGTCAGCACTTTATAAGTTGCTGTACAACGGGTTCAAAAGCTCGTTCTGACGGCGATAACGGATTTATGGTAACACAAATCTTGGAGGAAGCCGAAAAAGTTATGCTCGGCGATAAAGTAAAAAATTTAGACAAAGTAAGTTTTGCACTATCAAGAACTAAACGCGAGTAGAGGGCGAGGAGCTTTCTTTGGACAAGCAAAGCTTGTGAAAAGAAAGACCGCAGACCCGTTAAACGCGAACGAGCAAGATGAGGAGGCTATCAAATGAAGATAAAAGATAATTTAGCAAATATAGTATCAATAGCAAGAGTTTTTGTAGCTTATGTAGCAATAGGACTTTTGTTTGTACACACAACTTGGGCTTATGTACTGGCGTTTGTTTTGACTGCAATTGCATTTGCTATGGACGGGCTTGACGGATATTTAGCAAGAAAATTCAACCAATCGTCAGAATGGGGCTCTGTTCTTGATATTTTGGGTGATAGAATTGTTGAAGTTTCATATTGGACAGTATTTGCAGTTTTGGGTTGGATAAACATAATATTTCCGCTGATTTGTGTTGCAAGAGCGTTCACAACAGACGGAATAAGAAGTGTTGCTTTATCAAAAGGTATGACAGCTTTTGGTGAAAAATCAATGCAAAAAACTTCTTGGGGCAAATTTATTTGTGCATCAAAATTTATGAGAATAAGTTATGCAGTTGCAAAAGTCATGGCGTTTATGCTTTTGATTATAACTTTCACACCCGGTATGGAAGTTTGGTCAGGAACTCCGGTTTTACACACTGTTACAATGATTTTGGCTTGGATTGCAATTATTTTCTGTGTAGTCAGAGCAATTCCGGTAGTAGCTGAAAGTGGTAGTTTGTTTAAATAAGTTGATAGATTTGGGTGTGAGGTTGGGAGAGTAGACTTTAGTCTAGCAAAAGGCACTGAGTTCGCAATGACAGGAATAGAAATCTCACTTCATCCCAGTACCGTCATTCCGTGCTTGACACGGAATCGCAGAGTCTATCTAAAGGCAACATCCTTGCGATTGCGGATCGCGCTATGCTTGTCCGCAATGACGAGGGAAACTTATGCCAAATACTTTTGCACTGTTTCTTTTGAAAAAACTTCAATACTGTCTTGTGAATGGATGAATATAAGACAAGATATTATTGACTTTAAAGTTTCAAAGTCTGAGAACGACAATTTATACCTCAAATCCTCCATGTTGTTTGCAAGAAATTCCATGATAATTGTTTTGTTTTCAAATACCAGACTTGAAAAATAATCAAAAGAGTCTTTTGTTTTAATTCCTTCAAGATAAATTATGTCAGGCGATTGAAACTCTATAAATCGTGAGGCTTTATCCATATTAAACCCGACATTTTCGTTCAACTCGCACTGATGAACATTTTTGAGATTGTATTTTGCAATACTTTCGAGTGTCATAATATTTTTGTTTTTACTTGCACCTTCAAGTAAAAGCGAATAAATAATATGAGTTTTTCCGCTCAATGGAGAACCGCATACGATAATTATTCCGGGGTTGTTGAGTGCTGATTTGATTACGTTCAAATTATTTTCAGATGTGATAATCTGGCTTAATTCTCTTGGCGGTTTGTAGATTTTGAGGAAAATTCTTTCACCCATAATTGTCGGGAAGGTCGAAATACTTGCGATAATGTTTATATCGTCAACTTTGAAATTAAGTTTACCAAGTTGCGGAACTTCACTGACAGATGCATCCAGTTCTGCAAGATTTTTAAGTTTTGCGACAAAAGACGATGTAAGTGTTTGAGGAATATTTCCTTTATTTAAAATTTCTCCGTTTTTCTTGAAATTTACGACAAAACCGCTGTCGTCGTGTTGAAATGTTACTTCATGAACTTTTTCTAAAATAGCTTGTTTCAAAATCGCGCGGATAATTTTTTGGATATGATTGTCCGACAAATCCTCATTATGAAGTTCGTCGCGCCAGTCGTAGTCAGAGCCGTTTTCTGTGAAAATTTCTCCAACGATTTCATCTTCTTTGTAATATTCATTGATTTTGTTTAAAATACTGCTTTCTGACGATATAACCGGCTCAATTGAGCATTCAGCGGTTTCGATAACCTTGTCTATTGCAAACAAATCCAAAGGGTCAGCCATTGCAACCGTCAATGTTTCTTCGATTTTGAAAAGCGGAATAATTCTATATTTTTTAGCATCAGCAAAACTAATGTATTTCAGACATTTTGGGTCGAGCGTGTAATCGTCAAGATTAACGTACGGTATATGAAGTTTTGCCTCCAGAAATTTTAGTATATCATTTTCTGATAAGATGCCGGAATTTATCAAAGCCTGTCCAATGTTTATATTTTGAGCATTGGCAAGTTCTTGAGCCTGTTCAATTGTTTCATAGGCAACAAGTCCAGCTCTGACAAGGTCGTATTTTAGTTTTTCAAGAGTTTTGTTTGTAACTGTTGTTTCCATAATTATCTAAGGTATTTTTCTACTGTTTTTACTACTTCATCCAATTCAAACGGTTTTGTTATATATTCATCCGCACCTGTTTCTTCGCCTATCAGTTTATCTTCTTCTTGCGAACGTGCAGTAACCATTAAAATCGGAATGTTTTTATACTTTGCATCGTATTTCAAGAGTCTGCTGATTTTGTAACCGTTAATTTTCGGCATCATAACGTCAAGAATGATTAAATCCGGTACAATTTCTTTTGCCAATCGCAGTCCGTCCTCGCCGTTATAAGCACAATAACAGGTAAAATCCGCTGTTTCTAGCACAAATTTTAAACTTTCTACAATATCCTGTTCGTCATCAACAATTAATATTTTTTTCATATTCTTCCTATAGAGATTCTTCGCCTTCGTCATTCTGAGCATCAGCGAAGAATCTATAACAAAACGACTCAGAACGACCTACAAGTATTATACCATATTAAAAAACCTTTTCTATTTTGTAAATATTTGTAAATCTGGTAGCAAAATTTTTTTATTTTAAGTTATAAAAATAGCAGTCACAAGAAAAAACAGAAAGGAACATTTTATGGGAATTATTAATAAAATCATCGGGGGGGGGGCACAACTTACCGAGCGCCTTAAACCGTCATTCAGATTTGGGGCTTGGGAGCAAATGGGTGCTTTTACCAGAGAAGCTGATACAAGGACGACAGAACAACTACTCGCAAATATCGATTATTTTGCTGAAAAAATGCCGGAAGTTGCTCAATTCAGACAAGAATTAAAGGCTATGAATCCAAAACATTTGGGACTTGTGTCCGATATTTGTGAAATGGGAAATAAAACAGAAATGCTTAATACCAATATAAATATAAGAAAACCGGCATCAAACGGTAAAAGTTTATTGGCGTTTTTGATGGAAAAATTGCCGAAAGCATCTAAAGAAAATCCTGACATGGTAGAATTTGCACAAGAAGTAATCAACCATACAGACATTACAGCATCTAAATACTTCTTAGGTTCTTTTGCACCTGTATTTGAACATCCGGAAGCCGGCAGACATTTAGCTGCAACAAGACCACTTGTAAAAGATATTGCAGAATCAACATTGAGTGGTGGTTATACTATGGATTATACAAAGGAACAAAAATTTGTTAACGTACTTGGATCTTTTATCAATCCGTCCGTAAATCCTGAAAAAATCGAAGTTGTCAATGAAGCTTTAAGAGCGGCTGACAAACTTCCTGAAAGTATGGATTTAAATTGTATTATTGATGGTACAGAAATCCTTAACAGTAAGGCAACAACCCAGCAAATGAGAGAAAATCTTAACATATTCTCTCAAATTGTGGAAAGTATCGCTCAAAAGACAAAAGAATTCAATTTGTCAGAATTTATAACCAAAAACGTTAACCTAAAGTAACAGGAATAACAAAATAGAACTTAGAACCTTTATTAAGCTCACTATCGCACCAAATGGCGCCTTGGTGAGCTTCTAATAATTGCTTGGCAATAGGCAGCCCCAAACCTGTTCCGCCGGCTTTTCGCGATAAAGAGTTTTCTATCTGAGCAAACTTGTCAAACGCCCTGAGCAAGTCTTTTGTATCAATTCCTATACCTTCATCAGCAACACAGACTTGAACATAATCACCCGAAAGATTTTTTATTTCAGATTTGAAAATTTCGTTGATTTTTATATCTGATGCGTTAACAAGTTTTGATGAAATAGTGATTGTTTTGCCTTCAGATGTGAATTTTATTGCGTTAGACACAAGATTTGTTAAAACTTGTTCGAGTCTTTGTGCGTCAAATTTTGTTTCAGGCAGGTTTTCTGCTTCTCTGGTTATAAGATTTAAACCCTTAGATTTTGCAACTTCTGCGAGTGCTGTTTTCACATAGCCGATTACGGTATTGATATTTGCCTGTGCAAAGTTGAAATCCATTTTACCGGCTTCAATTTTTGACAAATCAAGAAGGTCATTGATAATTCCTGATAATCTTTGTACATTTCGCATTGCCATTGACAAGAATTTTTCGGCAGATTGCGTAACCTCTCCACATCTCCCACTTCCGAGAATGTCAAGTGAGTTTTTTATAGATGTCAAAGGTGTTCTCAATTCGTGTGAAACAATTGAAATAAATTCGGATTTCAAACGCTCAAGTTTTTCAAGTTTTGCATTCGTTTCAATGAGTTCTTGGTACAAAGTCGCACTTTTTAAAGGCAAAGCGACTTGTTGTGCAATGGTTTGAAAGCAGGTTGCATCTTCCGGCGTAAATGAGTTTTCTTTAAAGATTTCAATAAACCCAAAATCCGTATCGCCAAGCGAGATTTTGGCAAACATGTTGTCATATTGAAAAAGCGTGAATGTAAATCTGCTCGCCGGATATTTGATGTGTTTGACGACTTTTAGAGTGTTAATATCAAGAGTTTTACCCTCAAAAGTTGAGTTGAAATTCAAAACACATCTGAATTTCAGTGCAGAAATCAATTCATCTGAAAGCTCATACAAAGAATTAATGATTAATAAAGGTTCATCTTTACAAAGTGAAAGCGTACTTGTCAAAGAAAAGCTCAGTGCTTTATCCATTCCCTCAATCATGTATTTAATTAATTTGTCTTTATCTAAAGTTCCTGCAAATTGAGAACTGGTGCTGTAAAGAGCGTTAAGACGATACAAACTGTCAGCCAAATCTTTGTTTGAACTCGAAAGCATTTCCAAAGCATTTTTCATCCTTAGATTTACGTCAACGGTTGATAGGATTAAGCTTTCCGGCATGTCAGATGTTACAAATGCGTTTGCGTATTTTACAAGTTCTTTTTCAAAAATTTTGTTTACCAGAAAGATTATTATTGAATTTTCGCAATATTTTTTGATAGTTTTGTTTAAATCTTTAATATTTTTGATTTCCGCATCAAAAAAAATGATATCAGGAATGCCCGCGCCTATTGTGTCAACAAGCAATGAAACATCTGATAAGCCTGTAAATTCGTATAAATTTTTGTCAAAAATATTTTTAAATTTGTTAATTTGTGCACTGTTTTCAGAAATAAACAAAATCTTAATCATAATACAATTTTATCAAGATAAATTCATTGGGCAAATTGTTAAGCGAA
>CAYPDZ010000010.1:0-4267 GCA_964409575.1 uncultured Muribaculaceae bacterium | reverse complement strand
GAAAATTCCCTCTCCTAATTTTAGGAGAGGGTTAGGGTGAGGTTAGAATGTTTGCAAAGCAAACTGTAGCGAACTTACCGTCTTATCGTCCTAACGACTTATCGACATCAAACAAGCTCATTTCGCTGATGCACACTACGCCTGAATTTCATGCTGAAACGCCCAAGCGGAATGATTGTGAATACTTTCAAACGCTTCGCAGTCAACCTCAAATTCATTAATTACAGGCAAATTCCGCAACTCAACTACCACATCTCGCAAAATATCTTCCACAAACTTCGGATTGTTCCAAGCTTTTTCTGTTACAAATTTTTCATCCTCTCGTTTCAATAACGTGTACAAAGGACAAGATGCACATTTTTCAATAAGCTCAATCAAATCCTCAAGCCAAACTTGTTCGCTCTCATCATAAGAAATTTTAACATTAACCACCGCACGTTGATTGTGCGCTCCGTTTTCGGAAATCTCTTTTGAACAAGGACACAAAGTCGTCACGGGTACCGAAACACCCAGAATAAATTTGTATTCATCATCAACAATCCGCCCCTCAAAAGAGCATTCATAACTCATTGGTGCCGAAATCCCAGTGACAGGCGACTTTTTATCGATGAAATAAGTAAATTTAAACTCCAATTCACCACATTGTGCATCAAGATTTTCAATAATCTTTTCCAGACAACCCTTGATATCAACTCCCAACAAATTTTTATGCTGCCATTCCGTCAAAACCTCAACAAATCTTGACATATGCGTTCCTTTGTAATGCTTTGGCAAAGAAACACTAACCCTTGCATCAGCCGACACAATCTGATTTGAGCTGTTTTTTCTCTGAATAACAAGCGGTAATTTGAGATTTTTAATCCCTACTTTTTGTATATCAACATTTCTGTTATCTTTTAAATTTTGAATATCTCTTAACATTTCGTAATATTACTCTCAAAACTAGCAAATTTTATTTGCGATAATACTTAATATAAATATAAGCTCTCTCTTCTTATTTAAACGGATAGGCCTTGAAAAATTCAAGGTCTTTTTTTTTATTTCTTATCCAACATTGTTCTTATTCTTAAATATCGGTCAAGTTCAACTCTAAACTTACCCAAATCCTGATAAATTGAATTAGATAATAAAATTTTGTTGTCATATTTTGGATCTAATATATAAACTGTCGGAAAACCACCAATACCTGTATTTTCGGCAAGTTTACGATTTTCCTTTGACCCTTCAACATTAAGCATTACAAAATTATATTTTGTACCATAAAGTTTGCTTAAAATATTAAATTTTGGCATAAACCTCAAACAATATCCGCACCAGTCAACATAAAACACAACGAGCATCGGTTTATCAGACTTGATTGCCTCATTATACGTAATACCGATATGATAATCTGACGGATGTTTTGGCGCATTCATCTTTGTAACAGCAATACTCGTTGCAGATGCAACAATCATCGTAAATAAAATACCTAAGGTTATTAATAATTTCTTTTTCATAATTCAATCTCCTAATACCATTATACAACAAAATAATTTCTATAAAGCTTAATAAAACTTTACAAAAGACTTGAAATTTTATATACTTTAGTATATACTAAGTATATATCGTCATTTGTGTTTACCAAGAAGGAGTTTAAGAGGTATGAACAGTATTATCAAAATGAAAAAAACCAACCCCGCAAAAAATGAGGTCATCGAAGCAACAACAGACACAGTTCTTTCCGGTTACATCAAAGAAATCGCAGATTATCCAAGTTTGAGCTTACCAGAAGAAAAAGAGCTTGCGAAAAGAGCTAAAGAAGGTGACGAAGAAGCCAAAGAAAAATTAATCAAAGCGAATTTGAAACTCGTTGTCACAATCGCAAAAAAAACAATCCACATGTCAAATCTCCCCGTTATTGATTTAATTCAAGAGGGAAATGTCGGACTTATGGTAGCTGTAGACAAATTTAACTACAAACTCGGCTACAAATTCGCAACTTACGCAAGCTGGTGGATTAAACAAGCTATGTTTAAGGCAATTTCTGAACAATCACACTGCATGAAAATTCCTGTGTACATTCAAGAAACACTTTCAAGATTTTCAAAATTAAAACGCGAAATGGAACGCGAAAACAACTGTCAAGTCAAAACAGAAGATGTTGCAAAAAAAATGAATATTGCACCTGATAAGATTGATACATTTTTGAACGCATATTCAAAAACAATCTCTATTGAAAGTGGGCTTGAAAACAGCGACGGAAAAGAAATGAATTATGCCGATATTATCGAAGATGAAAAAGCTTCCGCAACTCAGGATGTCGAATTTGAAAATTTGCGTACTGATATTTTGAACGTAATTTCAACATTAAAAGAGCGCGAACAAGAAGTTGTAAAAATGCGTTATGGCTTGGAAAATTGCGCCAAAATGACACTCGAAGAAATCGGAAATATATACGGAGTTACGAAAGAATGTATCCGTCAAACAGAATTGAGAGCCTTGAAAAAAATGCGATTCTCCGTGTTAGGGCAGGAAGTGTTAGCAGGCTACGTAGGGTAGATTTCGTGAAAAACAGCATTAAAAAAGGAACATTTAAAATGTTCCTTTTCTTTTATACTTTAGCTTTTAACGCTCACGTTTAACGGGTCTCGATTGTCATCTGCAATGGTTTCACCATTTTGCTAACAAGTTCTCGCCCTCAGTTCACATTAAACTTTACGTTTACGAGCAGCTTCTGATTTGCGTTTTCTTTTTACGCTTGGTTTTTCATATCTTTCACGTTTTTTAACTTCTGAAAGGATACCGGCTTTTTGAATTTTTTTCTTGAAACGTCTTAATGCGCTTTCAATTGATTCATTTTCACCAACTTTAACTTCTGCCATTTATTTTTCACCACCTTTTTTACGCTCTTTGACAACAGATGGAAAATTTTTAAATATTTTCGCCTGAGGCTAAAGCCTCCGTTCTGGTCTTGTGTACAGTCTATATTTACATTATAACCCAAATAAAAAATTTTTCAAGTAGTTGTCCTAGTTCAATACATATTAGACTAAGCGACTTTTTCTTTGAGTGTATAGTAATATTCCATCGGTGTTTTCTCGTTTCATCTATTGTATCTGGTGTTTCATATACATTCCAAAATTCATAGCGATACGTTTCTTTTGCTCGTAATTTCTTGTACTTGATTATACTGTCCTGTATATGGCTTCTTCGCTTAGATTATGTGGATAATAGCCTAAGGGTAAACCATTGGCGCGTTTTACTTGTGTCATTTTAGACTCCTTTCGTTTTCTAGTTTCCTAAAAAAAAATATCTGGTTTAATATATTCTTCAACTTGGACATCGCATTTGTCATTATCAAAATCCCAAATAAAACGTGTCACACTGTAACTACCCTGACGACTATAATCAAATAGAAGTTCCAATGCGTAACACTGTTCCATATTACAAGCTCTAAAATTTTTCTGAGAACACTGATTAGCTTGGATATCAGCTTCTGTAACAACCCCTCTATCTGATACAGTATACAGTATTAAATCTTTTTTCTCTTTCGCAGGTTTTTTAGCTCCATTTATATCTGTATAAATGTTATATTCTCTATCTGACAAAAATTTTTCTTTATCTAAAGCGTAAACATACCCATCAGGTGTGACAAAAACATATTTATTACTCCAATTTATATCAAATTCATTTCCGTCTTTATCCTGATATTTATTAGGTAAGTTTAAGTCTGTTAACCCAACTCCACTTTTTACTGTTTTGAAAACTTTCAAATGCTCTGCATCAATACAAGTGTCCGTAAGACAGGTATTTAACGGCGTATTACTCAATTCAAATACTTCACTATCGGCTAACATTTTTCTGTAACCGTTAGACAAAATATTTTTAGCCTTTGCGTGTTGATTTTCCAAAACTTTATCTTGGATGTTAGCGATAAGCGTCGGCATTGTAATAGCTGCTACAACGCCGATGATGCCAAGGGTGATGAGGACTTCAGCCAAGGTAAAGGCAGTCTTTTTCCCCCGCCCCTTGAGACTCTGCCGAGCAAAACAATTGAGTATTGTTTTGCGAGAGGGAAGGGTTAGGGGGAGGGGTACAACTCGTGATAAGTTCTTTTCGGTTTGCTGTTTCCCGTCATTGCGGACAAGCGAAGCGCGATCCGCAATCGCAACATCGTCGCCCCTCACCCGCATTCCTAGCACTCGTAAACTCGTGCAGGACTGCTCCCTCTCCCTCAAGGGGCGAGGGAATAACTCACTACTACCTCTCCTAGAAGTAGAGAGTAAAC